>NZ_JDWI01000022.1:0-104309 GCF_012932765.1 Rhizobium sp. 57MFTsu3.2
CTCGCGCCATTTGGCCACCGTCTTCGAGTTCAGGCCGTAGCGGGCGGCAAGGGACCGGGTACTTTCTTGCGACGCTTGGAGTTCGGCTCGAAGACGCGGCGTCGTGCGGGCGCTGCCGTGAAGAATACTTCCCATAATGCATCCTCTTCCTGACGACTCAGGTTCAATGATGCACCATCACACTCAGGGACTACACACCTAGCGTGGTTTCGCCTCAACGGAGCTCGACTGATGCCAAATATGATTAACGATCACCTTTCGCTTCTGCCGACGTCAGCCGGCAGGGCGAGCGCGACACTGCGGCCGCGCCTTTTCCACTACACGACACTTCAAGGGTTTCTCGGTATTGTCAGTTCGAAAGTGATGTGGGCGACAAACATCCACTATCTGAATGATTCAGAGGAAGTTCGTATATGGGCTGGGCTACCTGAAGGCGGAACCAGAAGCGTACGAAGGCCGCATCGTCAAGACAGCAGGCCATATTGCTTCGGGTAGCTTCTCTCATCGATTTCTTCCAGCAGGGATATGTCTACACGGAGTCCTTTGCGGAGGACGACGATCTCCTGAGCCAATGGAGGGCTATGGTGCGGGTGGAGGAGTATGCTTGAGGAGTTCATCGATCACTCGTTGGCGACGATCGATGCCACCACGCCCTTGGACGATGAACGGGTCGAAGAGTTCGCAAACCAGATTGTCACTCGTTACCAGCAGCTAGCCTGTGCCTTCAAGGATCCGTCCTTTCGTGAGGAGTGCGAATGGCGCATCATTCCGAAGTTCGTACCACGTGACCATCAGTCCGTGAGAGTCCGCGGGACGGCGACGATGCTGGTGCCGTATTTTGAAGTCGACCTTGATCTGGGCAACGATAGTGAGGGCCGCACAAACCTCGGGTTTGACACGGTGATCGCGGGACCCAGCCTGCAGAAAGAGCGAATACTCCAGGCAGCTTCGCCCCCTACCGATCACTATAGCAGCGCTCTCTGGCAGGGGCCAAGAGCCTTCCTGCAATGGACGGACTGTTCGAGCGATACTAGCCCCGAAGCTCGTAAAGCTCGGTCTGCCCCGTTCGGCCCCTGACGCTGACAGTGCCGATAGGTAGGAAACTGAAATTCTCCGCAACTGCGTCGCGGACCGCGCTGCTGACGAGGATCGAGGTTCCATAGTCGCGGTTCAGGCCCTCCAGTCGCGAGGCGATGTTTACAGTGTCTCCGATCGCGGTGTATTGCCGGCGGGTTTCGGCGCCGACGCTGCCGACGACGGCCGGTCCGGTGTGCAGGCCGAAGCGGGTGACGAGTTCGGGGCGATCGGCGGCGCGATTGGAAGCATTCATCTCGTCGATCGCCGCTTTCATCGACAAGGCACAACGGCAGGCGTTTTCGATATGCCGCTCGTCATGAACCGGCGCGTTCCACATCGCCAAAACGGAGTCGCCGATATATTGCACTATGGTACCGCCGTGGCGCTCGACAATCATATTGAGGGTTTCGAAATAGGTGGAAAGCAGGGCGACGACCTCTTCGGGCGAGCGCCATTCGGAGATGGTGGTAAACTCTTTGATGTCGGTGAAGAGGACAGTGATCTCCTGCCTGGAGGCGGAGCCGATCGCTGATTGGCCTGTCATGACAATCCTGCGGACCAGTTCACGCGGCACGTAGAGCGAGAACATCCGGATGGTATCACGGGCGGAACCGAGCGCTTTGCCGAGCGCGTTCACCTCGGATATCCAGGAGCGCGAGACGCGGCTCTGCTTGAATTCCAGATTGCCCAGTTGCCTCGCCTCGTCGGCCAACGCATAGAGCGAGCGGCTGATCAACCGGGAGATGATGATCGCGGCGATCGCGCCCGCCGACAGGAAGGCGGCCGCGGCAGCCAGATTGCGCCTCAGGGTCCGCTCGACAGGACCGACCAGGTCGTCAAGCGGTGCTGCGATGACGACCGTGTAGTTTTTCAGCATGCCGGCTATTTCCGCACGAAAGCTTTGGGCCAGATACTCGCGGCCATTCACCAGAAAGCGGACGACATCGCCATCTGGCCGGCTGCGGTCCTGTGCCAGATTCGCGACGGCCGGGATGGCTGGGTCTGTCGCTGCCACGTCTGCAACAGACATCAGCCTCCCGCGACGCATCTGATCGCGCAGTTTCGTCATGATCGCGGGGTCGGAGTGAACGATCAGGCGGCCGGTGCTGTCGAATACGTAGCCATGCGCCTCTTCCGAGATCGTCCCGGTATCGACAACCTCTCCCAACGTCACAAGCATCACATCGGCGCCGATAACGACCTGGTCCTTCCCGGCTACGGGCGTAGCGAACGTCAGTGTGAGGTAGTTGGTCGCAGCGGAAATATAGGGGCCGACCGATGTCGTCCGGCCCTCTGAGACCGCGGCCTTGTACCAGGGCCGGGACCGCGGGTCGAAGACATCGTCGCCGTCTGCGCGGCGAGCGAGAGGGCGAATGTCCTGGTCGAAGAACGTCCAGGTCGTCACTGGAATACCGATGACCTTCGTGATCGCACGAACGGCGAATGCGGCGTCGGCCGGAGCATTCAAGGCGTCGCGCCACGCCGGATTTGTCGCAAGGTTCGTGGCCTGAATGTACGTCCCGTCAGCAAAGCCGACATAGACCCCGTCTATGTGGAAGGACGACTTCAGTTCTCGCAGCAGCAGGGCCTGCTTCGCCAGCAGATCCTGGGGTGGCGGCGTGAGCATTTGCGGGACGGCGGCGGCCGTCTCGATCGCGGTGTATCCGCCGTTGAACACGTCGCGGTAGTTCTCGATGGTGCGCAAGCCGAGTTGACGCATTTGTGCTTCGCCAGCGGAGAGGGCGGTCACCTTGCCTTGGGTATATGCCATCCACACGAGCGGCAGCGCCGTGCAAGCCAGCAGCCCGACAATGATGACGCTGAGGTGCAATCGCAGGGGAAATGCCCAGTCCGATGCACTCCTGGTCCCTGTCGCGGGCGGTGGCGTAGCGCGGTCCACCATCCCTACCCCCCAAGAGCAATCGCAATGCCGACCAGCGCGAGGCCTAGGCACGTCATCGTTATGCCTGCGTTGAGCGGCTTTGCGTCCGAAAAATGCGCCCAGGCACAGCCTGTCAGGAAGAGCAGGGCAATCAGTAGAAAATTGCTGGTTCTCAGCGCAAGGTCCGCACTGCTGATCATGAAGAAGGGGATAACCGCAGGCAGCGATGTCGCCGATACCAGGAGAAAGACGATGACGGCGGCGAGAAAATCATCTCTCGACAGACGAGTGTTGGCAGGGCTTCCTCGCCGCGCGAGGCCGAGCATGGCTTGGTAGAGTGCCTCTTCATCCGCTGCCGCGGAAACTAGCGGTTCGCCGTCGATCGGAAATTCCTTCCGGAGCGCAGCAATGGCGTCCCGCTCGTTTTGAGCGGCCCTGACCTGCCGAAAGACGTGTCCGCGCCGGCTCTTGTAGAATACCACGCCCAAGACGAACAGCACGGCGTCGATGATGCCCCATGCCACGTTGCAGCCGATGGTCGCGACGATCAGCTCGCGGACGTCAAGGCCCCCTTCGGTGAAGATGACCCGTGAGCCGACGGTAAATGTCAGCGCCATAATCAGTCCGAAGAGGACTTCGCCGAGGGCATCACCCGGGTCGATTACATCGGCGATCTGTGGCCTGCCGGATGCCATGAAATGCCTGCTCCTTCGCGGCTGCTGAATTCCTCATATGGAACGATCCACGACTTCAACGAAGCAGCGCGGACGCAAAACTAATGATGAGGATCCCCGAGATCCGTCGCTGTCTTGTCTCCGTGGCAAGCGAGACATTGAGCGCTCTTTTCGAGTCCTACGACCTGGGGGTCGACGCCTTGGAGCGCTTCCTCGGCCAGCTCGACGGATGAGCGGCGCATCCTTGAATCTGAACGGCTTTGCTCGAACCTCGAGGCGGAGGTGGTGGTGTACTGCAATGAGCGATACGGCCAGGAGATGCGTTCGCAATATGCTTCAATCGCCTTCATCGCCACGGGCTCCGATGCCTTGAGAATACGTCCTGGCGAGTGCTGTGCGCTTCCATGCCGTCTTGGCGCACCGTGGCATCGCGTGCTCCGTTGGCGCGGAGGGCCAAGCTTCTCCCCGCTTACCCCGCAAAGCGCAGGACGTTCGCAAACCCTGTCGGCCGGTATCGCGCGCTTTCCGCTCCGAATTATTCGACGGGCGGCTCCCAGGTCAGGTAGAAGCCGACGTCGCCGGGGATGCCCCCCGGAAAATTGATGATCACCGCCTTCAGCCCATAGCCCTGGGGCTTGGCCGCCGTCTCGAAGAGATCGTAAAGTTCCCTTGCCTTGCCCTGGAGGGTATTCTGCCAGCCGGGCAGGTTGTTGTTGATGTGTCGACCGCCATCCGAGCAGAGGCTCGACGGGAAGCTGTAGACCATCGCTTCGTATTTTCCGTCCGCGGCGGCTTTCATCACCAGCCGTTTGATGACCGCCCGCTCTGTCTCGCCGATATGCTTCTGGAAAAAATCCTCGACGAACTCTGCATGTTTCGTCGCCTCGCGGGCCTTTATCTTGTCGTCGCGTTCCATCTCCGCAAGCTGAAGTTCAAGGGCACGCTTGCGCAGATCTTCGGCACTGGTCATCGACTGAGGGGTCGTCTCGTTTGCAGTCATCGCCATGTCCTCCGAGTTTTCCAAAGGATAAGATGAGTACGGGCGTCAAGGCAGTAAAATACACAGGGGATGAGGTAGTATACGGTATATTACGCCGTGGGCCACTGGCTGATCTTGTTCCCAGTGCATGTGCTCGGCAGACAGAGTTGAAACGGCCCCTGGGGGGAAGCCGCCAAGTGCGGCATGGACATTTGGTGATCGAAGGGGCGTCGACCGCATATTAATTAGTAATCTGTAATAAAATCCCGCAGTCGCCGTTCAGGAAATGTTGCTGGCGGTCCCTGGAACATTTAGCGCAGTCGCAGGTTGCTTCTGGAAATTAGGAGCGAAGCGATGCTAATTCTTGAAGAAGTTCTCCTCGTTTCTGCCGATCGGGTGGCCTGCTGTCGCGGTCAGCTCGAACTGGATCTCGACCAAATGATCCTGCAACTCGAACGGTCGGGCTTCTCCCGCAAGGAGATCCTGGTCGCCATGAGCGAAATGATCAGCGAAGAATTCTCGGCGCTTCCCGACATGCCGAAATTCCATTGACCGGCTATCACCTTGCACGTCCGATATGGTGAGGCTTCGCTCATTGCGCTATGACATCGCGATGAGCGAGACGTTTCTGATCACCGGCCCGGACAATCCCCCAGCCACCATCCTGCTTGCCCACGGTGCCGGCGCACCGATGGACTCGAAGTCCATGACGGCGGCTTCCGAAGCGCTTGTCGGTAAAGGCTTCCGGATCGCGCGCTTCGAGTTCGCCTACATGGCGGCGCGGCGGACGTCGGATGCAAGAAAACCGCCGCCGAAAGCCGAGACCCTCATCCCCGAATACATGGAGGCGGTAAAGGAGGTCGCGAGCAGCGGGCCGCTCATCATCGGCGGCAAATCCATGGGCGGACGAGTGGCCAGCATAATTGCCGACGAGCTATATGACCAAGGCGCGATCTGTGGATTGTTGTGCCTTGGCTATCCTTTTCATCCACCCGGCAAGCCGCAACAACTGCGCACCGCGCATCTGAGAAACCTGCGTTCGCCGACGCTTATCTGCCAGGGGACGCGCGACGAATTCGGTACGCGCGAGGAGGTCGAGACCTATCCGCTTTCCCCCGCAATATCATTGCGTTGGCTCGAGGATGGCGACCACGATCTCGCGCCGCGCAAGAAGATATCCGGCTTCTCCGTCGCCGATCATCTCGCCACGATGGCAGCGAGCGTCAAGGCTTGGGCAGACGAAAACTGCCTTCGCTAGGACCGGGTGCGAACGTCAATTCGACTTGACGCATGTAAATGCTTTATGCATGTTCGCCTGCAAGATGTGACGTGCATTTCTGCGATCCTTTCTCGCATGTTTGGGGGCAGCATGATGAAGTGCGTAGCATGTTCAGGGCTCTTCTCATCCATTCTCGCCGCAGCGCTTGCGATGAGTAGTGCCGCCTTCGCCGCCGATCTCGTGATCGCGATGCCGAACTGGCCTTCCGGGCAGGCGACGGCGAATATTCTCAAGGTCAGCATTGCCAAGGAATTCGGGCTCAATGCCGATGTGCAGGAGCTCGGGACGCTACTTGCGTTCAATGGCATGGAGAAAGGCACGGTGGACATCCAGCCGGAGGTCTGGCAGCCGAACCTCGAAGATGTCATCAAAACCTTTGTCACGGAAAAGGGTGCCGTGGTTCTCGCCAAGCATGGCGTGCCGGCATGGCAGGGCATCTGCGCGACGCCGGCTGCCGCCGAAAAGGGGCTGAAGTCGATCGCGGATCTCAGCGATCCGGTGAAAACAAAGATTCTCGACACTGATGGTGACGGCAAGGGCGAGCTGTGGCTCGGCGCGCCGACCTGGGCTTCGACGGGGATCGAGCGGGTGCGGGCAAACACCTACGGCTACGCCAAGAACCTGACGCTGGTCGAGTCGGAAGAAGAAGTCGCCATGGCGGGGCTGGATATCGCGATCGCAACAAACCAGCCGCTTGTCTTTGCCTGCTACGCGCCGCACTTCATCTTTGACCTGCACAAGATCGTCCGCCTTACCGAGCCGCCGCATGATGCCAGCAAGTGGAAGCTCGTCGGTCCCAGTGATCCGCTCTGGGTCACCAAGTCCTCCGCATCGACGGCCTGGGATACAGCCAACTTCCGCATCGGATACGGCGCCGCTTTCGCCAAGAAACGCCCCGAGATCGCGGCGTTTCTGGAAAAAGTCGATCTGACGCCGGAGGAGGCGACGGCGATGAGCTATGCGCTTGAAGTCGACCGCATACCGCCGCTCGACTACGCGAAAAAATGGGTCGCCGACAACGCAAAGCGCGTGGATGGGTGGGCTAAGCAATGACGGCACGCTGCAAATTTCCGGTGAAGAGGAAAGAGGCCATCCGGCCGCGCAAGCTGACTTTGGCTCTGCTTGCTGCGGCAGCCTGCCTCGGCCCCCTGGCTGCCTGGGCTCAGACACAGATCTATGACTCCAAGACGCACACTTGGGTCGACTACGACAAGAGGAAGGCTCGCCAGTATTACGCGCGCAACAACCAACCGCCTGAAGCATTCCGGATGCAGACCGTGACCTTCAGGACCGCGGAGCCGCCAGGAACGATCATCATCGACGGCAACCAGCATTTCCTCTACCTCACCCAGCCTGGCGGGCAGGCCATCCGCTACGGTATCGGCGTCGGGCGCGAAGGCTTCGGTTGGGCCGGGATCGTGCGTGTGGGCCGGACAGCGGAATGGCCGACCTGGACACCACCGGCCGAAATGGTGGCGCGTGACCCAAACGCGGCCAAGTGGGCAGCCGGGATGCCGGGCGGACCGGAAAATCCATTGGGTGCCCGGGCGCTCTACCTCTACGAAGGCGACCAGGACACCATCTATCGCATCCATGGGACGGCGGAACCTTGGACCATCGGTCTCGACGTTTCCTCCGGCTGCATCCGTATGAACAATAACGACATCGTCGACCTCGCCTCGCGGATCAAGATTGGCGCCAAGGTCATCGTGCTGATGCAGGGGGCGGCGCTCTACAAGGGCGTCTGACAATAGGTCCGGCACAAGCGCCGGAAATGGAGAAAACAACGCTAGTCGGGGGACAGGATCTTGGGGCAGAGAATCGCGAGGGGAATTTCGATCGGCTGGGCGATAACGGCAATGGCGAGCGCGGCGTTGCTCGGCGCTTGCACGCCGCCGACGCCGCCAGCGCCTGACAGCATGGCCCGCACCACGTTGCAGACCGCACCGGCGGATCTCCAGCTACTCTGCGCCAATTCGGCGGCCGGAATTGCCGGCGCGAACGCCAAGGTACTGCCCACGGCCTCCCGTCAACTGCCCGACGGCACCTTCGGCGTCGATCTCGATGCCGGCGGCAAGAAGTTCTCTTGCATCGTCGACAACAACGGCACAGTCCGGTCAGTGCAGCCGGCGCGGTCCGGCTGACGGCACGCCCCGCGAGGTCGGGCGTACCGCCATTATGCTCAAACGGCGGTCAGTTCGATCTTGACGGCAGGGAGCCGGCTGCAGTTCGCCTGTACGCTGATCGCGCCGGTCAGTCCTGTCGCTTCCAACCAGAAGCCGGCCGTGCCGCCCTGTAGCGGAATCGATGCCGGCCCGACAATCTTCGCCGGTCCGTCGACGTGCATGGTGACATTGTCATTCATGAAGGGCAGGCGCTGTCCCTGCTGATCGAGCGCGCGGATGATGACGCGGGTCGTGTCGCGCTCCCGGGCCTTTAAAGTCGGGCTGTCGGCAACGACCTGCAGCGTTGTCGGCAGCGGGTCGGCCGCGAGCGTCAACCTGGCAACCGGCTCGCCCGCAATGTAGCCGGTGAATTCGCCATCGATCCATTCAAGCCCCCACGTGCCAAGCTCGTCCGGCGTGAAATGGCGGTGGTCGAGAACGACAGGCGGATGCGGCAGGTGCGGATAGTTCTCGCGGTCCGGGCCGATCCGCTTCGTCACCGCGCCGTATCGCAATTCGACCTCATCGCAGTTGGTCAGGATGATCAACGGCAAAACGCCGCCGATGTTGCGCTCGCCGCGAGCCCAGAAGGTGACGGGCTTCATGACGACCTCTTCGGACGGATCGCATTGGCTCGCGTAGACATAGGCGGCAAACTTCGGCTCGCGGAACATGTCCATGACGCCGTGGTAGCAGATGCGGTCGCCGGAGCCGAAGTCCTTGTGGGTGTTGTAGTCGAACATGCACCAGCCGATCGCACCCGCGATATCAGGATCGCCATAGGCTGCGTTCAGCACCTCGAGATGTCGGCGGACATGCTCGGCTTGGCGAGCCTCCTGGTCGTAGATCTTGGTGGGATACATGTGGCCACCAAACTCGGTGATCATGTAGGGCACCTTGTACGACAGACCGGTGGATTCCTGCTGTGGACGAAGCGCCGTGCGCGGGCGGTTGTTGCCGGGCAGTTCCTCGTTGCCGAGGATGAAGTCGTTCATCGTGTAGACGTCTTCGAGCAGTTCGCTGTCGGTTATGTAGCGGACGCCGCCGGTCTGCCGCGTACGGTCCAGTTCACGGGCAAGTTGGTTGGTCTCGACATAGAAATCGTGGCTGTCCTGTGATTCGTTGATGCGAACGCCCCAGATGATGATCGAGGGATGGTTCCAGTCGCGCTCAATCATGCGCCGCACGTTGCGGATCGATTCCTGCTGCCATTCGACGTCGCCGATATGCTGCCAGCCTGGGATTTCCTCGAAGACCAGAAGACCAATGCGATCGCACCGATCGAGGAACCACTTCGATTGCGGATAGTGCGACGTGCGGACAATATTGCACTTCAGCACGGATTTCATGATATCGGCGTCGCGTTCCTGGGCCGATCTGCCAGCGGCATAGCCGACATAGGGGAAAGCCTGGTGGCGATTGAGACCGCGTAGCTTCAGCGGCCGGCCATTGAGAAGAAAGCCTTCGATCGTGAACTCGGCGGTGCGGAAGCCGAAGTGCGACGAGACGCGGTCGGAACCGTGACTTGTCTTCAGTTCGACGGTGACTTCGTAAAGCGCCGGATTGTCGATATCCCAGAGCGATATACCGGTCAGCTCATTGAAAGAGAGAGTAACATCTTCACCGGTCGTTTCCGCGGAAGCCGTGGCGAGCACGCGCCCATCCTCATCCTTCAGGGATGCGGATACCGAGCCCAGGAAGGTGAGTTGTTGCAGATTGGCAAGATCGACACGCACGCTTGCCGACTTTTCCTCCGCCAACACATTGTGGGTTTCGATCTTCAGGTTGGCGATGGAAACCGGGTCCGTGACCTTCAGCCAGACGTCACGGTAAATGCCGGCATAGGTCAGGTAGTCGATGCGGCCGCCGAAGGGCGGGATTTCAGGGTTTTCGCTGCCGTCGATTTTCACGGTAATCAGATTGTCGCCGACCACCAGGCTGCCGTTGAGGCGCGCCTCGAACGGTGTGTAGCCATCCTTGTGCGCGATGATCTCTTCACCGTTCAAATAGACGACGGCATCGGCCATGGCGGCGTCGAAGACAAGCGAGACCTCACGGCCCTCGAATTCCGGCATCCAGCGCAGGATCTTTTGGTAGGTGAACGCCCGCTGGTAGCTTGTCTCGTCGAAGTAGTTGAACGGCAGTTCAACGGCCGTGTGTGGCAGGCTGACGGTCGCTGAGCCATCGAAGCTCCCGAGCAGGCGCTGGCCGAAACCCTCGTGGAAACTCCAGCTCTCGTTGAAAGAGACGACGGAACGCATCTCAGGCTCCCATGCAAAAGGCGTTGCGAACAGATTGGCGCTGCTGAAGGGCGCGTGGAAACTCAAGCATCGATGGTTCTTTCTGGATTGGAGATGGCTGACTGGTAGTCAGCGCTGACGTCCTAGTGGCGCGCGATGCTATCCTATGGATATTGGGCGCCGTTGGTCGTGGTGTAAATCGAATAGAGCGATTGGGTGGCGGTGATGAACAGTCGGTTCTTCTTTACGCCGCCGAAGGCGATATTCGAGACCGTCTGCGGCACCTTGATCTTGCCGAGGAGCGTGCCGTCGGGCGCGAAGCAGTGAACGCCATCGGCAGCGCTGGTCCAGAGATTGCCGCTGACATCGAAACGGAACCCATCCGGCACGCCGCTGTCTATCGAGCAGAAATACCGGCTGTTCGCGAGCCTTTTGCCGTCCACGATGTCGAAAACGCGGATGTGGCGGGGGACATCATGGTTTCGGGAGCCGGAATCGGCGATGTAGAGCTGCTTCTCATCCGGCGCGAAGGCTAGGCCGTTGGGCTGAATGAAATCCGTGGCAACAGCTTCGATCTCGCCCGTCGATGCGTCGATGCGGTAGACGTTGCGGGTTTCCTGTTCGGGCTCGGACTTATGGCCCTCGTAGTCGGACATGATGCCGTAGGTCGGGTCGGTGAACCAGATCGAGCCGTCCGATTTCACGACGACGTCGTTCGGAGAGTTCAGGCGTTTGCCTTTGTAGCTGTCGGCCAGCACCGTGATGCGGCCGTCGAATTCAGTGCGAGTCACGCGGCGGCCGCCGTGCTCGCAGGAAACCAACCGGCCCTGGCGGTCCCGGGTGTTGCCGTTGACGTAATTCGAGGGAGAGCGGAAAACTGAAACGCTACCGTCGGGCACCCAGCGCATCATCCGCTCATTGGGAATATCACTCCAGATCAGGCAATTGAGGTCCGAGAACCAGACGGGACCCTCTGCCCAACGACAGCCGCTATAAAGTTCTTCCAGCCGGGCGCTGCCGGCGATCAAGCCACGGAAACGGTCGTCACGAATGTCATAGAGCGCATCTTCTGACACGGGTCAGCTCCTCCCAAAGCGATGTGACGATCTTCGTAAACGTAAACGGTCAAGTGTTCCAGAGCCCGGCGCCGGCAAAAGCGCCGGGCTCTGCATTTTTTAGAGGGCTGTGTCCGGATGCGGCGAGCCGTCATAGGCGCCCCAGATCGACTGGTCGAAGCAGATCACGGACCCGGTCATGAGGCCTGATTCCGGCGAGGAAAGATAGGCGCAGGCACGCGCCACTTCCTCGGGATCCACGAGGCGGCCGAACGGCTGGGCCGCGGCCGCCTTTTCCAGCCAATCAGCCGGTGCGTCGTGATATTCCCGCTGAATGCGGTCCTCGCCCTCGGAGGCCATCCAGCCGATATTGAGGCCGTTGACGCGGATGCGGTTGCGTAGAAGCGCGTAGGCGGTGTTCTTTGTCAGGGTTTCCAGTGCACCTTTCGAGGCGCAATAGGCGGCAATGAAGGGCTGCCCTGCCTTGGCCGACATGGAGCCGATATTGACGATGGTGCCCTCGATTTTTTCGCGCCGCATCACTTTTACTGTCTCCTGCATCAGGAAGAACGGGGCACGGACATTGACGGCGAACATGGCGTCGAAGAGCTCCGGACTGGTGTTCAAAATTGTGCCGCGGTCGGTGATGGCGGCCGCATTCACCAGGGCATCCACGCGACCGAATGTCTCGTCGCAGACTTGAACGACGTTTCTGGCATCCTCGACCTGACCAAGGTCGGCCTTCACATAAACGACCTTGGCCCCGGTGGCGGCAGCGATCTCATGGGCCTTGGCCTTTCCCTTCTGCTCGTTGCGGCCGCAGATGACAAGGCCCTTGGCGCCGCGCTCGGCGAAGAGGCGGGAGATCGTTGCCCCGAGTCCCTGAGTGCCGCCGGTTACGATGGCGATCTTGCCGTCGAGGCGGCTGTGGTTTGTTGTCATGTACTCCTCCTTTGAATGATGGCCTATATGCCGAAAGCTCCCGGCACCAAGGCGCCGGGAGCTGATTTCGTCAATGCGGATGCGTCAGCTTAGTCGCCGCTCGCTCTGTTGCGCCAGTGCCGAGAGGAACCGCGCGTCATCCCAATCCTCCCGCAGCGCCTCGTGCATCAGCTGCGCTTGCGTCTTCGGCGCGAGGCCACCAAGCGGTGGGTCGCGGTCGAGGTTGGTCGGGAACGAGTAGCCCTCGGCGCAGGCGGCAACGGCATAGCCGATCTCGATTTCGGACAGCTTGCCCCTCAGGGCCTTCAAAGCCGGGAACAGCTTGGCGCTCATGCGCTCGCGGTTCACGGTCTCCATTGCCCGCCCGAATGCCGAGGAGACCTGCAACAGATTAGCGACGCGCTTGATGTCGGTCGAGCGGTTCGTACCAGCCGCGTGGAACAGCGCCGGATTGAAGAACACCACGTCGCCCTTTTCGAGCGGCAGCTGGACATGATGCGTCTCGAAATAGTCCTTGAACTCCTGGCGCTTGAGCGCGAGGTAGCCCGGCTCATAGGTCTGGCTGTGCGGCAGGAAGAGGGTTGGACCGCTTTCGAGCGGCATGTCGCAATGAGCGATCGCGCCCTGCAGGGTCAGCACCGGCGAGAGCCGGTGCACATGCGCCGGGAATTGCTCGATCACCTTGGAAGACTGGAAGCCGAGATGGTAGTCGCGGTGCGCGGACTGTGCCGCGCCACCCGGATTGACCCGGTTGACCTGGGCGGTCATTTGATAGCTTGGGCCCAGCCAGGCTTCGCTTGCGATCGCGACGATGGGGTTTGCGTAGTACTCGGCGAAGTTCTCGGGATCGGCGAGGCAGTGCTTTTCCAGCGAGTTCCAGATGCGGTCATTGGCACCCGGCTTAGCAAAGTGATCGCCGCCGCCGCTCGCGGTTCGGTGTTGCTCCTCGATGATCTCGCTGAATATTGCGCTGGCGCGGTCGATGACGCCGGGATCCCTGTAGGCGCGCTTGAAAACGACGACGCCCGGGCCGTCGCCAAAGGCTTCGCAGATCTCGGCGAGAACCGCTCTGCGGCCGCTGGCGATCGCTGCAGCGACCTTGGGGCTATCATAAATCAGAATGTTCTTTTCGACGGCGTCGGCCGTCGGATAGTCGGCGAGAGCCGTTGTCTTTTCGGCAAGCTTGCGGAAGTCGCCGAGATCGCAAGCATCCTCGGTCAGCCAGACGCGATCGGCGCGCAATTTCTGAAGGTTGTCGGTTTTCATCAGGTGCTCCTCCCTTTCCGATGAGGGCACTATACGCCGCCGACTGGTGTGTTATAGATCAGGAATCCATCAAAAAACCATCAAGACGGATTGTGTGGCACACCGGTTTCTCGTCAAGGATATCGCCTTCCAGGCCGGGCTGAGCACAGCGACGGTGGATCGCGTTCTCAATGGCAGGAGTGGTGTCAGGCATCAGACGATGATGCGGGTGCAGGCTGCGATCGCAGAGCTGGAAAAGCAGCAGATCGGCGGCGAGGTGAGCGGGCGGAAGCTCGCCATCGATGTCGTGATGGAAACGCCGGACCGCTTCAGCACCGCCGTTCGCGATGCCTTTGAGGCGGAGGTCGCCACCTTTCTGCCGACGGTGTTCCGGTGCCGCTTCCATTTCGCCGAGGTGATGAAGCAGGCAGAGCTGGTGCAGTTGCTCGACCGGGTCCGGCTGCGCGGCACGAACGGCATCGTCTTGAAAGCACCGGATGTTCCGGAGGTCACTGCTGCGGTTTCCCGCGCAACGGACGCCGGCATTCCGGTAGTCACTTTGGTGACGGACCTGCCGAATTCCTCCCGCAGTGCTTACGCGGGCGCTGATAATCGAGCGGCCGGTGAGACTGCAGCCTATCTTATTGGCGAGCATTTCGGCGACGCGCCCGGGCGGGTTCTCGTCACGCTCTCCAGCGGTCGATTTCGCGGTGAGGAGGAGCGCGAGATGGGCTTTCGCCGCGTGCTGCGCGAACGCTATCCCCAGATTGGGATGATCGAAATCAGCGAAGGCCACGGAACGGATGCAGCGACGGGCACGCTGGCCGCTCGTGCAATCGCGGCGGATCCGGCGATCAACGCGGTCTATTCCATCGGCGGCGGAAACCAGGCAGTGCTGGCCGCCTTCGAGGCGGCGAAGCGGCCGATCCGCGTGTTCGTCGCGCATGATCTCGATGCGGACAATCGCGCGCTGCTTGCCGACCGCAAGATCGGCTTCGTCTTGCACCACGATCTGCGCACGGATGCCCGCTCGGCCTTTCGCGCCGTCATGGGCCGTTCTGTCAGGGGCGGAATTGCGCCTCCGGCATTGTCGTCGCTGGAGATTGTTACACCTTACAACATGCCTGCTACGGATTGAGGTTTGCCTTTCCCTTAGCGGTAAAATCGCGATAGTGCTTTCGCAGGAGCGAGGGAAACGGTATGGAATACAGCGATATAGGGACAGTTGCGGCCTGGCTGACGGAGCAGGGGCTCAAGGGCGCGTCGGAGGCCGAACTGTTGACCGGCTTCTGCGACGCCTGCCGCGAACGTGGCTTGCCGCTCGATCGCGGCATGGCTCTGATGGACACACTGCATCCCGTACACGAAGGCCGGGCATTCCGTTGGGACAGCCAGGAGGAGATCGAGACCGAATTCGAGTATGGCTCCACCAGCGAAGGACCGGCATTGGAGAGCTGGCAACGTTCCGCCTTCTACTATCTGTGGGCGGGAGAGGAGAACGAGGTCAGACGGCGCATCGGTTTTGGCGATCCGGCCGACTTCGCCATGCTCGACACGATGCAGGCGCAGGGCCACACCGATTTCGTCGCGATGGTCCACCGGTTTGCCAAGGCCGGCACGATCGGCGAGATGGATTGCTTCTTCTCTCATTTCGCGACCCGCCATCCCGAGGGATTTTCTGATCACGATCTCATCATTCTGCGGAAGCTGGTGCCGGTGTTGGCCCTTGCGATCAAGTGTATCGCGCTGGCGCGTATCGCGAGGACCATCGCGGAGGTTTATCTTGGCGATGACGCCGCGCGGCAGGTATTGGAAGGCAAAATCACCCGAGGCAAGTCGGAGCGGATCTCGGCGGCTCTCTGGTTCTCGGATCTTCTGAACTATACGAAAATATCCGACACCGCGCCGCCGGAAGAAATCCTGCCGATGCTGAACGCCTATAGCGATGTGGTCATTTCCGCGATCCATGAGGCCGGTGGCGATGTGTTGAAGCTTATCGGCGACGGTGTCCTGGCGATCTTCAAGGCGGACGAGCCTGCCGATGCCTGTGCTGCGTCGCTGCAAGCCGAGCGATTGCTGCGGCAGAAGCTGAAGGCGTTGAACGATGAGCGCGCGCTGGAAGAACGGCCGACGACCGAGGTCTATATCGGCCTGCACATCGGTGATGTCTTCTATGGCAATATCGGCAGCCGCGAGCGACTGGACTTTACCGTCATCGGCCCCGCCGTCAACGAAGTCAGCCGGATTGCCTCGATGTGCCGATCGGTCGATCTCAACGTGCTGATGTCGTCGGAGTTTGCGGCGACGATCCCGGAGAACGAACGCGGCGCGCTGGCCTGCATCGGCCGTTACGCGCTCCGTGGCGTCAAGCGCGCGCAGGAGCTTTATACGCTCGACACGGCGCGAATCGAGATCTGACGCCTTCTGTCCGTGCGCCGTCAGAAGAAATTTCACGGCGTTGTCGCCTTCTGCCGATAGAGGATTATATCGGTCGAAGAGGCGGGTTGCCTCGTAGATCGGGCGAAGCGGCGACAGCCCGCTTTCTCTCATCCAAACAGGAGGACGGCATGCAGATCAATCGTACAGGTTCAGCGCAGTGGTCCGGTGGACTGAAGGACGGCAAGGGGCAGATCTCCACGCAGAGTGGCGCGCTCAAACACTATCCCTACGGTTTTTCGAGCCGTTTCGAAGGCATCCCAGGGACAAATCCGGAGGAACTGATCGGGGCGGCGCATGCCGGCTGCTTCACGATGGCCTTGTCGCTGATCCTTGAGGAGGCGGGTCTCAAGGCGACCGATATGGAAACGATGGCAAAGGTGACGCTCGAGAGCGTAGAGAGCGGCTTTGCCATCACGGCGATCCATCTCACGCTGACCGGCACGGTTCCGAATGCCGATGAAAGGACATTCATCGAGCTCGCCAACAAGGCCAAGGCCGGATGCCCTGTCTCCAAGGCCCTTTCGGCTGTCCCGATCTCGCTCGACGTCAAGCTCGCCTGAGCCTTGAGGTGAGACCGAGTGCCGCACCGAGGTGTCGGCACTTCGTCACCTGTCCATCTTTCCAAGCTTCGATCGACTGAATCTATGCGCCCTGCGGCCCAAGCCGTCGGGGCGATTTTCCGTGCTCGCCACGCGCGCAGATAAGCGGGAACGGCGAGAGTTGGCAGATGCCCATCCTATTTACACCAGATCGGCCGTGAGTCTCAGATGCGGCCAAACCTTGACAAATTACGAATGATGTCTTACGACTGACGAAATTCAAAAATCGTCAGTCGTAAGTGAGTGCGCAAAATTGATTAACGATGCTGCGGAAAACACGATCGAAATAACGCGCCAGGAGAATGTGACCCGCATTCTCGACGCTGCCGAGCGGCTTTTCCGTCATTACGGGTATTCGAAGACGACGGTGGCAGACATCGCTCGTGATCTCGGCATGTCGCCGGCCAACGTCTATCGCTTCTTCGCCTCGAAGGTGGAGATCCACCAGGCGATCTGTGGCCGTATGCTGGTTCACAGCTACCAGATGGCGTACGACGTCTGCCACCTGCCGATCAGCGCTTCCGACCGGCTGCGACGTTTTGTGCAGGGCCAGTATCAGATTACGGTCGACACCATGCTCGATCAGGAAAAAGTGCATGAGATGGTCATCGTCGCCATCGAGCGCGACTGGCACGTAATCGAAAGGCATATCGACAGTATTCATGAATTGCTCGCCGATGTGATCCGTGAGGGGATCGCTGCCGGCGAGTTTGCCGAGCAGGACGCGGATGTCGCGTCCCGCTGCTTCGGGGCTGCAACAATCAGCCTCTGTCATCCGCAGATGGTGGCGCAATGTCTTGCCAAGACCAACCGCGCCACCGTCGACGAACTGGTCGAGTTCTCGATCAGGGCGCTAAAGAAATAATTCGCGGCAAGGGCCGCAAATCAACCGATAGCCGATTTCAGGAGTGCGAAAGATGATTTCGCTGAAGAGAGTTCAGTTGCCGTCCGTAGTCAGTCTCGCGCTCCTCGGCGCCGTCGCACTTGCCGTATCCGGATGCAGCGACGAGAAGAAAGCCGAGACGAAAGAGGTCATCCGGCCGGTAAAGGTCGTGGAGATTGCCGAGGCCGGCGATACCCGCGCGCTGGACTATTCCGGTGCAGTGAAGGCTCGTGTCGAGATGAACCTCGGCTTCCGGGTCGCCGGCAAGATCACCGACCGCCGTGTCAACATCGGCGATCGCGTCAAGCCGGGCGATCTGCTCGCCCAAATCGACCCGACGGACTATCAACTGGCGGTCAAGACCGCCGAGGCGAACCTCGCCGCCGCCGAAAAGGGCGTGGCAACCGCTGATCTCGCCAACAAACGCGCGCAGCAACTGTTCGACAAGAGTGTCACGGCGAAATCGCAGATGGAGCAGGCAGCCCTTAGCTATGATCAGGCCGTCTCGACGCGCGATGCCGCGGCGTCGTCGGTCGACCAGGCTAGGAACCAGGTCGCCTATACCGAGTTGAAGGCCGACCGTAGTGGCATCGTTACCTCGATCAGCGCCGACACAGGCGCGGTCGTCGCGGCTGGCACGCCTGTCGCGACCGTCGCGCTTGATGGCGAGAAGGAAGTGCAGATCGCCGTTCCGGAGAACGACATCGCGCAGTTCAAACCCGGCAAGACCGTCAAGGCCAGCTTCTGGTCGGACAACAAGCTCGTGCTCGATGGCAAGGTGCGTGAGGTTTCCGGCAGTGCCGATGCGCAGTCGCGCACCTTCTCGGTCCGCGTCAGCCTTCCGAACGACGATCGCGTGCTGCTCGGCATGACGGCGACGATCGAGGCCGCCGTTGGCAATGCCGAGACCAACGTCGCCATTCCGCTCAGCGCGCTCGCCGAGAAGGATGGCAAGAGGATCGTCTGGATCGTCGATCGCAATGCATCGACCGTCCATGCCCGCGAAATCAAGGTTACGGACTTCACCGGCGCTGGCGTCCACGTCGCCGACGGCCTGAAAACCGGCGACCTCGTCGTCGCGGCCGGCACGCAGTTCATGGCCGAGAACCTGAAGGTCAAGCTGCCCGAACAGCAGTCGGCGCAGGCCGAAACCGGCGACGTCATCCGTTAAGGCCTGGTCAGGAGAGGATTATGACCATGGACAACTCCAACGCCGAAAAGCGCCCCTTCAACCTGTCACGCTGGGCGATCGGCCATCCGAGCATTGCACGCTTCCTGTTCGGCCTGATCCTGATCACCGGCGTCCTTGGCTTGATGCGCATGGGCCAGAAGGAAGACCCGGACTTCACCTTTCGCGTCATGGTCGTGCAGGCCATCTGGCCGGGCGCCTCCATCCAGGAGATGGAAGACCAGGTCGTCAACAAGATCGAGCGCAAGCTCCAGGAAACGCCGCATATCGATTGGGTGAAATCCTACACGCGGGCCGGCAGCGCCATCATCACCCTGCAGGTGAAGGGCGATACCAACAGCCAGCAGGTCGCTGACGCCTTCTACCAGGTGCGCAAGAAGGTCGGCGACATTTCCAGCGAGTTGCCCGAAGGGCTGCTTGGACCCTATTTCAACGATGAGTTCGGCGATACCTACATCACGCTGCATTCGATCAGCGGCGAAGGTTACAGCTATCCGGAGCTGAAGAAATTCGCCATCCAGGCGCGTGACATGCTTCTGACGACGCCGGGCGTTGAGAAGGCTGTCATCATCGGCGATCAGCCAGAGAAGATCTACATCGACGTATCCTCGAAGGCTCTGGCCGAACGCGGACTGACCGTGCTCGACCTGCAGAACGCGATCAAGGGACAGAACAGCGTCGATCCGGCCGGCTCCGTCGACACCGGCATACGTTCGGTGCGGATTTCCGTCGAAGGCGACGTAACGAAGGCCGAGGACATCCGCGAACTGCGGCTAAAGGCCGGCAATCAGGTCACGCGTCTTGGCGATATAGCTACCGTCTATTCGGGCCTCGAGGATCCCTATCAGCGCAAGTATCGCTTCAACGGGCATGAAAGCGTCCAGGTCGGCGTCGTCATGGCCAAGGGCTTCAAGGTCACCGATGTCGGCAAGGATGTCGAATCGACCTACGAGCGGTTCGCGGGATCACTGCCCTACGGTGTCGCCGTCGACCAGATCTCCAACCAGCCCGACGTCGTCACCGATGCGATCAGCGAGTTCATGCATGCGCTTGGCGAGGCCCTGATCATCGTGCTGATCGTCTCCTTCCTGTCGATCGGCTGGCGCTCGGGTCTCGTTATCGCCATCGCCATCCCGCTCGTGCTGGCAGCGACCTTCGCCATCATGTACGAGTTCGGCATCGATCTGCAGCGCATTTCGCTCGGCGCACTCATCATCGCGCTCGGCCTACTCGTGGACGATGCCATGATCGTCGTCGAGCTGATGGAGCGAAAGCTAGAGGAAGGCCTTGTAAAGATCGAAGCGGCCAGTTTTGCCTACTCCTCGACCGCCTTCCCGATGCTGACCGGCACGCTGATTACCACCGCGGGCTTCATCCCGGTCGGCTTTGCGGCGTCGACCGCCGGCGAATATGTGCGTACGCTGTTCTACGTGGTCGGCATTGCGCTGGTTGTCTCATGGTTCGTGGCGGTCTATTTCACGCCATGGCTCGGCTACATGATCCTGAAGCAGCGCCACCATGCGGGCGAGCATCACGATGCCTTCGACACGCGGTTTTATCATCGCCTGAGAGCGACGGTCAGCTGGGCGGTGCGCCATCGCATTATCGTCATTGCCATGACGCTGGTGACCTTTGCGACCAGCCTTTGGGCGTTCCAGTTCATCCCGCAGAACTTCTTCCCGCAATCTTCGCGCCCGGAAATCCTTGTTGATCTCTGGCTGCCAGAGGGCACCAGCATCAAGGAAGTCGAGACGCAGGCAAAAGCGCTCGAAGCCAAGATCATGGATGACAAGGACAAGAAGTTCGTCGCCACCTACATCGGCGAGGGCGCCCCGCGCTTCTTCCTGCCGCTCGACCAGCAGCTCCGCAATCCGAACTTCGCGCAGCTTCTCGTCATGGCAAACGACGAGCCGGCGCGCGAGCGGTTGATTGTCAAGCTGCGGACCATCCTTGCGGAAGACTTCCCTGATATCAGAGGCAAGGTCGATCGTCTGTTCCTTGGCCCGCCGACGGGCTGGCCGGTGCAGATGCGCATCATGGGACCGGATCGTCAGGAAGTCCGCAAAATCGCCGACGAGGTGAAGGCGAAGTTTGAAGCCAATCCGCAACTCGGTGCGATCCACGACGACTGGCTGGAGCCGGTGCCGGCGATGAAGCTGGTGATCGATCAGGACCGTGCCCGTGCGCTTGGCGTTACGTCGCAGCGTGTTCGCCAGATGCTGCAAACGGCTGTCTCCGGCGCCCCGCTCGATGATTTCCGTGACGGCGAGGAGACGGTGTCGATCGTCGCCCGTGAGCCGGAAACCAATCGCTCGCTGTTGTCGGCCGTCAACTCGGTCTACGTGCCGACGGACTTCGGCGGCTTCGTCCCAGTCTCCCAGGTTGCCAAGGTGGTGCCCGTTCTGGAGCAGGGGATCGAATGGCGGCGCAACCGTCTGCCGACGATCAGCGTTCGTGCAACATTGCCGGATGGCGTCCAGTCGAACGACGTAGTTATGAAGATGTATGCCGACATGCAGCCGCTACGAGACAGCCTGCCGGCCGGTTACAAGATCGAGATCCAGGGTGGCGCGGAAGATTCCGCCGAAAGCCAGGCCTCGATCGCGGCCAAAGCACCGATCATGCTCGTCGTCATCGTCCTCTTGCTGATGGCGCAGCTGCAGCACTTCGGCAAGGCGATGCTGGTGCTGGCGACCGGTCCGCTCGGGATCATCGGTGCGGCTGCGGCCCTGCTGATATCGGGCGCTCCGTTCGGCTTTGTCGCCATCCTCGGCGTCATCGCGCTGCTCGGCATCATCATCCGCAACTCGATTATCCTCGTCGACCAGATCGACCAGGACATCAAGGCGGGGATGAACAGGCAGGAAGCGATCGTCGGTGCTGCCGTGCGGCGGTTCCGCCCGATCATGCTGACGGCGCTGACGGCTGTCCTGGCGCTGATCCCGATCTCGCGCGGCGTTTTCTGGGGTCCGCTCGCCTATGCGATGATGGGCGGCATCCTTGTCGCGACGGTGCTGACAATCCTGGTGCTGCCCGCCGCTTACGCCCTCTTCTTCGGCAAGGAGCCGAAAGCAGCTGCGGCCAAGGACGGTGTCGCAAACGGCAACGCACCTGAAGAGGCGGAGGAAATGCACCCGCCGGCCCTGGCGGCCGAATGACGGGAAAGACGATGGCGCGGTGAGAACCGCGCCATTTTCGTTAGTCAGACCGTGGTTTCCGCGGCTTCCGCTTTCAAGCCGAGCAGTGCGGCGCCGATCAGGCCCGGCTCGACGCGGCATTCGCTGCGGACCACGAGCGGGCGATCGAATTTGCGCAGGATGCGCTGGCGGACAGCCTTGTCCAGCTCCGCAAGCAGCTCTTCGACATTCGAAAGACCGCCGCCGACGGGCACGATGGTGGCACCCGTGATATTCACCGTCAGGGCGAGTGGCGAGGCGACGAGGTCGACGAAGACATCGATGGTGCGAGCCGCCTTGGTCTCAGCCTTCAGCCAATCATCGATGATCTCCTGGCTGGACAGGTCGATTTCATGCAGCGTTTTGTGCAGCCGCTCGAGGCCGCGGGCGCCGCCGACCGTATCGACGCAGCCCGTCTGGCCGCAGCCGCAGGGAAAGGCCGGAATGGCAACCGGCGGATTGCCGGCATGAGATGCCAGCGCCGGGCCATGACCCCATTCGCCAGCAAAGCCGCCCGCGGCATTGATCAGCCGGCCATCTGCGACGACGCCACCGCCGACGCCGGTTCCGAGAATGGCGCCCAGAACGATGCGGTGGCCGCGCCCGGCGCCGAGATCGGCTTCCGCCATAGCGAAACAATCCGCGTCATTTGCAATCAGGACGGGCAGGCCAAGTTCGGCCTCGAGATCAGCGGCGAGGTTGCGGCCGTGGATACAGGGAATATTGGCGCAGGTCAGCCGCTGCGTATCCGGATCGACGACGCCGGCGATCGAGAAGGCCAGGCGTGTCGGTTGCTCGCCGGTTTCCGCGATGATGGCACGCAGCGTGTCGACGAATGCGGCAAAATCGTCCTTGGGGGTGGGACGCCGGCCGAGCGGCGTGATGTCGGCTTCGGAGTGCGCCACTCCGCCCTTGATGGCGGAGCCGCCGATGTCGAAAGAGATGATCATTCGGGTTCTGCTGGTTGGATGGCCTCTGCGTCTGCTCGCACCCTTCCGCGGGTTTTGCAAGCCAAATCCGGGTCAGGCAGGCAGGGTCATCTTGGCTTCGAAGCCGGCTTTCTCGCCAGCTGGCGGGGAGCGCAATTCCAATGTACCGCCCATCTGGGAGACGATACGGTCGGCGATGGCGAGCCCGAGGCCCGAACCGGATGCTGTCGTCTTGCCGCGGCGGAAGCGCTTCTTCAGGCCCGCCATCTCGGCCTCGCGGATCGGTGGCCCGCCGTTGACGACACGGATGATGCCGCCACTTTCGAGACTGACATTGACCGGCAGGTCGGGATCGCCATGGATCAGGGCATTCTCGATCAGGTTTCGCGTGACGATGCCGAAGGCATCCATGTCGGCGTTGCGGACGAGCTTTGCATCGGGCGCAGCAGAATACTTGAGCCTGCCGTTCGTACGGCTGTCGCGCTGGAAGTCGGTGACGACCATGTCGAGGACAGGACGCAGGTCGATCGGGCTCGAGCTCCCGCCGATACCCGCCTCGGCGCGTGACAGTTGCAGAAGCTTTTCCGCCAACCGGCTGAGATTGACCAATGAGGCTTCGACCTGCTGTACGCGATCCTGCGTTGGGCCGGGCGGCAATTCTTCCGCAAGCCGTTGGGTCTGTGCCAGCGCACCGGCAATCGGCGTTCTCAGCTCATGCGCACTGTTGGCGGTGAATTCGCGCTCCGCTTCGAGGGCCGCTCGCAGGCGCCCGAGGAGGAGGTTGACCGATCGAGCGATCGGCCTAAGCTCGACCGGCAGGTTCTGGCCATCGACCTCAACCATGTTGCCGCTGTCCTTCGTCCCGATGTCTCGCCGGAGCGCCTCAATCGGCCGCAGCGCCCGCCCGACGACGAACCAGATCGCAAAGATGCTGGCGGGAATCAGTGCTGCCAGGGGGATAAGCAGCGTCACGGCGCTTTCGCGCGCGGCTTCGTTCCGGTTCTTGAACCGGTCGGCCACCTGCAGGAACAGCGAGCCGTCGGCCGCCATTTCGGTGTAGATCCGGGCCGTTGGTGTATCGTGAAAGCCGGTGCTCAGCGGCGCGTCGAACGGCTCGGCTGGAGCGTCATTCGAATGCAACACGACCTTGCCGCTGGCGTCGCGCACTTGATAGGTCAAATACTCGCGTCTGGCGGCAGCGTCGAACATCGCCATGTTGCGTGGATCGCGATCTGTGCCCTGGTTCAGCTCGGCTAGGATAAGCGCCAGCAGGCGCTCGGTCGTCTCCTGCTGGGCAGCGTCGAAAATTTCATCGAATTCATGCTGCATCACGCGGAAACTCAGGCCGATCGCTGCAAGCCAGGAGACAACCAATACGGTCGTCAGGGCAAGGATCAACGGGCCGGTGATGCTGCGTTCACGTTTCATTTTCATCCGAGTGTGTAGCCGATGCCGCGTGCCGTGCGGATACGGTCCTTGCCGATTTTCTTGCGCAGGCGGCTCACATATACCTCGACCGTATTGCTTTCGATTTCGGAGCCGAATGCATAGAGCGCTTCCTCGATCCGGTCCTTTGGAACGATCGCGCCCGGGCGCGCCGTCAGGAGGTCGAGCACCGCCCACTCGCGGCTCGTCAGGATGATCGGCTCGCCGGCCACGGAGAGCTGATGCAGTGGCCGGTTGATCTCGATATCGGAAATGCGGATCACCGGATGCGGATTGGCGTCGTAGCGGCGCGCGACGGCCATGATGCGCGCTTCCAGCTCGTCCAGATTGAAGGGCTTCACGAGATAGTCATCGGCGCCGGCGTTCAGTCCGTCGATACGATCCGAGATCTGATCGCGCGCGGTTAATATGATGACGGGCGTTTTCAGGCCCCTTTCGCGAAGACGGCGCAGAAACTCGACGCCGCTGCCATCCGGGAGCTGAAGATCGAGAAGGATCAGCCCGTAATCGACAGGTCGAGCGGCGGCGTCGGCATCGGCGAGATTTTGCACCCAGTCAACGGCATGATTGGCAGCGGCGACGTGATCCCGCACTGCTCCACCAATCATCCTGTCATCTTCAACCAGCAGAATTCGCACAGTTTTTTCCTCGGTGCCAGTTAGCTCGCAGTTCAACCTTCGGTCAAGCAAGGCTTGATCGACAAAGATGACAAGCAGATGGCACCCGGCTCCAGCTCCAAGCCAAAATAGGCTGTGCAATTTCTCAATGCACTCGACATTTGCCCGAATTCTGGTTTGATTTGGCGCGATGTACATCTTCCCGTCGGCGGTGGCCGCCCCTTTCAGCATGGTAGAGACTTGATGGTACGAAAATCCGAGACTTCGGGACGGCTGGATGATGCGGCGCGTGCGGGATGGCTCTACTACGTGGCGGGGCGAACGCAGGATGAGATTGCTTCCTCCATGGGGATTTCCCGGCAGTCGGCCCAACGGCTGGTGTCGCTCGCGGTCGCCGAACGGCTGATCAAGGTGCGGCTTGACCATCCGATCGCTGCCTGCCTCGAACTCGCCAATGCGGTGCGCAAGAAGTTCAACCTGAAGCATGTCGAGGTCGTCCCGAGCGATCCCGGTTCCAGTTCGGCGACGGTCGGCATCGCGGAGGCCGCCGCAGCGGAGATCGAGCGCTGGCTGAAGCGGCCGGATCCGATCGTGCTGGCGGTCGGCACAGGGAGAACGTTGAAGGCGGCGGTCGATCAACTGCCCGCCATCGAATGTCCCAACCATCGCATCGTATCGCTGACCGGCAACATCGCGCCCGATGGTTCGGCGGCCTACTACAACGTCATCTTCAGCATGGCCGACGCGGTGAAGGCGCGGCATTTCCCGATGCCGCTGCCGGTTCTCGTGACGTCGGCGGCGGAACGGGAAACCCTGCATGGCCAGCAGCTCGTTCGCTCGACACTCGAGATCAGCGCGCAGGCGGACGTGACGTTCGTCGGCATCGGCGAGCTCGGCATCGACGGCCCGCTTTGCGTCGACGGATTTCTCGAGAAAGACGAGATGATGGAGCTGATGCGCAACGGTGCCGTCGGCGAGATCTGCGGCTGGGTGTTCGACAGCGAGGGCAAGCTTCTCGACAACCCGATCAACGAGCGGGTAGCCTCGGCCTCGATTCCCTCACGCGAGTCGTCGACGGTCATCGGAATCGGCAAGGGAAAGCGCAAGTTCAAGGCGATCAAGGCTGCTGTAATAGGCCATCAGATCAACGCGCTGATCACCGATGAGGATACTGCCGAGTATTTGCTCAAGGCATGAGCAAATATTTATTTCTTTAAAATCAGCTAGATAACACCATTGTTCGCTGATGCAGCAACGAATGGTGATTGACATTCTTTGCCTGCGGGTGAGTAATTGCTCATGAGCAAAGCGAATGCTCGCACTCATCTTCTGGGAGGAAGATATGACATTGAGAACTCTCCTGCTGGGCGCCTGCTCAGCACTGGCGTTTGCCGGCATGGCTTCGGCCGAAACGTTGACCATCGCGACCGTGAACAACGGCGACATGATCCGGATGCAGAAGCTGACGGATGACTTCAAAGCAAAGAACCCCGGTATTGAACTCGAGTGGGTAACGCTCGAAGAAAACGTCCTGCGCCAAAAGGTTACGACCGACATCGCAACCAAGGGCGGTCAGTACGACGTTCTGACGATCGGTACCTATGAAGTTCCGATCTGGGCAAAGCAGGGTTGGCTGCTGCCACTCGACAATCTCGGCGCCAACTACGATACCGACGACCTGCTGCCGGCAATCCGCAGCGGCCTGACCACCGACGGCAAGCTCTACGCAGCGCCGTTCTACGGCGAAAGCTCGATGGTCATGTACCGCAAGGACCTGTTCGACGCCGCCGGCCTGAAGATGCCTGACGCGCCGACCTGGGATTTCATCGCGGATGCCGCGAAGAAGATCACCAACAAGGACAAGGAAATCTACGGCATCTGCCTGCGCGGCAAGGCTGGCTGGGGCGAAAACATGGCCTTCCTGACGGCTATGTCGAACTCCTTCGGCGCCCGCTGGTTCGACGAGCAGTGGAAGCCGCAGTTCGATCAGCCGGAGTGGAAGGACACGCTGAACTTCTACGTCAACCTGATGAAGGACGCCGGACCTCCCGGTGCTTCGTCGAACGGCTTCAACGAAAACCTGGCGCTGTTCCAGACCGGCAAGTGCGGCATGTGGATCGACGCGACCGTTGCTGCGTCCTTCGTCAGCAACCCGAAGGAATCGACCGTGGCTGACAAGGTCGGCTTCGCTCTGGCTCCGGACAAGGGCCTTGGCAAGCGCGGCAACTGGCTCTGGGCCTGGAACCTCGCCATCCCGGCAGGCTCGCAGAAGGTCGAAGCGGCCGAGAAGTTCGTCGCCTGGGCAACCAGCAAGGATTACACCAACCTGGTCGCCGAGAAGGAAGGCTGGCTGAATGCACCTCCCGGTACCCGCTCCTCGCTCTATGCGAACGCGGATTACCAGAAGGCGGCGCCTTTCGCGAAGATGACGCTCGACAGCATCAACGCGGCTGACCCGACAAAGCCGACCGTCAAGCCGGTCCCTTATGTCGGCGTCCAGTTTGTCGCCATTCCTGAATTCCAGGGCATCGGCACGGCCGTCGGACAGCAGTTCTCCGCAGCTCTTGCAGGACAGGTTTCTGTCGACCAGGCACTGCAGAGTGCGCAGCAGCTGACGACCCGCGAAATGACCAAGGCTGGTTATATCAAATAGGTAAAACCTCCTGAGAAGGCGGGGGAGTTGAGACCCCGCCCATCTGGGTCGCCGAATGCCCAAATTGCGTCGGCGCCCCTTTTTTCTTAGCTGCCCTGCAGCCGTCTGCCCTTTTGAAGAGGATCGGTCATCGCCATGGCAACGTTACACACCCGCTCCGCAGCGCGAATGATGATCGCACCGTCCGTTGTGCTTCTCTTCCTGTGGATGATCGTCCCGCTCGTGATGACGATCTATTTCTCATTGCTGAATTACAATCTGCTCAGCCCGGGCATGGAAACCTTCGTCGGCTTCCTGAACTACAAATATTTTCTGACCGACCCGGCCTTTATCGCCGCCTTGCTCAACACGTTGCTGCTGGTGCTCGGCGTGCTCCTGATCACTGTCGTGGGCGGCATCGCGTTTGCGCTGCTCCTGAACCAGGATATCTACGGGCAGGGGATCGTTCGCATCCTGGTGATCGCACCCTTCTTCGTGATGCCGACGGTTGCGGCTCTGGTGTGGAAGAACATGTTCATGAACCCGGTCAACGGGCTCTTCGCACATCTCGCCAAGGCGCTTGGATTGCAACCCTTTGACTGGCTTGCCAACGCGCCGCTCTTCTCGATCATTCTGATCGTCGCGTGGCAGTGGCTGCCTTTCGCGACGCTGATCATGCTCACCGCCCTTCAGTCACTGGACGAAGAACAGCAGGAAGCTGCCGAAATGGACGGCGCCGGCGCGATCTCGAAATTCTTCTACATCATCCTGCCGCACATGGCCCGCGCCATCACGGTTGTGATTCTGATCCAGACGATCTTCCTGCTCTCCGTCTTTGCCGAAATCCTGGTGACGACGAACGGCGGGCCTGGCACGCAAAGCACCAACCTTACCTTCCTCGTCTATTCGCAGGCATTGCTGCAATTCGATATCGGCGGCGCCTCGGCGGGTGGTATCGTCGCGGTTATCCTTGCCAATATCGTTGCGATCTTCCTCGTGCGCCTTGTTGGCAAGAATCTGGAGGCTTAAGATGGCTAGAAAGGTCTCAACTCGACGCAAAATGGTCATGACGGCGGTCGCCTGGGCGCTCGGCATCCTGATCTTCTTCCCGATCCTCTGGACGTTCCTGACGAGCTTCAAGACGGAAGCGGATGCCATCGCCTCGCCGCCGCAGTTCCTGTTCTTCCACTGGACGACCGAGAGCTACGCGGAAGTGCAGAGCCGCTCGAACTACCTCAGTCACTTCATGAACTCGGTGATCATTTCCTTCGGTTCGACGCTGATCGGACTGATCATCGCGATCCCGGCCGCCTGGGCGATGGCGTTTTCGCCGACCAAGCGGACGAAGGACGTCTTGATGTGGATGCTGTCGACGAAGATGATGCCGCCGGTCGGGGCGCTCATCCCGATCTACCTGATGTTCAGAAATTTTGGCTTGCTCGACAGCCGCAGCGGTCTGGTGATCATTCTCACTTTGATCAACCTGCCGATCATAGTGTGGATGCTCTACACCTACTTCAAGGAAATCCCCGGCGAGATACTTGAGGCGGCCCGCATGGATGGTGCTTCGCTCTTCAAGGAGATCATCTACGTGCTTACGCCGATGGCGGTGCCGGGCATTGCATCGACGCTGCTTCTCAACATCATCCTTGCCTGGAACGAAGCCTTCTGGACTCTGAACCTCACTGCCTCGAAAGCAGCGCCACTGACGGCGTTCATCGCTTCCTATTCCAGCCCCGAAGGCCTGTTTTATGCCAAGCTTTCGGCAGCATCGACCATGGCGATCGCCCCGATCCTGATCCTCGGCTGGTTCTCGCAGAAACAACTCGTCCGCGGCCTGACCTTCGGCGCGGTGAAATAAGACACTACGGAGAGAAACATGGGCAGCATTACCCTTCAAAAAGTCTCGAAGGTCTTCGGCGAAGCCAAGGTCATCCCGTCCATCGACCTCGACATCAAGGACGGCGAGTTCGTCGTCTTCGTCGGGCCTTCGGGCTGTGGCAAGTCCACTCTGCTCAGGCTGATTGCGGGCCTCGAGGACGTGTCGGATGGCAAGATCGTGATCGACGGAAAGGATGCAACCGAGAAAGCCCCGTCAGAGCGCGGCCTTGCGATGGTGTTTCAGTCCTATGCGCTCTATCCGCACATGAGCGTGCGCAACAACATCGCCTTTCCGCTGAAGATGGCCAACGTCGACAAGGCCGAGATTGACAGAAAGGTCGCAGACGCCGCACGCGTCCTCAACCTCACCGACTATCTTGAGCGCAAGCCGCGCCAGCTCTCGGGCGGCCAGCGCCAGCGCGTCGCCATCGGCCGCGCGATTGTACGCCAGCCATCGGCGTTTCTGTTCGACGAACCGCTTTCGAACCTGGATGCCGCCCTTCGCGTCAACATGCGCCTGGAGATCAGCGAACTTCATCAGCAGCTGAAGACCACGATGATCTACGTCACCCACGACCAGGTGGAAGCCATGACCATGGCCGACAAGATCGTCGTGCTGAACCGTGGAAATATCGAACAGGTCGGCTCACCGCTTGAACTCTACCACAAGCCGCGAAACCTTTTCGTCGCGGGCTTTATCGGCTCGCCGAAGATGAACTTCGTCAAAAGCCAGTATGCCGCGCAATTCGGAGCGCACACGATCGGCGTGCGGCCGGAACATGTGCTGTTGTCGACCGAAAGCGGCGACTGGAAGGGCAAGGTCATGGTCGCCGAACATCTCGGCGCGGACACCTTCCTGCACGTGGATGTCGAGGGTATTGGTCATGTCACCGCGCGTGGCGGCGGCGATTTCCCGGCAAAGGCCGGCGATGTCGTCTATCTGACTCCCGACAAGACGCGGATCCACAAATTCAACGAGGGTGGTCTCACCATCTGAGAGCATTGCTGCCGGGTTGGGGACAAGAGCGCACGCCGGACAAAGCGCCCGGCGTACCGATGCCGGGATCTTAGCCGATCCCGAAGACCTTCAAGAGGACTGAAACATGACGTGCAAACTATCGCTGGCAACGCTTTCCGAGGTGGCAAAAACGGCCGCCGTACCGACCTACGAGCGGGCGTCGTTGAAGGCGGGCATCGTGCACTTCGGCGTGGGCAATTTCCACCGCGCCCACCAGGCGATCTATCTGGACGACCTGTTCAATCTGGGTCAGGATCATGACTGGGCGATCATCGGCGCGGGTATTCTCCCTTCCGACGCCGCAATGCGCGAGAAGCTCGCCGCCCAGGATTTCCTGACGACGGTCGTCGAGCAGGACAACAACAAGACTGCTGCGCGCGTTACGGCGCCGATGATCGACATCCTGCCGGTCGGTGACGCCAAGGCGATTATCGCCAAGCTTGCGGATCCAGCGATCCGCATCGTTTCGATGACGATTACCGAGGGCGGCTACTTCATCGACGCCTCGGGCAAATTCAATCCCGGTCATCCGGCGATCGCTGCGGACGGCCAGAATCCTGCCGAGCCGAAGACCGTCTTTGGCCTTGTCGTCGCCGGTCTCAAGGCGCGCAAGGAGAAGGGCATCGTGCCTTTCACCGTCATGTCCTGCGACAACATTCCCCACAACGGCGTCGTCACGTCGAATGCCGTCGTTGGCACGGCGCGTCTCTCCGATCCTGCCTTTGCCGACTGGATCAAGGCGAACGTCGCCTTCCCGAATGCCATGGTGGACCGCATCACGCCGGCAACGGGTCAGCGCGAAATCGACTTGTTGAAGGACGCCTTCGGCATCGAGGACAACTGGCCCGTCTATTGCGAAGAGTTCAAGCAGTGGGTGCTGGAAGACAAGTTTACGGCGGGGCGGCCGGCGCTTGAGAAGGTCGGCGTCACCTTCGTGCCCGATGTAACGCCCTACGAGCACATGAAGATCCGCATTCTGAACGGGGGACATGCGGCGATCGCCTATCCGGCAGCGCTGATGGATATCCATTTCGTGCACGACTCGATGGAGGATCCGTTGATCCGTGCCTTCCTCGCCAAACTTGAGAAGGATGAGATCATCCCGATCGTTCCGCCGGTCCCGGATACCTCGCTGACGGACTATTTCGCGCTGATCGAGCATCGGCTTCTCAATCCGAAGATTGCCGACACCATCCCGCGCCTGGCACAGGACGGATCGAACCGACAGCCGAAATTCATCCTGCCCTCTACGCTCGACAATCTGAACCAGGGGCGGGACGTGGTCGGGCTCGCGCTGGTTTCTGCTCTGTGGTGCCGCTATTTTGCCGGCAAGACGGACAGCGGCAAGGACATCGTCTTCAACGACGCCAGCGCCGATCGGCTGCATGCGGCCGCACTGAAGGCCAAGGACAATCCGATGGCGTTCCTCGTTTTCGACGACACCTTTGGCGAGGTGTCAAAATCCGAGCTGTTCCGAAAGCGCTTTGCCCACGCATTGAAAACCCTGTGGGAAAAGGGCACGCGTGAAACCCTGCAGCTTTATCTTGATAACAAGCTTGCTGTGTAAGGATCACTGGCGGCATTCCTGCCGCCGGCTTCCGCCTTATCCGGCGGATGCATCTTCCTGCACCAACTGCGATTGGGTCTGCCATGGCTGAGGCTGAAACACGGCTCGTCATCTTTGATTGCGACGGCGTGCTCGTCGATAGCGAACCGATATCGGTGAGCGTTCTCGTGAAGGCGATGAACGATCTCGATGTCCCGATTACCGAGGAAGAGGTCTATGGCCGTTTCCTCGGGCGAAGTCTCGCGACTGTCATCGAGACGATGAAGACCGAATACAACGTCCACCCGGGTCAGGAATTTCTTGAGCAAATCCGCACCGATCTCTACGCCCGGTTTCGCAGGGAGCTGAAGCCGATGGCCGGGATCGCCGAGACGATCGACACCCTCGGCATTCCCTGTTGCGTCGCCTCTTCCAGCCAAGTCGAGCGTATCCGCCTGTCGCTGACGGTCACCGGCCTGATCGACCGGCTGCCTGATATCTTCAGCGCAACCATGGTCAAGCATGGCAAGCCCGCGCCCGATCTCTTCCTGCATGCGGCGCACGAAATGAACGTAGAGCCCGCCAATTGCGTGGTCGTGGAGGACAGCCCCGCCGGGATCGAGGCGGCGAAGGCAGCGGGCATGAGGGTGTTTGCCTTCACGGGCGGATCACACGCCAATTTTTCCGGCTATCGCGCTGAACTTGACCGACTTTCTCCCGAAGCCGTGTTTGACGCCATGCCGGATTTAATACACCTTGTCCGCAAACATAAGCAGGACGGGATGCACCTTTAATGCCTCAGCATGTGGTTGCGGTTGATATCGGCACGGGCAGTGCGCGCGCCGGCGTCTTCGACGCTCGCGGCGCATTGCTGGGCAAGGCCGAACACCCGATCATCATGAACAGGCCGCGTGAAAACCACGCCGAGCATGACTCCGAAGACATCTGGTCGGCGGTCTGCATTGCCGTTCGCAAGGCGATGGAGCAATCAGGCGCGGCGCCAGCATCGGTGGGCGCGATCGGTTTCGATGCTACCTGTTCGCTCGTCGTGCGCGATGTCGACGGCAACCAGATCAGTGTTTCCACAGGCGGAGAGCGCCGTTTCGATACGATCGTCTGGCTCGATCACCGGGCGCTGAAGGAAGCCGATTTCTGCACGGCGACGGAACATCCCGTGCTGGAGCACTCCGGGCACTTCATGTCGCCGGAAATGGAAATGCCGAAGCTGATGTGGCTGAAGAAGAAGCTGCCCGGCACCTGGATGAACACCGGCTATCTGTTCGACCTCGCCGATTTCATGACCTGGAAAGCAACTGGCGCGCTCGCCCGCTCGCGCTGCACGCTGACGGCCAAGTGGAATTATCTCGCACATCTCGACAAAGGGTGGCGGAAGGATTTTCTCGAGCGGATTGGGCTCGATGACCTACTGGATCGCGGACGGCTGCCGGAGGAAACGGTGCCGGTCGGCAAGAGTGTCGGGACGCTGACGCAAGAGGCCGCCTCGGCGCTCGGGCTGACGACGGCGTGCCATGTTTCCTCAGGCATGATCGACGCCTATGCCGGGGCGCTGGGTGCGCTTGGCGGCGAGGCGCAGGATGCTCGCAGGCTGGAACGCCAATTGGCGCTGATCGCCGGCACCTCGAGCTGCATCGTTTCGTTCTCGCGCGAGCGCAAACCGAGCCACGGCATGTGGGGGCCGTATTACGAAGCCGTCTTTCCTGAATCCTGGCTTGTCGAGGCGGGGCAATCGGCAACGGGCGCGCTGCTCGATCATATCGTGCGGATGCACGCAGCCGGTGGCGAGCCAACGGCTACGCTGCATCAGAAGATCGTCGAGCGTATTGCGCAGCTTCGCGCCGAGGAGGGCGACGAGTTCGGTGCCCGCATCTTTATACTGCCGGATTTTCACGGCAACCGCTCGCCACTCGCCGATCCGCATGCCGTCGGCAGCATCAGCGGCCTGACGCTCGACACGTCGTTCGACGGACTCTGCGCGCTCTATTGGCGCGCAGCAGTCGCGATCGCGCTCGGGATCCGTCACATCCTCGAGCGGATGAAGGAATATGGCTATGTGCCTGACACCCTGCATGTCGCAGGCGGCCATGTGAAAAATCCGGTGCTGATTGAGCTCTATTCCGATGCAACCGGCTGCAGGGTCGTTGTGCCGAAGATGAACGAGGCGGTGCTCCTCGGTACGGCGATGGCCGCTTCCGTGGCGTGCGGTCTCTATCGAGATCTCGCAGAAGCAGGGGCGGCCATGTACTCCGGTGGCGAAGAGCGATTGCCGGATACAGCCAAGCAGGCATTTTATGACCGGGATTATCGCCGGCTGCTTGCCATGTATCGCCACCGCGCGGAACTGGAAGCGATGGAGTAGGCGCCTAATCCTGGAAGACTCTACCGGTTTCCGCCGTCTCCAAGCATGCTGCCGAATTCAGCCATGCGACGGGTGCGGGCGCCTGCTTCTTCGCCGGCCGCAGTGACAACGTCTTCCGACAGACAGTCGAGGAGGACCATCAGCGGCGGCAGGTTGTCTTCGTCATCGGATCGGGCAGGCGGAAGGGCGAGTACGATATTGGCCTGATCCGGAATCCAGTTGGTGCCTTGTGCTGTAATCAAGATAACCTTGTATCCATAGCGCCGTGCCGTCCGGGCCAGCAGCCGGGCTTTGCCAAAGCGCCGGCTGTCGATCACGATCAGCAAGGCGTCATTGCCATCGAGCCGTGCGAAGAGTTCGGCGAAGCGGCTGCCCGTTCCATCAAGCGCGTGGACGCCGTCGCGCGCATGGGTCAATCGCTGAGCAAAGTGGGACGCGAAGCCGGAAAGATGAGCATGCGAGGCGACAAGAACCTCATGAGCGGATGATATCATCGACACGGCTTCATTCCAGAGGGGCTGGCCCGTCAAATGGTAGATATGGTGCAGCGCCTGGATCTGCTCGGAGACCAGTACCGCGAGCGGCTTGCCGGCAGAAGCGTCGGCCTGCAGCTGGGTGAGCGATGCCTGCATCTGCATTGGCGAAATGGTGGTTGTTTCGCGGATATGGACCTTGACGCTGTCGAGCCCCTGATAGCCGAGCGCGCGTAGAAAGCGGCCCACCGTCATGGGGCTCAGATCCAGCCGATCGGCAACCGACGCGGCTGTTTCGAACGGCAGGTCGTTCAGATGCTCGGAGAAATATTTCGCGATTCGTCGTTCGGCCGGCGTGCCGGACTTGGCATACTGGCGGAGCTTCTGAACAAAATCTTCCACGTTGGCCCGTCCCGATCTTCCCGAAAGCATTTCTCGGATACGCATGGCCAACGCTTGTCGTTTGCAACTATTCCGGAAGCTGCGTTTCAGGATCAAGCAATCATAGTTGATAAATTACTATATAGTAACATAGATTTTCCGACAAGTTTTGGGCTAGTCATCCGAGTTTGTTTCAGCCTTGCCGTTCAAAGTTCGGATTCCTACATGGTTGTTGCAACCGGAGACCTCGGAATGATCTTTCAGGCGGCCCGCCTATCTCTCATCAATCTTTTCGCGCCAGAGACGCGGTCAGTGTTCTGGAAGGTCCTGGGATTGACCCTCCTGTTGCTCGTCGGGCTTTGGCTGGCGCTGCGCAGTGCGTTCATATCGTACGTCTTCCCGTGGATTGCCAGTTTCTTTCCCGCCATGCCGGACTGGGCAGGGTGGCTCGGCTTCGTGTTTGCGATCGCAGCCAGCCTCGGCCTTGCACTTGGCCTGGCGCTTTTGCTGTCACCGGTGACGGCATTGGTTGCCGGCCTGTTTCTCGACGATGTGGCCGAGGTGATTGAAAGACGGGATTATCCCTCGGATCAGTCTGGAACGGCGATGCCGCTCGGTCCGGCGCTCACAAGCTCGATCAAGCTTCTTGGCGTGGTTATCCTCGGCAACATCGTGGCGCTTTTTCTGCTGTTCGTGCCGGGCGTCAACATAATCGCGTTCTTCCTCGTCAACGGCTACCTGCTCGGCCGCGAATTCTTCGAGTTTGCTGCAATGCGGTTTCGTTCGCCGCAGGAGGCACGATCGTTTCGGGCCAAACATGCGGTGACGGTGTTCCTTGCGGGGCTTGTTATTGCGGGCTTCCTTGCCATCCCGATCGTCAATCTGCTGACGCCGCTTTTCGCCGCTGGATTGATGGTGCACCTGCACAAGCTGGTTTCGCGCGAGGACGCGGGCTTTCGCGGGTAGGGCCAAATCGGTAGCGCCGCGATCTGCCGCAGACTTACTCGACGGCCTCTCCAACCACTTGGCGCGGTAGCTCGACCAGCGGCGCCGGCACGTCGCAGCTCTTTTCCGGCGACTTGCAGATATCGGCGATGACGCAGCGCTCGCATTCCGGCTTGCGTGCCTTGCAGGTATAGCGGCCATGCAGGATCAGCCAGTGGTGGGCATGATAGAGATAGTGCTTCGGTACCACCTTCATCAGCCGCTCCTCGACCTCGTCGGGCGTCTTTCCCGGCGCCAGCTTGATTCGGTTGGCGATGCGGAAAATGTGTGTGTCCACCGCCATCGTCGCCTGATCGAAAGCCATGGAGAGCACGACATTGGCGGTCTTGCGGCCGACACCGGGGAGCATCACCAGCTCGTCACGCGTTTGCGGCACAGCGCCGCCGAATTTCTCGACCAGCATCTGTGAGAGAGCGATGACGTTCTTCGCCTTGTTGCGGTAGAGGCCGATCGTCTTGATGTAGTCGCGCACCCGCTCCTCGCCGAGTGCCAGCATCTTTTCGGGCGTGTCGGCAACCCTGAAGAGTGCGCGTGTCGCCTTGTTGACGCCGGCATCCGTCGCCTGGGCGGAGAGGGCTACAGCGACGACGAGCGTGAACGGGTTCGTGTGTTCCAGTTCGCCTTTCGGCTCCGGCCGCTGGATGGAGAAGCGACGGAATATCTCCTCGCGCTCGGCTTCGGAATAGGCAGAACGGACCGTTGCCGGCTTCTTCTGGCGAACGATCACTTTTGAGTTCTGCGACGATGTGACGGCGGATTTGAGTTTCGGAGTTGGCATGGAAAACCTATACTTGCCAGCCATGATGGAAAGCAACGCCGATAAAGCCGACGAACAACCTGTTTTTGCCGCCGAGCTTTTTCCTTACCGGTCGCTTGGCCGCAAGGGTTTCAAGGTGTTGCTGCTTTTGACCGGCGCAGTGTGCTGCCTGTATGGCATGTTCTTCGTCGTGACGGGCGCCTGGCCGATCGGCTTCTTCTTCGGGCTTGATTTTCTGCTCCTCTACGGCGCCTTCTGGCTGAACTATCGGTCTGGCCGCGCGCGGGAGGAAGTGACCGTGTCGCGTACGGATATTTCCGTCCGCAAGTTCGCGCCCTCCGGTCGGATGATCGAGCATCACTTCAATCCCTTCTGGACGCGCTTCTTCGTTCGCAGACATCAGGAGATAGGCATTCTTTCCATGTATATTTCCGGCGAAGGAAGGGGCACGGATATCGGCTCCTTCCTCAATCCCGATGATCGCGAGAGCTTCGCTAAGGCCTTCAAGGGGGCGCTTGCCACCGTCAAACAACGGATTTGACCGGCACGCAAGAATCGGGTGGCTTGCGAGGGGTCACTTGACTATCTCCTTGGTACAAGGAGAAAGATCATGAATATGGTAGCCAAGCTGAACAAAGACATCACGCCTGATGGCTCTGATTACGAGACCGTGCGCCAGGTGATCGAACTCATCACCGAGGACTATCGCGATCAGCCGTCGTTGGAGACGATCGCAGCGCGGCTCAATCAGTCGCCGACGCAGTTGCAGAAGACGTTTACGCGGTGGGCCGGCCTGTCTCCGAAGGCTTTCCTGCAGGCAGTCACGCTCGACCACGCGAAGCGGCTTCTACGCGAGGAAGCTATGCCCCTTCTGGAGACCTCGATCGAGGTCGGGCTGTCCGGCCCCAGCCGCCTGCACGATCTCTTCGTCACGCATGAGGCGATGTCGCCCGGCGAATGGAAGGCCAAAGGCGGTGGGTTGACGATCCGCTACGGCTTCCATCCTTCACCCTTTGGGGTTGCGCTTGTGATGGCGACGGACCGTGGCCTCGCGGGGCTTGCTTTCAGCAATTACGGTGACGAGGCCGCGTGTCTCGATGATATGACATGCCGCTGGCCGAATGCGACCTATGTCGACGATATCGAAGCGACGGCACCTTACGCAACGCGGATCTTTGAGCCGGGCCGCTGGACATCGGACCAGCCGCTGCGTGTCGTGCTGATCGGCACCGATTTCCAGGTGCAGGTGTGGGAAAGCCTGCTGAAGATCCCCTTCGGCAAGGCCGTCACCTACAGCGACATCGCCCACGACATCGGCCGACCGACAGCGATGCGCGCGGTTGGTGCGGCGGTCGGCGCCAATCCGATTTCCTTCGTGGTTCCCTGCCATCGCGCGCTCGGCAAAAGCGGGGCGTTGACGGGGTACCATTGGGGCCTGACGCGCAAGCGGGCCATGCTCGGCTGGGAGGCGGCGCACGCCTGATCGCGGCGACGCATCGATCCAACCTGTGGATACGCTTCCTCCCTCGGGAGTCCTGCCATCAAAAACTCAGGATTCACCTGCTTGATTCCATGGCTGGGACTCGAGGAGGCGGAAATGAACCCTGGAGAAAAGCCATGCAAGGTCGTCGGCATTGCCGTTGGCCTGCTTGCGATGTCGCTGGTTCCGGCCTGGGCGGGCTGCAAATCGGCGATGAGTAGCCCGGAATGGCCGGATGTGGCGCGCGCGATATCGACCGCGCAGTTATGCGAACAGCTTCCCGTGGGACCCAATCGAACCAGCAGCTTCAAGGTTGTGTCTGCAGATGTCTGTTCGACGGGGGACAGTCTCGCATCCATCAGGGCGACGGCGCTATTGACCTGCGAAACTGGCGACAATTCGCTCTTCCAGATGGCGCCGGTGGAAGGCAAGGTTGTTGCCACCGTCGCCCTTGATGTGGGTGCATGCAGGATCACGGACACCCATCTAGAAATCGATGGCGAGATCGGAAGTCTTTTATCGGCACTGCCGGATACCCAGGATTTCGGGCGCAACTGGGCGCAATCGCAACTGTCGCATCTGTGCCAGCTGCGATAGCGGATGCTGGCTAAACGCCCCTAAGCCGCCTCTGCCAGGCCCAGCAGAGCCTTGGCGGCACCCTCGTCTGTGATCAGCGTGTTACAGCCGATCCGCTTGATGGTGGCACGGATTGCGACCGCGCGATGCGTGCCGCCGGATGACAGCACGATGTGCTTGGCCCTCTTCAATGTGTCGAGATCCACGGACATGACGCGGCTGTTGATCGAGTGATCGATCGTGTTGCCGTCCTTGTCGAGGAAGTTGAACATCGTGTCGCAGACGCAGCCGGCGTCGATCAGCTGCTGCAGCTCGGCCTTCGAGATCCACCCTTCCGACAGGGAGGTAGAGTGCGGGCCGATGTCGCCACAGCTGACGATCGCGAGATCCAACGTTTCCGCCAGCCGATAGATCGTGTCCAGGCCACATTTCTCGATGAGGTTCCGCTTCGTTTCCGTAGAATCCACCAGAAGCGGGGCAAGGAACATATAGCATTCGGCGCCGAGCTGGCTCGCGAGGCGCCAGGTGTAGTCGATCGGGTTCGTCTGGTGGACGGCGACGACGCCTCCGAGGAGGGAGACGACCTTGCAATTGTCGCGGCGGGGCGGCCGGAAGCTTGAGAGCGAAGCCGTCATGGTTCGGCCCCAGCCGACGCCGATTGTGTAGTCGTCTGGAATGGCCTCGGAGAGGAACTGTCCCAACGCAAGGCCAACGCTTTTTGCCAGCGAGTTGGCGTCAGGCTGCGCCGGCGCCGGCACGACGATCGCTTCGTCGAGGCCATAGGCGCGCTCGAGTTTTACCGAAAGTTCGACGCAATCGCCGATCGAGTCGTTGATCCAAATCTGCACTTCGCTGCGCTTCATCGCCTCGTCGAGCAGGCGGATCACGGTCGTGCGGCTGATGCCGAGCTGTTCGGCGACATCCTTCTGCGTCAGTCCCTGATTGTAATAGAGCCAAGCCGCACGCAACCTAAGGGAGGATGCTTCGGAATAAGCCGTATGCGTGCCACGTTTGAGCTTGACCACATCTCCTCCGGAGCGAATTGCGCCCTAGATCTATCATCAAGCCAGGACAGGTTCGTTGTTCCGCCGATAATGACGGGTGTGACACTTATGTCAATTGAAATGCACAAATGTCCTTGACATATCTGGCGGGGAATAGTGATAGTCGCCGCCAAGAAGTCGCATCCGTGCGACCGAGGAGGTAATGTGCAGGTAAGCGGGACGTCCCATCGGCACTTGGCGGCCGAGGCGTGACGCCGTTTCGCGGGGATGACGCGACCGCTGCTTACACAGGCGGCTCGCAGACTGCCCATTCGTAGATTATTTGCCGGGCGAAGTTCGCATCGGCGCGCAGCTCAAGTCAAAAGGACCAGTAACCATGACATCCAAGCTTGACCACCTCCGCGAGATTACCACGGTCGTTGCCGATACCGGTGACATCGAGGCTGTTGCCCGTCTGAAGCCCGTCGATTGCACGACGAACCCAAGCATCGTGCTGAAGGCACTCGGTACGCCGATGTTCGCAGATACCGTCAAGGAAGCTGTTGCCTGGGGCAAGAAGCAGGGCGGCAATCCGGAGGCCGTTTCCGCCGCCGTTGCCGATCGCCTGGCGATCTCCGTCGGTGCTGCGCTCGTGAAGCTCGTTCCGGGCCGCGTGTCAACCGAAGTCGATGCGGACCTTTCCTTCGATACCGAAGCGTCGCTTGCCAAGGCCCGTTCGATCATCGCTGCCTACAAGGAACGCGGCATCGAGCGTGACCGCATCCTCATCAAGCTGGCTTCGACCTGGGAGGGCATTCGCGCCGCCGAAATCCTGCAGAAGGAAGGCATCGACTGCAACCTGACGCTTCTGTTCTCCAAGGCCCAGGCGGTTGCCTGCGCTGACGCCAAGGTGTTCCTGATTTCGCCGTTCGTTGGCCGCATCCTCGACTGGTACAAGAAGTCGACTGGCAAGGAATTCACGCCTGAGGAAGATCCGGGCGTCATCTCCGTCCGCGACATCTACAACTACTATAAGGCCAACGACATCAAGACGATCGTCATGGGTGCCTCGTTCCGCAGCGCCGGCGAAATCGAAGCCTTGGCCGGTTGCGATCGCCTGACGATCGCGCCGAACCTGCTCGACGAACTCTCCAACGATCAGGGCAAGCTCGAGCGCAAGCTGTCGCCTGATGTGACGAAGCCTGCCCCGAAGATCACCGTCGACGAAAAGATCTTCCGCTGGATGATGAACGAAGACGCGATGGCGACCGAAAAGCTCGCCGAAGGCATCCGTGCCTTCGCCAAGGACCTTGGTACGCTTCGCAGCAACGTTCAGAAAGAACTGCAGCTCGCAGCTGCTTAAGGCTTACGAGCGCTCCAACCAAGAAGGGCGGTGCCATTCGGTGCCGCCCTTTTTCGTGTCATATCGACCAGATGCGCTTGGCGTTGGCCTGATAGAGCTTGTCGCGCTCTTCCGGGCTGCAGCCCGAGGTCAGCGCATGGGTGGCAGCGACCCAGGGTGCCAGCCCGCCGCCGAGCGTGCAAACGGGCCAGTCGCTGCCCCAGACGACGCGATCCCAACCGAAGCTGCCGATCGTATGTTCGACATACGGGCGGAGGCTCTCGACCGACCAGTTTTCGAGATCCCCATAGGCGATGACGCCTGAAATCTTTGCCGTCACGTTCGAGCGGCGGGAGAATTCCGTGATGCCCTTGCGCCAGACGTCGCTCATCCCATCCGTGATCGGCGGGTTGGCGCAATGGTCGAGAATGAAGCGAACATCCGGGCAGTGATCGACCAGCGCGAGGATGGTCTCGAATTGATGCGGGAAGACACAGAGATCGAACGTCATGCGGGTGCCGGAGAGGCGCTTGATGTTCTCGCGAAACAGCGGTCGGGCGGCTGTGTCGTCCGGGGCCACGTGGAGGACGCGGCGGAAGCCTTTGACGAAGGGATCGGCAGCCGATCGCTCCAGATAGGCCGCGAAACCATCCTCTTCCGGCCGGCAGGCGGCGATGACGCCACGCACAAGACTGCCCTGGCGGCGGCTGACTTCCCTGACGTAATTCGTCTCGTCGTCGATACGCGCCGGTGCAACGTCCACTTCCATGTGCAGCACATTGGAGATGCCGCAGCGTAGCGCATCGCGCGCATAGTCTTCGTAGAGATTGTCACGATTAAGATCACCCGCGCCGGAGAGCCAGGGATAGTCGAGCGCCTGCCGGTCGACGATGTGCAGGTGTGTGTCGAAGTGCATGCGGTTCCTCCCATTCATGCGATGCTGTTTGCCGCAAGGTGCGGCGGCGGCGCCGACTGGCTTTTCGGCCACCAGATTTTTCATGCCCGGCCACACAAGATCAACTAGGCTTCCGGCGCAAACCTCGCTCCATCAGGTTGACGCCAATCTGAATATATTGTTTGCATATGAATGAATGCGCCGCAAGCGCCGGAATTTGGGAGGATGTATGAGCCACGGTCTGGAAGGCAAGAAAGTCGTCATCACGGCGGCAGGTCAGGGTATCGGTCGAGCAAGCGCTGAGCGCTTCATTTCACTCGGCGCGCATGTCTATGCGACCGATATCAACGAAAACACGCTTTCCACCCTGGAAGGCGCCGAGAAGCATGTCCTCAATGCGCTCGATGGCGACGCAGTCCGTGCCTTCGCAGCCACGATCGGCCCGATCGACGTTCTCTTCAATTGCGCAGGCTTCGTTCATGCAGGCTCGATCCTCGAATGCGAGGAGAAGGACTGGGACTTTTCCTTTAACCTGAATGCCAAGGCGATGTATACGACCTGCCGTACCTTCCTTCCCGGGATGCTGGAGAAGGGGAAGGGGTCGATCGTCAACATGGCTTCGGTCGCCTCCAGTGTGAAGGGCGTTCCCAATCGCTTTGCCTACAGTGCATCGAAGGCAGCCGTGATTGGCCTCACCAAGTCAATTGCCGCCGACTTTGTTGCCAAGGGTATCCGCGCCAATGCGATCTGCCCCGGTACCGTGGACAGCCCGTCGCTGCACGAGCGCTTGCGTGCGACCGGCGACTATGAAAAGGCACTGAAGGATTTCATCGCCCGCCAGCCGATGGGTCGCATCGCCACACCCGAGGAGATCGCCGCTCTGGTGACCTATCTTGCCGGTGACGAGGCAGGCTTCACGACGGGCCAGATCCATGTCGTCGATGGCGGCTGGACCGGCTAAAGCCATATTGCTCCTGCCGCCATCAAACTGATATCAAAGGCAATCTTGCAGCGGTAGGATTGTGACGGCGGCAGACGCTGGGCGCCGGGAAAGTCAGGTCATGGAGCAACTACGCAGACACATGGTGTTCGTCGTCGCCGTGACCGCTGGACTCGTGACTTTCCTGTTGCTCACCAGCCGCGAGGTCAATCCGCAGAACCTGATTTTTGGCTGGAACGCCGGCGCCATCGTCTTTACGGCGCTCACCTGGCGCCGAATGCTGCGCGCGACCGTCGCTAGCATCCGCGAGAGAGCTGAGGATCTCGACCTTTCAGACGTCTTCCTCATGGCGCTGTCTATTTTGGCGGCGCTCGCCAGCATTGCCGGTATCGCGCTGGAACTTCATGCAGCCAAGGGGGCTGACGCAAGCGAGGCGCTCGTACGATCGCTTGGTGCAATCGCCACGATCCTGATCTCCTGGGCATTCCTGCACACCTTGTTCACGGTGCACTACGCACATCGCTTCTATGGCGGAGAGGCCAAGGGGGAAGGGCTGAAGTTTCCGGAAGGCAATGACGAGCCTATTTATTGGGACTTCCTCTACTACTCCTTCACGATCGGCGTTGCCTCACAGACGGCCGACGTTGCGACGACATCGGTCACCATGCGCAAGCTGACGCTCCTGCATTCCATCCTCTCATTCCTGTTCAATACGACGATCCTGGCCCTTGCCATCAATGTCGGAGCAAGTCTGCTCTAACGCCTTTGGCTGCGTGGAGGGACACACGGATTTGATGTATGAAGCAATCTCATCCCCCAGAGGTTGCCGTGATGGAAGCATTGCCGTGTGAGAGATTGTTGGTCCTTGCCGGCTGTGACGATGCCCGCTTGCGTGATCTCGAGCGCCTAGAGATCATTGGTCCTGGATACACAGGCTATGCCGCAAGCGATGTCAGCCGGCTCCGATTGATAGTTGCCCTGCAGGAAGCCGGCATCAGCCTCGATGTGCTGGCGGAAGGTCTGAGGCGGCGGATCTTTACTCTGGAGTTCGCCAATCAGCTGATGTTCGAGCCCGTAGCGATGACCGAGGCGTTGTTTCGGCCGAGGTGGCGGCAGGGCAACTGGATCTCGACGAGCTGAATGGCATAAGGGCATGCGCCAGCTTGCCGCCGCTTTCAGCGGATCAACCGCTTCGCGAGGACGATGCGGAATTTATCTGGCTGTTGGCGGAGTGCAGGCAGCTTGGTGCCTCCGTTGTCGGGATGGAGCGGGTGCTGCGCGTTTTCGGTCAGTCGGTTCGCCGCTGTGTCGACACGATGCGCGACCTCTTCCGCGGCGAGGTCGAAGAGCCGATGCTGAATGCGGGCCTTAGCTACCATCATCTTTTCGAGGTTGCCGCCACCAAGCGCTTGGCACTACAGCGGATCGGCTTCCGGATGCTGTTCCTGCTGCAGCGGCGGATGCTGGAGGAGGCGGTGTTCGACAATATCGTCGGAAGGCTGCAGGATGCCCTGCGCGAACACGGGCTGGAGCCTGGCGACGAGGACAGCCTGCCGGCCGTGGCCTTTGCCGACCTTTCCGGCTTCACGGGCTTGACGCGTGAGATTGGCGATGTGTCTGCCGCCGAGAAGGCCGCCCGTTTTGAAGCAATCGCCCAACGGCTTTCATGCGCGTTCGACGGACGTATCGTCAAGCCACTGGGCGACGGCGTCATGATGCTGTTTCCGGATGCAGCCTCGGCGGTGCAAGCATCGCTATCGCTGGTGGAGCAGAGCCGTTTGGATGAGTTGCCGCCTGTGCGGGTCGGTGTAGCAACGGGGCAGGTTGTGCCTCGTGACGGGGATATTTTCGGCCGGACGGTCAATCTCGCGGCGCGCGTTTCGGCCGTTGCCGGGCCGTCCCAAACACTTGTCTGCCTCAATACGCGTGCTGCCGCCGAAGCGGCAGCACGCGGTCTTGCCTTCCAGGGTCTGGGAGCTGTTTCCCTGAAAGGCTTCAAGGACTCGGTGCCTCTCTTTGCCGCCCAACGCGCGGCGGCAGGTTAAAGCACCGCATTGCCGGCCATCAGCGCCAGAATCAGGAAGATCAGGAAGATCACCAGCGCGATGCCGAAGAGAACGCGAGCAATCGTTGCCGTTGCGGCCGAGATGCCGGAGAAGCCGAAGAAACCGGCAATCAGCGAAATAACGAAGAATATGAGAGCCCATCTAAGCATGGATTTTTTCCTTTTTGCTCATCGTTTAGATGACGCAGGGCGAGGAAATTTGTTCCATATTCTACGCAACCGGTGGGCGCAGCCCGCAGCGGTAGCTGAAAGCGTTGGCGACGCCCCTGGGGAGCGCCGCCGGCCGGATTGCCATGTTACATCAGGCCCAGTTGCTTGTAGAAGCCAAGGGCGTCGTAGTAGTCCGACTGCTGCTTGATCACGTTGTTCTCAATGACGAAGACCGAGGCACCGTCGAAGGAGAAGGACTTGTCGGTTGCCTTGGTCCCATCGGCCCAAGGACCGCTGTTCTTCCCTGAGAAGGTCCACTCGAAGGAAACCTTGTTTCCGCTGACGATCGGATCACCCCGCATCTCCCATTTCAGATCCGGCGCAGCGGTCATGAAGTTGTCGATCACGGCCGCCTTGGCCTCGGCCTTGCCGACGGTCGGCTTGCCAACCGATGCGTCGTAGTAGCTGATCTTGTCATCGAAATAGGAAGCGGCCTTGCCGGCATCGTGGGCGTTCCATGCGGCCAGGTACTGTTGAACGACCTCAACCGGCGTCTGATCGGCCGCATAGACCGGCATGGCCGAAAGCGTCGAGGCGAGACAGATGCCACCGAAGGCGGCAAGAATGGTACGGCGTTTCATTTCGACTCCCCTTTTGTTGCATGTTCTTGTTTGCAGGTTACGGCCCGCCCGTCGGCCCGGCCGCGCGGGATCAACCGTGGTTGATCATTACGTGCCGGACGGCGGTGTAGTCCTCCAGTGCGTAGACGGACATGTCCTTGCCATAGCCTGATTGCTTCAGGCCGCCATGCGGCATTTCGTTGGTGAGCATGAAGTGCGTGTTGATCCAGGTGCAGCCATATTGCAGGCGGGCGGCAGTTTTCATGCCGCGGCTGATGTCCTTGGTCCAGACCGACGAAGCGAGGCCGTAGTCGCTGTCGTTCGCCCAGGTAACGGCATCCTCGACACCGGTGAAGCGGGTGACGGAAACGACCGGACCGAAAACCTCGCGGCGAACGATCTCGTCATCCTGCGTGGCGCCGGCGACGACCGTCGGCGTGTAGAAAAAGCCCCTGTCGCCGGAGGTCTTGCCACCGGTGGTGATTTCCATGTGCTTGTGTTCGGACGCACGGGCGACGAAGCTTTCGACGCGGTCGCGCTGGCGCTTGGAGATCAGTGGGCCGATCTCGTTCTCGGTGTCGTCGGCCTGATTGAACTTGATCGAGGAGACGGCTGAGGAGAGGTCGGCGACGAACCTGTCGTAGACCTTCGCATCGGCGTAGATGCGGCAGGCGGCGGTGCAGTCCTGGCCGGCATTGTAGTAGCCGAAGGTGCGGATGCCCGCGACAACAGCGTCGATGTCGGCGTCGTCGAAGACGATGACCGGCGCCTTGCCGCCGAGTTCCAGGTGGGTGCGCTTCACGGTCTTGGCGGCTGCCTGCAGAACTTTCTTGCCGGTAGCGACGTCGCCTGTGATCGAGACCATCGAAATCTTCGGATGATTGATCAGGGCATTGCCGACGCTCTCGCCGCGGCCGAGGATGACGTTGACGACGCCTTCCGGCAGGATATCGGCAAGCAGCTTCGCCATCTTAAGTGCGGTGAGCGGCGTCTGTTCGGAGGGCTTGAAGACGACGGTGTTGCCGCCGGCGATTGCCGGAGCGAGCTTCCAGGCCATCATCATCAGCGGATAGTTCCACGGCGCGATGGAGCCGATGATACCGACCGGATCGCGGCGGATCATTGATGTATGACCAGGCAGGTATTCGCCGGCGACGGGGCCGTGCAGATTGCGGACGGCGCCTGCAAAGAAGCGGTAGCAATCGACGATTGCCGGGATTTCGTCGTTCAACACGGCATTGATCGGCTTGCCGCAGTTCAGGGCTTCCAGTGCGGCAAACCCCTCGGCGTCCTTCTCGATCGCATCGGCGATCCTGAGGAGGTAGCTGGAGCGTTGGCCCGGTGTCGTCTGCGACCAGTCCTGGAATGCGGATTCTGCGGCGTCGACGGCAGCGTCGATCTGGGCAAGCGAGGCTTCCGGCAGGTCAAGCACGGTCTCGCCCGTCTTCGGGTTCAGGATGTGCTCTTCCGTTTCCGTGCCCGCTTCGAAACGGGACCCAATCAGCATCGCGGTGTCCATGATGTTCTCCCTTAATTATTTGCCGGCTCCGGCGACCTGGTCGCCGTCGCGAGTGAGGTAGTAGGCTGCCAGGATCGGCAGGAAAGTGACGAGCACGACGACCATCGCGACCACGTTGGTGACCGGGCGTTGGCGTGGGCGGATGAGTTCTTCGAGCATCCAGATCGGCAGCGTCGATTGCTGGCCGCCGGTGAAGGTGGTGACGATGACTTCGTCGAAGGACAGCGCGAAGGCGAGCATGCCGCCGGCCAGAAGCGCGGTCCCGATGTTCGGCAGGATGACGTGGCGGAAGGTCTGGAAACCGTCGGCGCCTAGATCCATCGATGCCTCGATCAGTGAACCCGAGGTGCGGCGGAAGCGGGCGACGGCGTTGTTGTAGACGACAACGACGCAGAAGGTCGCGTGACCGAGCACGATCGTCCAGACCGAAAATGGAATGTCGAACAGGCTGAAGGCCGAGCGCAGTGCAATGCCGGTGATGATGCCGGGCAGCGCGATCGGTAGGATGACGAGGAGCGAGATTGCTTCACGGCCGAAGAACTTCGTCTGGCTTACTGCGGCTGCGCAGAGCGTGCCGAGCACCAGCGCGATCGCGGTGGCGATGCAGGCGACCTGCACGGAGAGGCCGAGCGCTGACCAGACATCCGGGCGGTTCCACGCGATGGCGAGCCATTGCGTCGTCAGTCCCGGTGGCGGCCATTGATAGCTCTTCTCTTCCGTCGTGAAGGCATAGACGAAGATCAAGAGGATCGGCAGGTGTAGGAAGAGCAGGCCACCGGCTGCGGCGATCTTTAGAAGCAGCGGTGAACGCTGGGAACGGTCAGAGCGCATCGAAGGCCCCCTGTTTCTTGGCCAGCCAGAGATAAACGGCCATGATGACGATCGGGACGACGGAGAAGGCGGCCGCGAGCGGGACGTTGCCCGCGGTGCCCTGCTGGGCATAGACCGCCTGGCCGATGAAGAGGCGCGACGAACCGATGATCTGCGGGATGATGTAGTCGCCTAATGTCAGCGAGAAGGTGAAGATCGAGCCGGCGACGATACCGGGCAGCGCCAGCGGGAAAAGTACGGTGCGGAAGGTCTGGCTCGGTGTGGCGCCGAGATCGGACGACGCCTCGATCAGGTTGCCTGGGACGCGTTCGAGTGCTGCCTGTGTCGGCAGGATCATGTAGGGCAGCCAGACATAGACGAAGACGACAAACGTACCGAGATAGCTGACCGACAGCGAATTGCCACCGACAACGGGCAGGTTGAGGATGCCGTCGAGCAGCCAGGACAGGTGCAGCTTCTCGAAGATCCAGGTGAGGATGCCTTCCTTCGCGAGGATGAGTTTCCAGGCGTAGATCTTCACGAGATAGCTCGACCACAGCGGCAGCATGACACCGAGGTAGAACAGCGCCTTCCATTTGCCCTGCGCATAGCGAGCAGCGTAGTAGGCGATGGGAAAGGCGACGACGGCAGAAGCCAGTGTCACCAGCGCCGCCATGATGATGGTGCGGATGATGATGTCAAAATTCGTCGGGCTGAGGAGTTGCGCATAGGTCGCAAGCGTGAACTCGTAATTCACCAGGCCCGAGAAATCATCGATCGAGAAGAAGCTCTGCAGGAGCAGCGCGATCAGTGAGCCGATGTAGATGATGCCGAGCCACAGGAGCGGCGGCGTCAGCATCAGGAAGAGCAGCAGTCTAGGATGGCGCCAGAAGGCGTCCGAGAGCTGTCCGAAGAAACCGCCGCGACCGGGAAGGATCGAGGTCTCGCGCAGTTCCGCCGGTTTGGTGAGGGCAAGCGCTGTCATGCTGCGTCATCCATGTAATGCACGTCGACGGGCTGCCAGACGAGGCGGACGCTTGTGCCGACATCCGGCACGTTGGCGCCGGCCGGCAGCATGACGTGCAGGCGGGTGCCGCGGATATCGACCGAGAGGCGGGTTGCCGCGCCGAGGAAGCTTGCATGCTCCACACGCGCCTCAACGCCTTCGCCGGCGACGTGGATCGCTTCCGGACGCAGGCTCGCCCAGCGCTTCTCGCCGCCGAGCGCGGTCATCATATCGGGCGCAATGACATTGGAGGAGCCGACGAAATCCGCGACGAAGCGCGTCTTCGGGCGCCGATAGATGTCGTGCGGCGTACCTTCCTGGACGATGCCGCCGTTGTTGAAGACGGCGACGCGGTCGGCCATCGACAGGGCCTCGCCCTGGTCGTGGGTGACGAAGATGAAGGTGATGCCGAGCGCGCGCTGCAGGCTCTTCAATTCCTCCTGCATCTGCTCGCGCAGCTTCAGGTCGAGCGCGCCGAGCGGTTCGTCGAGGAGAAGGACTTTCGGCTTGTTGACGAGGGCGCGGGCGAGCGCCACACGCTGCCGCTGGCCGCCGGAGAGCTGTCCGGGTTTGCGCGCGCCGTAACCGGGAAGCTTCACAAGCTCCAGCGCCTGCTCGGCGGCTTTGGTGCGCTCTGGCCTACCGACACCCTTGACCATCAGCCCGTAGGCGACGTTGTCGAGGATGTTGAGATGCGGGAAGAGCGCGTAGTCCTGGAAGACGGTGTTGACGTTGCGGCGATAGGGCGGGATGCCTTCGGCGGTCTCACCGAAGATTTCGATGTGGCCGCCCGTCGGCTGCTCGAAGCCTGCGATCAGGCGCAGGCAGGTTGTCTTGCCGGAGCCGGAAGGGCCAAGCATGGCGAAGAACTCGCCGGGCGCGATTTCGAGATCGACGCTGTCGACGGCGCGGACCGGCCCGAAATGGCGCGAGACCTGTTGGAAACGGACGGCGGGAATCATTGTAAAACTCCGGGATGTTGCGTCTTTCACCTTCCCAGCGGGAAGGATGCGGCCCAAGGGGCCCCGACGAGGGGACAATTCGGCGTTCCGTCGTTGCCCCCAGCGCTCGGACGTTTCGCTCTTGTCTTCATTGTCCCCTCGCCTTGCCCTCAGCGGGCGCCTTCTCCGCTTGCGGAGAAGGAGAGGTTGTGCGGGCGGATTATCGTCCGCCGATCACACCGATATAGTCGGAGACCCAACGGTGATACGGTACGCACTCGCCCTGCGTTGCGCATTTGGCCGTCGGCGTTCTCCAGAACTTGATCTTGTCGAAGTGATCATAACCGTTCGTTGAGCAACCCTCGTCGGTCAGCAGCTCGTTGCCCTTGCAGGCAGCGGGAACGGAAGGAACGGCGCCGAACCAGGCAGCGGCATCGCCCTGGACCTTGGCCTGCAGCGAATGCTCCATCCACATGTAGGCGCAATTCGGGTGTTCGCTGTCGACATGCAGCATGGTCGTGTCAGCCCAGCCGGTGGCCCCTTCTTCCGGGAAGGTGGAGGCGATCTTCTGTTTGTCGGCTTGCATCAGGTTGACCTGGAACGGCCAGGAACCGGAGGCCACGACGCCTTCGTTCTTGAAGTCGTCGATCTGGATCATCGCGTCGTGCCAGTAGCGGGAGACGAGCTTGCGCTGGCCGCGCAGCAGGTCGAGCGCCGCCTTGTACTGGTCTTCGTTCAGTTCATAGGGATCCTTGATGCCGAGTTCCGGCTTGTGCGCCATCAGGTAGAGAGCGGCATCGGCAACGTAGATCGGACCATCATAGGCCTGGACACGGCCCTTGTTGGACTTGCCGTCGGGAAGGGTTTCTTCCTCGAAAACGACCTTCCAGCTGGTCGGTGCCTTATCCTTGAAGGCATCGGTGTTATACATCAGCACGTTCGGCCCCCAGAGATAGGGAACGCCGTAGTGGACGTCTTTGACCGTGTACCATGCGCCTTTCTGCAGGCGCGGATCGACGTTCTTGAAGCTCGGGATGAGATCGGTGTTGATCGGCTGGACACGCTTGCCTGCGATCAGGCGAAGCGACGCGTCGCCAGAGGCCGTGACGAGGTCGAATCCGCCTTCGTTCATCAGCGAGACCATTTCGTCGGAGGTCGCCGCCGTCTTGACCGACACTTTGCAGCCGGTTTCCTTTTCGAAGCCGGTGACCCAGTCGTAGCTCTTGTCGCTTTCACCGCGTTCGATGTAGCCCGCCCAGGCTACGATGCTGACAGCACCTTCGCCCTTGCCAAGCGCCTTCAGCGGTTCGGCTGCGGCAACCTGCGTCACGAAGCTCACGCTCGCGAGGGCAGCAGTGCACGATTTCAGAAGATATTTCATCTGATGTCTCCCGGTTGTTGCCACTTTTCGTGGCGTTATGTTCCCGGTTGAAAGGTGCGCTGAATTTTCCGGTTTCGCAAATTCATTTATCAGAAAGGCGATATCGGAATTTCCGATATCGTCCGAAGGATCACCGGGGCCGGCCGGATCGCAGGGCTTCTGCGATGCCCACGAAGTCGCGCGCCGCTTGCGGCAAACTCGAGCCCTTTCGCCAGACCATGCCGACCTGGACGACCGGAAGGGAGCCGGACACGTCACGGCTCTCGATTCGGTCGCCTTCCAGCGACCAGGGGCGATAGACCAGGTCGGGCAATAGCGCCACGCCGGCACCGGTCGCGACCAGACTGCGTACCGCTTCCACCGAGCGCGTGCGGAAGGCGACATGCGGCCGTGCGCCAAGCGCCGACAGCAGCTTGCCGGTGTTTTCCTCGATTTCGTCGACGGTCAGCATGATCAGCGGTTCGCGAGCGATGTCCGCCACGGAAATGATGTCGGCGGAAACGAGTGGATGGCCCATGGGCAACCACAACCGGTAAGGTGACGTCTCCAGGATCTCTGCCTGCAGGGCCATGCGGTCGCGCAGGTTGGAAATGACCATGACGGCCACATCCAGTTCGCCGCCGACCAGCAGGTGCTCGAGATAGCCGCCATTGTCTTCGATTGCGCTGACTTCGACGCCCGGGCAGGCGCGGCGATAGCGGGCCAGGAGGTCGGAGAGCACATAGCCGGCGACGAGCGAGGTGACGCCGATGTTGAGTTTGCCGGAGATCTCGTTCTGCTTGCCGGAAAAGCTGGTGCGCGCATCCGTCACGCTTGCCAGGATTTTCGTCGCATGGCGAAGGAACTGATGGCCATTGTGGGTGATCGTCAGGCCGCGTGGATGACGCTCGAAAAGCTCGACGCCGAGGTCGGTTTCAAGCTCCTTGAGGGCCTCCGTGACCGACGATTGCGAGATCGAAAGGTTCTGCGCGGCGCGCGTTACAGAGCCCTGCTCGGCGACGGCAACGAAGTACTGGATCTGGCGAAGCGTGAAGGCCATCAGCCGTTAGAGCATGGCCGTGAGGACATTGGCAAGCATAGGGAAAGCTTGGACCTTTTTTGGTGTTAATCCCATACTGATGCAAACTTAGAGCCCGCGTTTAAGTATTCGGAAACGTCATTTCTCTAGCGTCGAAACCACTCGTATTGCGTTGGAGCTTGTTAATGGCGGAGCAGTTGGCGTGAAGGCCCTACTGCGCATCTTCCGGCCTTCCCGGAAATTGGTGTTTATCATCGCTGGCGTCGCCCTTCTCGGGGGCGTCTCCGGCGGTGCCGCGCTTTTTATCGGCAAGGATAGGCTCCTTGGCCCTTCCGCAGAGACGATGAACGGCCTCTCCTGCACCGACGTCAATCTCGTCACCATCAAGAAGCAGAACCGCGTCTGGATCCGTAAATATATCAAGACCGAGCCGACCGATGGCATGACTCGCGTCAAGACCGCGCTTCGCGTCGCCAAGACGATCTACGATGCGCAGAGGCCCGATCTCGTGCAAGTCGTCGTTCTCGATACCAACGGACCGACGCTGCGCTCGGATATTCGCGGCAGGGCGATCGGCGCTGACGTCGTCTATATTCCGCATCCCGATCCCGTCCTCGAAAGCACGGAAGCCAAGACCTACACCGCCCGCTACTATGACGGGGAGGCGGCGGACAACGGGCTGTTCTTCGGCGAACGCGTCGATCTACCCGAGGACGAGATAACCGCGATGAACGCGTCCTTCAGGGACTATTCGGACTGTATCGATCCCATCGCCGTTGCCGCTACCAAGGGCGGCGAAGGAGAGGGCAAGAAAACTGCGAAGACAGCAGAGGCAAAGGAAGTAAAGCCCGCGGAAGGCGGCGAACATGGCTCCGCACCTGCCAAAGAGCCTGCTGCGCCGGAAGCCGCGCCCGGAGCCGGCCACTAACCCTTTCCAACAAAAAAGCGGCGAGCCCAACGGGTCGCCGCCTTTTTCTATTCCAGGTAAGCCGGCTCAGTCGGCCTTGCTGCGTCGAGCCGGGAAGAGGATGACGTCGCGGATCGATGGGGCGTTGGTGAGCAGCATGATCAGGCGGTCGACGCCGATCCCGAGACCGCCGGCGGGCGGCATGCCCTGGTCGATCGCATCGAGGAATTCGTCGTCCAGCTGCTTTTCCTTTTCGCCGCGGGCGTGCGCCTGCTCCAGCTGCTCGACCATGCGGCGGCGCTGCTCTTCCGGATCGTTGAGTTCCGAGAAGGCGTTGCCGAGTTCCCAGGCGTTGCAGTAGGTCTCGAAGCGTTCGACAAGGCGCCGCTCGCCTGGCACTTCCTTGGCGAAGGGCGAGATGTCCTTCGGAAAGTGGGTGACGTGTGATGGCTGAATGAGCGTGGCCTCAACCTTTTCTTCGAAGATGAAGGCAAGGCATTCGCCCCAGGTCCAGTCCTTCTCGACTTCGAAGCCGGCGGCCTTGGCAGCCGCGCGGGCTTCCTCGTCGGTCTTCATGGCGAGGAAGTCGATACCGGTCACTTCCTTGACGGCGTCTGGCATCGGCACGCGCTTGAACGGCCCCTTGAAGGAGATCGTCTTGTCGCCGAAGGGGAATTCCGTCGTGCCGTGGATCGACAGTGCCAGGCTTTCGAACAGCCGCTCCACGAGGTCCATGATGTCCTCGTAGTCGGCATAGGCCCAGTAGCACTCCATCATCGTGAATTCAGGATTGTGCCGGGTCGAGACGCCTTCGTTGCGGAAGTTGCGGTTGATCTCGAATACCTTGTCGGTAAGGCCGGAGACCAACGTCCGCTTCAGGTACAGTTCCGGCGCGATGCGCAGGTACATGTCGAGCTTCAGCGTGTTGTGATGCGTCTTGAACGGCTCGGCGGTGGCGCCGCCATAGACCGAGTGCAACATCGGCGTTTCGACTTCCATGAAGCCGTCGTTTTCCATGAAGCGGCGGATGCCGGACACGATCTTCGAACGCTGCTGGAAGCGGAGCTTCGATTCCTCGTTGGTCATGATGTCGAGGTGGCGCTTGCGATAGCGGATCTCGACGTCGGAAACGCCGTGCCACTTCTCCGGCATCGGGAGCAGCGACTTCGTCAGCATGGTGATTTCGCGAGCGTTGATCGACAGCTCGCCGCGCTTCGTGCGGCGCACCGTGCCGGTCACGCCGATGATATCGCCGATATCGATCATGCCAAGCATGTTGCGGGCTTCTTCCGGCGTCACGTCCTTGTGGCTGAAGATCTGGATCTTGCCCGAGGCGTCATGGATATCCATGAACATGCCGGAGTTGCGCGAGGAATAGACGCGACCGGCAACGGTCACGACATCCTGCGTCTCGACGTCGGATTCGAGGTCCTTGTACTTCTCCGCCAGTTCGGCATTGGTCATGGTCCGGTGGAAATGCGCCGGATAGACCTCGCCGATCTGTTCGCGCAGCAGCTTCAGCTTCTGGGCGCGGACCTCGGTCGCGTCGGAGGAAAGGGTCGCTGTTTCGGTCTTTTCAGTCATGATGCAAACGTCCGGTTCAGTTCTTCGGGCCGACGAGGGAGGCAACTGCCTGGGCGGCCAGTTTCAGCCGCTGACGCACGACGGAACGGCCGAGGATCGCCATCGAGTCGAAGAGCGGCAGCGAGCGCGACGAGCCTGATACTGCGACGAAGAGCGGGGCCACGACGACCTTCAGCTTCTTGCCCATGCGGTCGGCAATGGCGCGTAGCTCGGCTTCGATCGTCTCGACGTTCCATTCGAGGATCTTTTCGAGATCCGGCTGGACGGTGTTGAGGATCTCGAGGATCTCTTCCGGCGGTGACTTGATCTTGGCGAAGGCCGACGGGTCAACGCCGAGGTCGGACTTCAGCAGGAAGCCTGCGAGGTCAGGTAGTTCGCCGAGCTTGGAAATGCGCGACTGCGACAGGCGCAGGCCCGCCTTCAGGCGATCGTTCTCCATCGCCCAGTCGAGCACGCGGGCCTGGAACTCCTCTTCGGACAGCTTCTCACGAATCCAGCGGCCGTTCAGCCAGTCGAGCTTCTGGATGTCGAAGATGGCGCCGGCCTTCGAAAGGTTTTCGGGATCGAACTTCTCGGAAAGCTCGTCCATATCAAGCAACTCTTCGCCTTCGGCGATCTGCACGAAGAACAGGCCGAGGAAGTTCATCAGCGCTTCCGGGATATAGCCGAGAGCGGAGTAGTAGGAGATTGACGTCGGGTTCTTGCGCTTCGAGAGCTTCGATTTGTCGGCATTGCGCATCAGCGACAGATGCATGAACACCGGCTGCTCCCAACCGAAGTAGCGGTAAAGCAGGATGTGCTTCGGCACGGATGCCAGCCATTCTTCGCCGCGCGCGACATGGGTGATTCGCATCAGATGGTCGTCGATGACGTTTGCCATGTGATAGGTCGGCATGCCGTCGCCCTTGATCAGGACCTGCATGTCAACGGAATCCCACGGAATGCTGACATCGCCATAGACGCCGTCGGTGAAGTCGCAGGAGCCCTCGGTCGGGATCTTCATGCGGATCACGGAGCCTTCGCCGGCGGCCATCTTCGCGGAGACCTCTTCGGCCGAGTACTTCAGGCAGAGGCCGTCATACTTCGGCGCCTTGCCGGCGGCGCGCTGCTCTTCGCGCATCTTCTCTAGACGCTCAGGCGTGCAAAAACAGCGGAACGCATGCCCCTTGTCCAGCAGTTCCTGGCCGTATGGGGTGTAGATGTCCTTGCGGTCGGACTGACGGTACGGGCCGTAGGGGCCACCGATGTCAGGACCTTCCTTCCATTCGAGGCCGCACCATTTCAGCGCGTCCAACACCTTGGTCTCGAATTCCGGGGTCGAGCGCGTCGCATCGGTGTCTTCGATGCGCAGAATGAACTCGCCGCCGTTCTTCTTGGCGAAAAGGTAGTTGAAGAGAGCGATGTAAGCAGTGCCGACATGCGGCTCGCCGGTCGGCGAGGGAGCAATGCGGACGCGGACGCCGGAAGCTGTCATTTTATGTGCCCGTCAAATGAATGCCGGACGGCTTGCCTGAGAAAGCGACGTTCGGCCGGAAAGAATGCAGGTAACTGGATCAGGAAACCGGCCGGAAAAGGGCACTGCCCCCGTTCATCCGCCGATTGCCCATTTGGCTGGCCTTAAGGCCATATTCGACCGCGCGCGTCAAGGAAAATGGGCGATCGCATCAATGGACAGGCCAGACGTAGAGCAGGACAGGTACGCTGACGAGGACGATGACGAATGACAGCGGCAGGCCGAGGCGGGGGTAATCGCTGAAACGATAGCCGCCGGGACCGAAGACCAGCGTGTTGCATTGGTGGCCGATCGGCGTCAGGAAATCGCAGCCAGCGCCGATGGCGACCCCCATCAAAAAGGCCTCCGGTCTATAGCCGAGCGTGTGGGCAAAGCTCGCCGCAATTGGCGCCATGACCAGAACCGTTGCCGCATTGTTGAGGAACGGCGTTACCGCCATGGCGGTGATGACGATCAGAGTCAGCGCGCCGAAGGGCGGCATCTGGGCGGCGAAGTGCCCCAGCCACCCGGCAATCAGATCGCTTCCGCCGGTCGTTCGCAATGTGTCGGAGACGGGGATCAGCGCGGCAAGCATGATGAGGATCGGGCCGTCCACCGCCTTGTAGACCTCGGCAAGGGGGATGGCCCGAAAAACGACCATCGCCAGCGCGGCGCAGAAGAAGGCGACCGAAACCGGAACCATTCCGGCCGCCGTCATCCCCATCGCTGTCGCAAGGATCAGCAGCGGTACGTAAGCTCTGCGCGGCGTGCCGAGCATGATTTCGCGCTGCGCCAATGGGAGACAGGAGAATTCCTGCAGGAAGCCCGGCAGGTTTCGACGGCTGCCTTGCAGCACAAGAACATCGCCGGCGCGCAGGGTGACTTCGCTCAACCGTTCGGTCAGCCTGTGCCCGTGCCGGCTGACCGCAAGCAGGTTGATGCGCCGGCGGTTCCAGAGCGAGAGCTGGCGCGCGGACCACCCGATCAGCATGGACTCGGAGGAGACCACTGCTTCGATCGAAGTCACGTCGCCCTCCGTCTTTGCTTCGGGGATCGGTTTGCCTGAAAGTTTGAGTTTGGCGTTGGAAACGACGCGATCCAGGGCTTCAGGACGCCCTTCCAGCAGAATCGTGTCGCCCGGCTTCAGGAGAACGTCGGGGAACGGCGCGAGGCGCGAATGCCCGCGCAGGATCGCGGTTGCGACCACTTCTCCATCGCCGAGCTGCAGGAGCTCGTTGAGCTTTTTGCCTTCGAAGCCGGAGCCTTCGACCACCGTTGCTTCGGAGAAATAGTTCTTCAAATCCAACGCTTCCTCAAGCGATGGGTTCTCGTTCTGCCGTTCGGGAACGAGCCAGTGGAAAAGGATCAAGAAGACGATGCCAACCAGAGCAAGCGTCGCGCCGACGGGTGTGAAGTCGAACATCGTGAAAGGCGTCCCGGTGATTTCGCCGCGAAGCCGCGAGACCACGATGTTTGGTGAGGTGCCGATCTGCGTCATCAACCCGCCGAGTAGCGCGGCAAAGCTCATCGGCATCAGGTAAAGCGACGGAGACCTCCCGCTTTTTCGGGCAAATTGGAAGGCGACTGGAATCATGATCGCAAGCGCGCCGATGTTCTTGATGAAGGCCGACAGAAGCGCGACGACAATGAGCAGCAGCGCGAGCTGCGCATGCAGCTTGGTCAGGTTCGGAAAGAAGCGCTTGATCGTTGTATCGACGATCCCCGAGCGCGCCACGCCGGCGCTGACGATGAGGGCGCTGCCGACGATGATCACGATGTCGTCGCTGAAGCCCGAAAATGCCCGGTTGAAAGGCACGATACCGACGCAGATGGCCAGCACGAGAGTGCAACAGGCAACCAGGTCATAGCGAAACCGATCCCAGATGAAGACTGCCATCATCAGGCCGATGAGCCCGAAGGCGAGGATCTGCTGCGTTGTCATGCGATTCCAGCAACTTGAGGTCGGCACCGGCGAGTGCCCGCCGTACCGATAACTGTAAGCTCCGCTGGACTAATCAATGCCGCGCCGCGGGCAAAGTTCCTAACGCCGCCCGTCGAGGATACGGATCGTTTCAGTGAGGATTTCGTCCGAGAGGGCAGGGTCATCGACGGCGCGCGCCATGACGAGGGCTCCGACGAGGCTTGAGAGATCTGCTATGGCCTTGCCGCGATCGACCGTTTGCCCCTGCTGCGCCTGGATCTGTTCGACCTGCTCGATGCGTGCGCGAACGTAGTCGGTGATCCCGCCGCGCTGCCCCTTGGGGAGGCGGGCGATTTCCGGGCCAAGAGCCGCAACCGTGCAGCCGCTGTCCGCCGCATCTCGATGTGCCCTCGATAGATAATTCTTCGCCAACGCACCGAGCGTGGCGTAGGCGGGTTCGGAACGTAGGCTTTCCAAAAGGGCGTGGCTGACGGCTTCCGCGGCAAGGTCGCCCTTCGATTTGAAGTGGCCGTAGAAACCACCATGCGTCAATCCGGCGCCCTTCATTACTTCGTCGACGCCGACAGCATGAATTCCTTTCTCTCGAAAGAGCCGACCGGCCGTGTCGATGATCCGTTGGCGGTTCTGGTTCGCCTGTTCCTTTGTTGGGCGCATTTGAGGCTCTCATCATTTGTTCTTGACAAATTATATGACGTCCGTCATTTAAATGCAAATGAATGACGATCGTCATTTAAAATTGACCAAGGAAGCAAGGAAGGCAATGACAATGCGCTATAGGATTTTCGGCCGAACCGGACTTCGTGTCTCCAGCCTGGCACTTGGCACAGGCAATTTCGGGACGGGCTGGGGTTACGGTTCCAGTCGCGAGGAGGCCAAGGTGGTCTTCGATGGCTACCGCAACGCCGGCGGCAACTTCATCGACACGGCCGACCAGTATCAATTCGGCCAGTCGGAAACGATGGTCGGCGAGTTCATCGCGAGCGACCGCGATGACATGGTCGTCGCGACGAAGTTCTCGCTCGGTGATCGTCACGCGGCCGGCCTCCAGCGTACAGGCAACAGCCGCAAGGCCATGGTTCAGTCGGTCGAGGCAAGCCTGAAGCGGCTCGGCACCGATCGGATCGATCTTCTTTGGGCGCACATGCCGGATGCCGTAACGCCGATCGACGAGATCATGCGAGGTTTCGATGATCTCGTCCGCTCGGGCAAGATCCTCTATGCCGGACTTTCCGACTTCCCGGCTTGGCGCGTGGCGACTGGTGCCACGCTTGCCGAGCTTCGTGGCTGGGCGCCACTGTCGGCTCTGCAGCTGGAGTACAGCCTCGTCGAGCGTACGTCCGAGCGCGAGCTGCTGCCGATGGCGGCGGCCTTTGGCCTTGGTACTGTCGGCTGGTCGCCGCTCGGCGGCGGGCTGCTGACCGGTAAGTACCGCAAGGGCGAAACTGGCCGCCAGCAGGGGCTCGGCGTCGTCATTCACTCCGAAAGCGATGCGCGCAAGACGGCAACGGTCGATACAGTTCTGGCAATCGCCGAGGAAACCGGCGTGCCGGCCGGCCAGATCGCCATCGCCTGGGTGCTGCACAAGGGCACGCTGCCGATCATCGGGCCGCGAACGGCTGAGCAGCTTGCCGACAACCTTGCCGCGCTGGACGTGAAGCTTAGTGAGGAGCAGGTTCGGCGCCTCGATGACGCGAGCGCGATATCGCTCGGCTTTCCCCACGATGTGGTCTCCCAGAGCCGCAACACGCTGGCCGGTGCAAAGGCCGACCTCATCGACTGGCCGACGATTGCGGTTCGCTAACTGTGATGCCGTGGCCACACTGGGTCGCTCCTTCCAGGACGGCGCGGTGCTTCGCAGTTGCTATTGTTGAAGCTCGGCAAGCGCCCTGCGAAGAGGTGTGTCGGAGATCTGGATCCAGCCCGAGAATGGAATATCCATATCCAGCACGATGAAGATCGATAGCGATATCAGGAGCGCGGAGATGGTGAACATCAGCACGACAATGATGTTTCTTGGCGCGCGATAGCCGAAGCTCGCAAAGATCAACGTCAGCCACGCCGTCAGCATGCTTATGAGCGGCCTTGGGATGACGCCTTCCGACTGTTCCACGATGACCCAGCGCTGCTCGACGATCCGTTGATATTGCTGGCGAGCGTCGTTCCACAACACCACATGGCCCGGGTCGGAAGGCACGATCAGTGCCAGACTGTCTCCGACGGCGTTGAGGGCAATCTCGCTTGTGCGGTCGCTTTTGACCAGCGGATCCGGCGCGGCGCGTGCCGGATTGGTGAGAGCCTTTTCGACGTAGTTCTCCAGACGCTTGCGAGTTTCCGTGGCCTCGAGGCCATAGGTCCGCAAGGTCCGGTCGAGAAGGATGATCTGGGTTGCGAACGCGTGAACGTTCTTGTCGATCTCGCCGAAAGTGTTCTTCGAGGAATTGATCATCAGGCCGAAGACCAGCGATGTCATGACGACGAAGATGTTGGCGACGAGCCGAACGACGGTGTTGGTCTCGTCCTGCCGGTGATGCACAGGCAGCTTTGAATAGGTCAGCATCGTTCCGATCGAGGCTGTCATGAGCAAAGCAAAGACAACGGCCGCCACCAGCGATTCCAGTGCCATCTTTCGTTGCGCCCTCCCGTGCTCTCGACGGCAAACTAGCTGTTTTAATTGATTTTGTCAGTGGACCGGATCTGCCCGCTGGACAAACGCTCCGTTGGGTATAGCTTCCGCGGCGGAATTCATGGTGGAGATAGCGATGACGGACCTTTTGAATATACCGGTGAAGCTGGCCGATGGTCGCGAGACAACGCTGAACGATCACCGCGGCCAGGTGATTTTGGTCGTCAATGTCGCCTCCAAATGCGGCCTCACCGTTCAATATGAAGGGCTTGAGAAGCTCTATGAGGACAAGCGAGAGCGCGGCTTCGTGATTGCCGCCTTTCCGGCAAACAATTTCAAGGGGCAGGAGCCGGGTACGGATGCCGAGATCGTCGAGTTCTGCACGCTGACCTATGACGTGAAGTTTCCGATCTTCTCGAAGATCTCCGTCAAGGGCGGGGACAAGCATCCGCTCTACCAGAACCTGACGGCGGCTGCCGGGACTGCCGTCGGCGAAGGTCCGATGCGGGAGCGGCTGCGCAGCAATGGCCTGGCGACCGACGATAAGAGTGAAATTCTCTGGAACTTCGAAAAGTTCCTGATCGGTCGCGATGGCAAGATCGTGGCGCGGTTTGCGCCTGACGTGACGGCAGATGACCAGCGACTGGTTTCGGCCATCGACAAGGAACTTTCAAAGACCGCCTAAGACCGGCTATTAAGCCGGAGCGACTGCTGCGCCGTTCAGAAACAGGTCGGCGCACATTTTCGCCCGGGCCGCGATCTCCTCAATCCCCGGCGCCGGCTGCTGGCGCAGCATGGCGGCGCGCTGGGGCTCCATGGCCATCATGCCGCGCAGCATGCCGCAGGCCGCATGCGGGTCTTCGAGAGCGATGACGCCGCGATCAACCTGCTTGCGCAGCCACCCCTCCATCAGCGCATTCGTTCGGACGATGGCTTTTTCGTAGAAGGAAGCGGAGATCTCGGGGAAGCGGTCGGACTCGCCGATCACAAGCCGCATCATCGTGATTGTGTCGTCCGAAAGCGTCAGCATGCCGTAAGCCATCAGCATCCGCTCCAGTCCCTGGCGAAGATCGGCCGCGGCAAGCGTAGTCGGGTCGAGAGCCAGCAAAAAGCGTCCAATGCGATCGGTGATCAGGTCGGAAAAGAGGTCGGCTTTCGTCGGAAACAGCCTGTAGAGCGTCTTCGTCGAGACGCCCGCTTCCTGCGCAATATCCGCGATGCACGCCGTTGCATATCCGTTCGCGTGAAACTGCTTGTTGGCAGCCTCGATGATGACGCTCCTGGTGTCCTCGTCGCACCGCGCCTGCGGTCTGCCGCGCGGCCTTCTCTCGATCTTGTGATTTTGGACCATCGGTATTTTCCAAATTCAAGTTGACATCCATTTTATAGAGCATATTTTGGAAAACGTCAATTTTCCATTTTGTGCATCAGAGGCTGCATCGCTTGCGACGGCGGCCATGATCCGGAGAAAACAATGACCGCCCAGAAGCTGCATGCTCTGAACAACAACGCCGATCCAACCGCCGTAGCGGTCGCAGAGGTGATCCCGGAAACGCTTGAAGCGAGCAAGCCGCCGCACGCGGAGGCGCCACGCGCTGCCGCTGACGTGCCGCAAGCCCGCAAACGAGCCGGCCGGTTGCTCCTGCTTGGCGCAGCCGCCCTCGCGATCGTGGCCGGGGGTGCCTACTACGGACACGATTACTGGACGGTCGGTCGCTTCCACGTGTCGACCGACGACGCCTATGTGAAGGCGGACAACAGTGCGATCGCGCCGAAGGTTTCCGGCTACATCGCCCGGGTACTCGTCAACGACAACGAGACCGTCAAGGCGGGTCAGCCGCTTGCGCGTATCGATGATCGCGACTTCCGAGCCGCGCTCGACCAGGCGAAGGCCGACGTTGCCGCCGCGGCGGCGACGCTGAATGCGAAGGAGGCGGCCCTCCAAATCCAGCAATCGACGATCGCCGCCGCCCGCGCCACGGTCGAGGTCGACAAGGCCAACGAGACGTTCGCCGAGCAGAACAACAAGCGCTATTCGAGCCTGGCCACCAACGGTTACGCCCCGGTCCAGACCGCGCAGCAGGCCGCCTCGCAGATCGCGGCAGCACAGGCGACCATCGTGCGCGACAGCGCCGCCCTCGATGCAGCCGTAAAGCAGGTCGATCTTCTGAATGCCGAGCTTGCCCAGGCAAAGGCTGCGCTCACCCGCAGCCAGGCGCTTGAGCGCCAGGCCGAACTCAATCTCTCCTATGCCACGATTGTGGCGCCGGTCGATGGCTCCGTTGGCAACCGTACACTGCGCGTTGGCCAGTACGTCCAGGCAGGCACGCAGCTGATGTCGGTCGTTCCCACCAGCGCGGCCTATATCGTTGCGAACTACAAGGAAACGCAGCTGACCGACGTGCATGCCGGCCAGCCTGTCGAGATCGAAGTCGATACGTTCCCGGGCCGCACTTATCACGGTCACGTCGACAGCATCGCACCGGCCAGCGGCCAGGAATTCGCGCTGCTGCCGCCGGACAACGCCACCGGAAACTTCACGAAGGTCGTCCAGCGTATCCCGGTCAAGATCGTGCTCGACGGCAATGGAGCGGCAGCCGGCGATCTTCGCCCCGGCATGTCGGTGCAGCCAAGCATCAACACCAAGGCCGCCGATGCGGCCGATGGGGCCTGACCGGAGAGGATGAGGGTGGTGCCATGTCTACCACAACTGCAACCGTTGCCCCCGTCTCCCAGCCGGGCGCCAGCGTAAAGGATTGGATTGCCGTACTTGCCGGGATGATCGGCGCGTTCATGGCAATCCTCAACATCCAGATCACCAACGCCTCGCTCCTCGATATCGAGGGCGGCATCGGCACCGGCGTTGACAACGGCGCCTGGATCTCGACGTCGTATCTGATCGGTGAGATCGTCGTCATTCCGCTGACGGCGTATTTCAGCAGCGTCTTTTCCTTCCGCCGCTACATTCTCGTCAATTCGGTTCTCTTCCCGATCTTTTCGATCGCCTGTGCCTTCGCCCACGATCTCGGCACGATGATCCTGCTGCGTGGCCTGCAGGGATTTGCCGGCGGTGTCCTCATCCCCATGGCGTTTACCATGGTGCTTACCAAGCTCCCCAAGTTTCAGCAGCCTCGCGGCCTCGCACTCTTTGCCCTGTCCGTCACCTTTGCCCCGGCCATTGGCCCGACGATCGGCGGTTATCTCACGGAGAACTACGGCTGGCAGACGATTTTCTTCATCAACGCGCTCCCGAGTGCCATCATGGCCGCTGCGCTTGCCCTGACGCTCGAGAAGCAGCCGATGCAGCTCCGCCTGCTGAAGGAAGGTGACTGGGCCGGCATTGTTACCATGGCGATCGGCCTTTCCGCCCTGCAGACGGTGCTCGAGGAGGGAAACAAGGAGGACTGGTTCTCCTCGCCTTTCATCGTCAAGCTCAGCATCGTGGCGTTCGTCTTCCTCGCTGCCTTCATCTGGATCGAGCTGACGGTTCAAAAGCCCCTGGTGAAGCTCAGTCTCCTGAAGCAGCGCAACTTCGGCATTGGCGTTGCCGTCAATGTGCTCGTCGGCGTCGCGCTGTTCGGGACCGTCTACATCCTGCCGCAGTATCTGGGACAGGTGCAGCGTTACAATGCCGAGCAGATCGGCAATGTCCTGGCCTGGACCGGCCTGCCGCAGCTGCTGCTCATTCCCCTCGTTCCGCTGCTGATGAAGCGCTTCGACGCCCGCTATATCGGTTTCCTCGGCATTTCGATCTTCGCGATCAGCTGCTTCATGAACATCACGCTGTCAGCGAACAACGCCGGTGATCAGTTCTGGATTCCGAACATCGTGCGGGCGATCGGCCAGGCCCTGGTCCTGACCCCGATCACCGCAATCACGACCGCTGGTATTGCTGCGTCGGATGCGGCGGCTGCCTCGGGCCTGACGAACATGCTGCGCAACCTCGGCGGCGCGGTCGGCACGGCGTCGCTTGGCACGATCCTGACCGAGCGCGAGCAGTTCCATTCGAATATCATCGGGCAGTCTGTAACGCTGGCTCGCGATGAGGTTCGTGATCGCCTCGCCCAAACCACCAACTACTTCCTGGCACACGGCGTCTCCGATCCGGCAGTCGCCAGCCAGAAAGCCATCGTCGCCTTGGGTCAGATCGTCAGACGTCAGGCTCTGATCCTTGGCTTTAGCGACACCTTCGCTGTGATCGGCGTCGTGCTGGCCATTGCCGCCTTCGCCCTGTTGCTCACGCGCAAGGCGCAGCCCGGTGGCGGCGCCGGCGCCCACTGAACAGCGCAATTGAACCGAATCAATGCATGACTGCGGCCGGACTCGATCCGGCCACAGTCATGTTCTGCGGTAGTGACGGCGGAATTCGCTTGGCGAACAGTGTTCGCGATCCTGAAACAGCCGCGAAAAGTAGAAGGCATCGTCAATACCGACGGCATACGCAATCGCCTCGATCGACCGATCCGATGTCGTCAGCAGCTGCTTGGCCCGATCGATACGAAGGCGCAGCTGGAAAGCCTTCGGCGACAGGCCGAGGGCAGCCTGGAAATGCCGCCGCAGCGTTGCCGGCGACATGCCGAATTCTTGTGCCAGCGAATGCATGTCCACCGGCTCGAAAGCCCGGCGCTGCAAGGTCTCGATGATCAACTCGATCTCGACGTTCGCCCCGTTGTCGCCGCCGGCGTTCGCATGGCGCGCGGATTGGACGGCGATGCGGTGAAGCGTCGCTGCCGCCGAAGCGAGGCTGAGCGGATCGCCTGCGGCAAAGTCCGAATGAAGCGCGCCGAAGAGGTGCTGCATCTCACGCAGGTTCTGTAGACGCACCACCGGTTCTGTCGGCGAGATCAGGCGCTGGCGGATCAGGTCTGCGATCAGCGTCCCCTCGAAGAGAGCCCATCTCTCCTCCCAGCTCGTTCCGTTCGTCGGGCCATAGGAATGTAATGTGCCGGCCGGCAACCAGAAGAGCGACGGCCCGTTGATCTCTTGAAGGCCCGCCTTCGCTGTCTGCAGCGTGCCATCCCCGGCCTCGACAAGGACGACCGCGTGCATTGGCAGGCGGCGGTTGGTGATACGCGCTCCGATGCGCTGCCGGCCAAACCCCGTGACGGCGAGCGCCATGCCTTCGGAAGAGGGCCAACGATAGAGAGCGATCGGCGCTTCAGTCATGAGCGAAAAGTCCAGTCGCTCTTTCCGTCCATGGCAAGTTTATCTCCAGTGTCTCACATATGCAGCGTCCATTTCGCTTTGGGAGTGATCGAAATGTCAAGTCTTGCCCTGGATCAGCGGCCAGCTCAACCACCGGCGATCGACTTGGTCGCCAACGGGAAAGTCCTTTCGACCGCAGCGAACCGGTTGGGCGAACTCAAGCCGACGGATCCGTCGATCGGCGTGGAGGCGATCCGCAGGCTTTATCACGAAAACGGCTATGTCTGGTTGAAGCGCTTTCTCGATCCCCAAGTGGCCAATGCGTTTCGCGGCTGGGTTTTTTCGCATCTGGCGCGCGGCGGGCTCGTCGCGCCAGGCACCGATCCGATGCTCGGGCTATCCGCCGGCACGGGTTTGGACAAAGGCCAGGTGGATCGCATTTTGATGTCGCTCGTCCGCTCGGTCGCCTTCGAGGGTTTTTGCGCGCAGCCGCGGCTTGCGCAGTTCATGGATGAGTTTCTTTCCGGCATCTCCTACCTGCACAAACGCAAGATCATGCGCTTTACCCAACCCGGTACGACGACAGCGACGCCGGCGCATTACGATCTGGTCTATCTACGTGGCGGCACCAACCGGCTGGTGACGGCCTGGATTCCGATCGGCGACACCCCAGTCGACATGGGTGGTCTCGTGTACCTCGAGGGCTCGCATGCCATTGGTGTGCGCATGGAGGAGGAGTTTTCCAGAAAGAGCCTCGACCTGTCTGCGGAAGAAAAGATCAGTGCCTTCAACCGCAACATGACCGAGGGCGGCTGGGTATCGAAGGACCTGCCCGACATGGCAGAGCGCTTCGATACGCGCTGGCTGGTCGCCGACTACGAGGCCGGCGATGTCGTGTTGCACAGCCCTTACATGATCCACGCCTCGACCACGAACCAAAGCGCCTCGAACAGGATCAGACTGTCGACGGATATCCGCTATCAAAACGTCGATGACGAGATCGATGCCCGATGGGGCAACCACTGGACCCTGGGGGACATGCTCTAGGGCACGGCCTCATTGCCGTGCCCATGGCGACTCAGTGGCCGCCCTGCTTTTTCCGCTGACGGGCATTGCGGGCGAACATGTTGAGCACCTCCACCAGCGCCGAGAAGGCCATCGCGGCGTAGATGTAGCCCTTCGGCACATGGTAGCCCATGCCCTCTGCGAACAGCGTCATGCCGATCATCATCAGGAAGGCCAGCGCCAGCATGACGATGCTCGGGTTCCTCTCGATGAAGTTCGCGAGCGGCTTTGCCGCGACCAGCATGACGGTTACGGCCACAACGACGGCGACGACCATGATGGGGACGTGTGGGGTCATGCCGACGGCGGTGATGATACTGTCGACCGAGAAGACGATATCCAGCAGCAGGATCTGGCCGATCGCTGCGGTAACGCCTCTTGTTGCTGATGAAACAATGAAATCCTCGTTGTGATCGGCCGGATCGACGTTGTGATGGATTTCCTTCGTCGCCTTCCACAACAGGAACAGACCGCCGACAAGCAGAATGATGTCCTTCCAGGAGAAGCCGTGACCGAACAGTTCGAAGACCGGCGTCGTCAGCGTAACGATCCAGGCAACCATGCCGAGGAGGGCAAGTCGCAGCACGAGGGCAAGGCCGATGCCGACCTTGCGTGCTCTCTCGCGATGCTCAGGTGGCAGCTTGTTGGTGAGAATCGAGATGAAGATGAGGTTGTCGATCCCGAGGACCACTTCCATCACCACCAGAGTGATGAGGGCCACCCAGGCGGCCGGGTCCTGAACGAGCATCATAATGTCTTGCATCGGCGTTTATCCCCTTGCGCCACACAAATTGACGCTCGCAATGTACGGACGCGGCCTGCCTTGGCAAGCGCGCAAGGGGATATACGAAAGCAAGGCGCGTTTTATTCCTTTATGGGAATCCAGATTTCCGTCAGGCCCATGCCGGTATAGGGGTCGAAGCGGTCGTCGTAACGCTCGAACATGTCGGGCATGTTGCCGAACTCCATGCCTGCGTTCGGCATCCAGCTCCCGAAAATCTGGTGCATCGTAGCGGGAATGCCGGAGACGTGGCCGCGATGAGCAAAGACCGCATACCGCTGACCGGGTATCTTCAACGTGGCAAAGCCGTCCGGCAGGTCGCTGCTGTCGTCGACAGCCACGGCCGCCATGTAGCGGAATTTCTCTGTCTCTCCCTCGATGTGCGTGCAGACGCCATAGGCGACATTGCCGACCTGGCCGGGAATGCTGCCGAAATGAACATTGAATTTTTGCCAGAGCGAGGGAATCGCGGCATTGCCGCCATAGGGATATGTCTCCTGCAAGCCGGCAAATAGCATCGGCGGCAAGGTTTCAAATCGTGGCGGCTCGAGTTCGGGAAGGCGGGCGGGATCCATTCTGATCGGCTCCAGTAGTGCGAGGTTGCGCGTGTGCCCCTGCTTGCGGACGGCCTCAGGTGTCAGGCCGAACTGGTCGCGAAAGGCGCGAGTGAATGCCTCGTGCGAGCCATAACCCGCGTCGAGGGCAACCTCGAGAATGCTCTCCGGCTGATCGACGAGCGTCCGTGCCGCGCCGCTCAGACGGCGGGCGCGGATATAGCCGCTGATCGAATGCCCGGTGACGAGTCCGAAGACGCGCGAGAGGTGGTAGCGCGAAAGGCCGGCAACGTCCGAAATCTCTTCCAGAGTAATGTCGTTGCCGAAATGACTTTCGATGAACCAGATCGCACGTCCGACGGCGCTCATTTCTTCTCCCTGGCTGCATTCCCTTCATAGCGAAGGGCAGCAGGCCGCGTTTGATCCCTGTTGCGGGATTCTGGCGCGGACGGAGAAAGAAATCAAAGGTGTGGGTTCAGGATCGCTTCTTGGTGCCGTACGCGGCGGTGAAGACGCGGATGGCGCCGTTGACCACGCGATCCATCTCCTCGCGCGGAGGAGGGGCGTCCATGTCGCCGAACAGCCGCAGCTTGAAGAAGCTTCCGCCGCAGAGCTCCAGGAACTGGCGGGCGGCAAGCTCTATGTCGTCGATCTCGAAACGGCCGGCCTCGACCTGGCTCGTCAGGAAGTCCTTCAGCACCGTCCGGATGTTCTCGGGGCCGGTGAAAAAGCGCTGACAGAGATGCGGCATGCGGTCGCGGACGCCGATGACCGTACGCATCGCATTGATGACCTTATCCTCGGTCAGATGGCTGACAAAGGTCATCCCGAAGTCGTGCAGCGCAACGTCGGGATCATTGGATTCCTTGAGAGTATTGCGCACGCTGGCGACGAACGCCGCGCGCTCGCTCTCCATCATCGCGGTGAAGAGCTCTTCCTTGTTGGCGAAGTAGACGTAGAGCGTTCCTTTTGAAACTCCCGCCTCGCGCGTTACATCGTTCATGCTCGCGGCATCGAAGCCAAGTTTCATGAAAACGCGGCGGGCGCCGTCGAGAATTTGTTTGCGCTTGGCAGGGTCTTCGCCCGCGGCCCATCGGCCGCCTGTCGAGGGAAACTCATCCACGCGCGTATCGGAAAGCTCTGTCATAGCTCCTTAACCATATCCGCATCAGCGAACTTTTCGTTAATAAAATCGAACCGGGTGGTTCGATACAGCTTGATATGAATGGAAAAAGGTTCTATGTCAACTGAACCGAACCGTTCAGTTCGATTAAATTCACTCAATTTGCCGGTAGTCGCCCATGTCGTCCAGTCCAAAAGCCAATGTTGCCCGCATCGTCAGCGAACCTGCTGAAACCGAGGGCAAGGCTCAGGAAGCAGCAGTCCCCACCGCGGAAGCACCGCGCGCGCCGCAGGCTCCTGCCGACACGCAGGCCGTTCCCGCTGAGAAGAAGAAAAAGCGCAGTCTTGCCCTGCCAATCATCGGCCTTGCGCTGCTCGCAGGCGCCGCATGGTACGGCTACGATTGGTGGACGACGGGCCGTTTCCTGGTCTCGACCGACGACGCTTACATCGAAGGCGATATCGCGACGATCTCGCCGAAGGTTACCGGCTATGTCGCCAAGGTGAACGTCGTTGCCAACCAGAATGTCAAGGCCGGCGACGTTCTGGCCTCGCTGGACGACGGCGACTACAAGCTCGCCCTCGATCAGGCGGTGGCTTCTCTCGATACCGAAACGCTCTCGCTGCAGCGTATTGACGCGCAGATTGCCGGTGGTCAGGCAAGCCTCGACCAGGCCAAGGCCCAGAAGACGGCTTTGGAAGCCACCGTTCGCGGTGCGCAGATCACACAGACCCGCGCCGCGGAACTGCAATCCAAGTCTGTCGGTACGACCGCTAACCTCGACGCCGCGAACATTGCTCTCGACCAGGCAAAGGCAAACCTGATTGGCGGTGATGCGGCGATCGCATCCGCGGAAGCAAATGTAACGCTGCTGCAGGCGCAGCGCCGCGAGGCCGAAGGCACGATCCGCCAGCTCGAGCTTGCGCGCGACAAGGCTGCCCGCGATCTCTCCTTCACGGTCCTGAAAGCGCCCTATGATGGCGTCGTCGGCAATCGCTCGGTGCAGGAGGGCGATCTGGTGTCGCCCGGCCAGCGTCTGATGGCGCTCGTCCCGGTTCGTCAGCTCTTTATCGACGCGAACTTCAAGGAAACGCAGATCCAACATCTGGTGCCGGGCTCCAAGGTCAACGTGCATGTCGATGCTTATGGCGACCATCCGATCGTCGGCACGGTTGAATCGATTTCGCCGGCTTCCGGCTCCGTCTTCTCGCTGCTGCCCCCGGAAAACGCCACGGGCAACTTCACGAAGATCATTCAGCGCGTGCCGGTTCGTATCTCGCTGCCGCAGGATGCTCTCGACAGCGGTCGCCTGCGCGCAGGCCTGAGCGTGGTTGTTGATGTCGACACGCGCACGGCGCCGGATGCGACCAAGTAAATCCTGACGAGGTAGGCCGATGGCCGCGAGCGCAACAGTTGGAACCGTTCCGGCCACTCCAGCGGCCACGGATCATATGGATCCACGCAAGCTCATCGCGTTCTTCGCGATGGTGCTCGGCATGTTCATGTCGATCCTCGATATCCAGATCGTGTCGGCATCGCTTGCCGAAATCCAGGCTGGCCTCAGCGCTGGTTCGGACGAGATCGGCTGGGTGCAGACCTCCTATCTGATCGCCGAAGTCATCATGATTCCGCTGTCGGGCACGCTCGCGCGCATCGTCTCGACACGATACCTGTTTGCGGCTTCCGCTGCTGGCTTCACCATGGCGAGCGCGCTCTGTGCGACGGCGACGAACATCGACCAGATGATCGTCTACCGCGCCATCCAGGGCTTCATCGGCGGCGGCATGATTCCGTCGGTCTTTGCGGCAGCCTTCACGATCTTCCCGCCCTCCAAGCGCAGCATCGTCTCGCCGATCATCGGCCTGATCGCCACGCTTGCTCCGACCATCGGCCCGACGGTCGGCGGCTATCTCAGCCACGCCTTCTCGTGGCACTGGCTGTTCCTGGTCAACATTGTCCCGGGCATCATTGTGACGATCGTCACTTGGAATTTCATCGATTTCGATAAGCCGGAATTCGCGCTGATCAAGAAGTTCGATTGGTGGGGCCTGTTGTCGATGGGCGTCTTCCTCGGCGCGCTTGAGTATGTGCTGGAGGAAGGCAATTCCAACGACTGGTTCAACGACAGCTATATCTTCATGGGCGCGATCGCCTCTGCAATCGCTGCCGTTGTCTTCTTCTATCGGGCCTTCACCGTTGATTTCCCGGTCGTCGACCTGAGGGCCTTCACGAACCGAAACTTTGCCTTCGGCTCCGTGTTTTCCTTCGTCATGGGTATCGGCCTCTATGGCTTGACCTATATCTACCCCGTCTATCTCGGGCGCATTCGCGGCTATGACTCGCTGATGATCGGCGAAACGATGTTCGTATCGGGCCTCGCGATGTTCTTCACCGCGCCAATCGCCGGAAAGCTGTCGACGAAGATGGATCTGCGGCTGATGATGGTGATCGGTTTCGCCAGCTTCGCGGCCGGTACCTACATCATGACGCATCTGACCCAGGACTGGGACTTCTACGAGCTCCTCATTCCGCAGATCTTCCGCGGCTTCGGGCTGATGATGTGCATGGTGCCGATCAACAATATCGCGCTCGGCACGATGCCGCCGGCCCGTATGCGCGGCGCGTCGGGCCTCTTCAACCTGACTCGCAACCTCGGCGGCGCCGTGGGGCTGGCGATCATCAACACCGTGCTGACGAACCGGCAGGATGTTCATTACGAGCGGCTGCGCGAGAATATCGATTGGGGAAATCCCGCCGCGATCGACCAGATGAACAACATGGCGGCGAACTTCGACGCCTACGGCATGGATGGCGCGGTTGTTGCCATCAAGCAGATGGTCGGGCTCGTGACGAAGCAGGCAATCGTCCTGTCCTTCAGTGATGTTTTCCTGATGCTGACCGTGCTGTTCCTGGCGATGATCTTGGGCGTTGCGATGCTGGACAAGCCTGCACCCCAAGGCGGAGGTGGCGGCGGCGGAGGCCACTGACCACTCTTGAAATCAGGGTTTAGGGCCGGCTTGGGACACCACGCCGGCCCTCATTTTTTGCATAAAGATTTGACGTGAACGGAAACGTTTGCAGTTTTTGATTTACGTACATCAAATTTGGAGCTAAAGGTCTCGTCAGGAGGAGAGATGAGGCCAACAGTCCACGATATCGCTGCTGCGGCAGGCGTCAGCCTGGCAACCGTTGACCGGGTTTTGAACCAGCGGCCGGGCGTGCGTCACGTGACGCGCGAGAAGGTCGAGAACGCCATTCGCGAGATCGGCTATGTCAGGGACGTTGCCGCTGCCAATCTCGCCAAAGGCCGGACCTATCCGCTCGTGTTCATCCTTCCGACCAGCGACAATTCTTTCATGCATGGGCTGAATGACGAGGTGCAAGCCGCGATTGCGCGGTCGTCCGTGGAGCGAACGCAAATCCGCACCGTCGAGGTGCCGGCGTTCGATCCGGGCGCGCTCGTCGGGGTTCTGGACGAACTTGGAGAAGAGCGGCCTTCGGGGGTCGCGCTTGTCGCCACCGATGCGCCTGAGGTGCGCGACGCTGTCGATCGGCTGGTGAAGGACGGTATTCCCGTCGTGACGCTGGTTTCGGATCTCACCGGTTCGCAGCGGCATCACTATGCCGGTGTCGACAATATTGCCGCCGGACGCACAGCCGCACGGCTGCTGGGGCGTTTCTTGGGCGGCAGCAAGGGGGAGGTCGCGGTGCTCGCCGGCTCGATGCTGGTCCGCGACCATCGCGAACGCCTCGAGGGTTTTGCTGCCGTCATGGCCGCGGAGTTTCCATCGCTCTCCATCCTTCCCGTCATTGAGGGGCGCGACGATCCTGACATGGCGCATATGCTGGTGGCGGATGCGTTGTCGAAGAAAAGCGACATCATCGGCGTCTACAGCCTCGGCGCCGGTAATCGCGGCCTGATCAAGGCACTGAAGGAAAAGGCGGTCGACCGGTCGCTGACGGTCGTCGCGCACGAATTGACGGCCCATACTCGCGCCGCGCTCCTTGATGGAACGATTGATGCAATTCTGAACCAGAATGCAGGCCATGAGGTGCGCAGCGCTATCCGCGTCCTCAAGGCGAAGGCGGACGGACTTTCCGTCATCGAGGCGCAGGAGCGCATCCGCCTCGACATATTTCTGAAAGATAATCTGCCGTAACGGCAAAGGGAGAAACACATGTATCTGGGTCTCGATCTCGGAACCTCCGGCGTCAAAGCCATGCTGATCGATGGCGATCAGAAGATCATAGGCTCGGCCAATGGTTCGCTCGACGTCTCGCGCCCGCATTCCGGATGGTCGGAGCAGGAGCCCTCGCACTGGATCCGCGCGACGGAAGAGGCTGTAGCCGGGTTAAAGGCAAAGCATCCGAAGGAACTCGCTGCCGTGAAGGGCATTGGCCTTTCCGGCCAGATGCACGGCGCAACCCTGCTCGATGCCGAGGATAAGGTGCTGCGCCCCTGCATTCTGTGGAACGATACGCGCTCTTATGTCGAGGCAGCCGCGCTGGATTCCGATCCGCGTTTCCGCAGGCTGACCGGCAACATCGTTTTCCCCGGCTTTACCGCGCCAAAGCTTGCCTGGGTCGCCAAGCATGAGCCGGAAATCTTCGCCAAGGTCGCCAAGGTGCTGCTGCCGAAGGACTATCTGCGCCTCTGGCTGACCGGCGAGCACATTTCGGAAATGTCGGACTCTGCCGGCACCTCGTGGCTCGACACCGGCAAGCGCAAGTGGTCATCAGAGCTTCTTGCGGTCACCGGCCTCGATGAAAAGCAGATGCCTCATCTGATCGAAGGCACGGAGCAGGGCGGCAAGCTGCGCGGCGAGCTGGCCAGCAAGTGGGGAATCTCCGGAAGTGTCGTCGTTGCCGGCGGCGCCGGCGATAATGCCGCTTCCGCCTGCGGCATGGGCACGGTCAGCGATGGCGCGGCCTTCGTGTCGCTTGGCACCTCGGGCGTTCTCTTCGCGGCCAATGCGGCCTATTTGCCGAAGCCGGAAAGCGCCGTGCATGCGTTCTGCCATGCTCTGCCGAATACCTGGCATCAGATGGGCGTCATCCTCTCGGCGACGGACGCGCTGAACTGGCACTCCAGCGTCACGGGACAGTCGGCGGCTGACCTGACCACTGAACTCGGTGAAACGCTGAAAGCGCCGTCGGGCGTCACCTTCCTTCCCTATCTCTCGGGCGAGCGCACGCCGCACAACGATGCCGTCATCCGCGGTGCGTTCATCGGCCTCGAGCATGAGAGCAGCCGCGTGGTGCTGACCCAGGCTGTTCTCGAAGGCGTGTCCTTCGCGATCCGCGACAATCTCGAAGCGCTGCGTTCTGCGGGCACGGATATTTCCCGCGTCACCGCGATCGGCGGCGGCTCGCGCTCGCGCTATTGGCTGGCCTCGATTGCTACGGCGCTCGGTGTGCCGGTCGACCTGCCGGCTGACGGTGACTTCGGCGCAGCGTTTGGCGCGGCCCGCCTCGGCCTGATCGCCGCGACTGGCGCAGATCCGGTTGCGGTCTGCACACCACCGAAGACGGCGGGCACGATCGAGCCCGTCGCGGCGCTCTCCGGCGCTTACGAAGATTCCTACAAGCGCTATCGCGCTCTCTATCCGGCGATCAAATCGCTGCAGCACTGAACCCAGAGCAACAATCCCGAAACCCAAGGAGACATGGACATGAGCACCGGATTTTTCGGCGACATCCAGAAGATCAAATATGAAGGCCCGGACAGCAAGAACCCGCTGGCCTTCCGCCACTACAACAAGGACGAAGTCGTTCTCGGCAAGCGCCTGGAAGATCATCTGCGCTTCGCGGTCGCCTACTGGCACACCTTCGCCTGGCAGGGCGGCGATCCCTTCGGCGGCCAGACTTTCCTGCGCCCCTGGTTCGAAGATACGATGAAGGCCGCCAAGCTGAAGGCCGACGTTGCGTTCGAACTTTTCCAGTTGCTCGACGCGCCCTACTACTGCTTCCATGACGCCGACGTGCGCCCGGAAGGCAAGAACTTCGCCGAAAACACCAAGAACCTGAACGAGATCGTCGACTACTTCGCCGAAAAGCAGGCCGCATCAGGCGTCAAGCTGCTCTGGGGTACCGCGAACCTCTTCTCGAACCGCCGCTTCATGTCGGGTGCGGCCACCAACCCGGATCCGGAAGTCTTCGCCTACTCCGCCGCGACGGTTAAGACCTGCATGGACGCCACGGCCAAGCTCGGTGGCGAGAACTACGTTCTCTGGGGCGGCCGCGAAGGCTATGAGACCCTGCTCAACACCGACCTCAAAAAGGAACTCGACCATCTCGGCCGCTTCCTCAACCTCGTCGTCGAGTACAAGCACAAGATCGGCTACAAGGGCACGATCCTCATCGAGCCGAAGCCGCAGGAGCCGACCAAGCACCAGTACGACTACGACGTCGCGACGGTCTACGGCTTCCTCAAGAAGCACGGCCTCGAAAACGAAGTGAAGGTCAACATCGAACAGGGCCACGCGATCCTCGCCGGCCACTCCTTCGAGCACGAACTGGCACTCGCGAACGCGCTCGGCATCTTCGGCTCGATCGACATGAACCGCAACGACTACCAGTCGGGCTGGGATACCGACCAGTTCCCGAACAACGTTCCGGAAATGGCGCTCGCCTACTACTACGTCCTGCAGGGCGGCGGCTTCACCACCGGCGGCACCAACTTCGACGCCAAGCTTCGCCGCCAGTCGCTCGATCCGGAAGATCTGCTGATCGGCCATATCGGCGGCATGGATGCCTGCGCCCGCGGTCTCAAGGCTGCTGCCAAGATGATCGAGCACAAGGCTCTGTCCGGCCCGCTCGATGCCCGCTACGCCGGCTGGGATTCGGCCGAAGGCCAGAAGCTCGCCCGCGGCGAATACTCGCTCGAGCAGATCGCCGAGTGGGTCGAAGCCAAGGACATCAACCCGCAGCCGAAGTCCGGCAAGCAGGAACTGCTCGAAAACATCGTCAACCGTTACGTTTAATCGGCGGTTGATTGTGGAGGAGAGGGCCGGGAGCGAGAGCTTGCCGGCCCTTTTTCGTTGATGGGGACGGCGCGCGGTCGTCGCCTTGACGATTCAGGCGAGATAGGATGCCAAGGGTACACTGCGGGCGGCCGGATGGCGATCTGAAAAGAAGGGCATGGCTACGATGGCCTATCTCAGACAGGGCATGCTTGCCATAGCAGCGATGTTGGCAGCGGCGATATCTGCAGGGGCAGCTTCCCCCCAGCCCTGCGTGCAGGATACCTTCGGAGGGGAGGCCTATATCGTCTGCACCGTCGAGAAAGAAGAAGGCGATCTGCGCTTGTTCTGGAAGAACGCGGATGGAGAGCCTTATCGGGATTTCTCCAGCGTCGCCGAGGCCGTTCGCAACAAGGGACAGACCTTGGCGTTCGCGGTCAATGCCGGCATGTATCTGCCTGATTTTTCGCCGATCGGCCTCTATGTGGAAGACGGCCAGGAATTGCGGCCCGTCAACCGCACCGAGAGAGACGGCGCCGCCTCGGGTCCCGTGCCGAACTTCTATAAAAAGCCGAATGGCGTGTTCTTCATCGATGGCGCCGCCACCGGAATACTTCCGACGCAAGAATTTTTGAAACGCCGGTCGGAGGTCCGGTTCGCCACCCAGTCCGGTCCGATGCTGGTCATCGGCAACAAGCTGAACCCGATCTTTATCGTCGGATCGACGGACCGCACCCGTCGTGGCGGGGTCGGCATCTGCGCCGATGGCGCGGTGCGCTTCGCAGTCAGTGAAGACAGGGTGAATTTCCACGACTTCGCGCGCTTGTTCCGCGATCATTTGTCCTGCCCGAATGCGCTGTTTCTCGACGGTGGCCGCGGTGTCGGGCTCTACAGTCCGGCCCTTGGGCGCAACGACAAATCCTGGCATGGCGGGTTCGGCCCTATGTTCGGGCTGGTGGAGTGACGCAGGGGCTGCGTCGCGTTCGAAGCGGTCGGATCATCCCGATATGCGGTTGCCAAATCTCGGCGTCATCCTACTTGGCCTCGGGACCATAACACCCGGAGGCGATGCCGTGTCCAAAGCCGACCTTGCTGCCGTCTATCGAGACTACATCGCCTGTCTGAACCGCCAGAATTGGACGGCGCTCGACCAGTTCGTTCATCCCGATGTTCACTACAATGGAGCGCGAATCGGGCTGTCCGGCTATCGCCAGATGCTGGAGGGCGACTTTCTTGCGATTCCGGACCTACATTTCGACATCGATTTCCTGATTTCCGAGCCGCCCCGCGTGGGAAGCCGCCTGCGGTTTGATTGCACGCCGAAAGGGCTCCTGTTTGGCATGCCGGTGAACGGCAAGAGGGTCTCGTTCACTGAAAACGTGTTCTATGAGTTCCGGGACGGGCGGATCGAGGAGGTCTGGTCTGTCATCGACAAGGCGGCAATCGCATCGCAGCTGCAGCAATGACGCCGCCGCTTCAATCATTCGCGCTTGCGCAGCCAAGGCTCGAGAGCGTAGACCGCCTTGCTGCGAACGGGGGTTGATAAATGAGCGACAGTGAACGTGATTGGAGCGCCGCCCTCGTGCAGGCCGTCGCCGATAGTCCCAAGCGCGACAACAGCGCCTATCACGCGGCCATGGCCGAGGCACGCCAGGCGTTTGAAGCCGCCGAGGCTGCTCTGGGCGGGCCGGTGCAGGTCAAGACGAAAACCAAGATGAAGCGAAGCGGCGAATACGTCGTGAAATGGGTGTTCAAGCGGGTGAAATGACCTGCCGGCGGTCGGTCGGACGACCGAGGAACGCTTGCCTAGAGATGGTCTGCGGACGTATTCTTGGCTTTCGCGAGCCTGCCCCAGCGCTCAGCCGAGGTTGAAGGCCCGGCGAGAGGGAGGATATCATGAAGATCGCATCGATATTCGCAGTCGGCTTGATTGGATTCTGCGGGGCTGCATCGCTCGCTCTGGCGGAGGATGCGCACACTATATTCGCTCCCGGTGATATCAAGTGGGTCGAGGCCCCCAAGGTGCTTCCGGCCGGAGCACAAGCGGCGGTCTTGTTCGGCAATCCCACCAAGAAAGGCTTGTTTGCGCTTCGGCTAAAGGTGCCGTCGGGATATGCGATCCCGCCGCATACACATCCTGGCTATGAAGTTGTGACGATCCTATCCGGGACTGCCAAATTTGGCATGGGCAAAACCGCTGATCGGAGTGCCACGAAGGCACTGGCTGCGGGTAGTTTCTTTGCCCTGCCGCCGGGCACGGCGCATTTCGTCTACTTCGACGATGAGACCGTACTCCAAATCAACACGAACGGCCCTTGGGGCATCAAGTACGTCAACCCGGCGGATGATCCCCAGAAGTCGCAATAGCCAGTTGCCGGGTGAATGCCAATTGCTCCCGCCGCCAAGCGCGGCGGGACGTCCCGGCCGGTGTCGGATGGCGGCGTCACGTTGCCTCTTGGCGCGGACGGTGGGAGAACCGGCGCGCCTTCCAATGCAGTCGTTACGCCGTGGGCAAGGCCGCAATCACTTCGTCGGTCGTCAGGATCGCATGTGCGAAGGTCGGCGCGCTGAGCTCGTGTGCGGCGTGCATCAATTCATGCGAGAAGGCGGCCGTCGCATCGCGCACGAGAGTCACGTGATAGCCAAGCTCCATGGCGTAGCGGGCGGTCGTATCGATGCAGGTATTGGCCAGCAGTCCGACCACGATCACGTGGGTGATGCCCTTCTGCTTCAGTCGGAAATCCAGGTCGGTGTTGGCGAAGCCGCTTTGCCCCCAATGTTCCTTGGCGACGATGTCGCCAGGTTTCGGCGCAAAATCCGGGTGCCATTCGCCACCCCATTCGCCGCGCGCGAACTGGTGTTGGTGCATGATCCGTTGTTGGGTGGGGTTGGGATGATCCCAATCCTCATAATCACCCGGCTCCCACCGCCGGTGCGGGGCGATGGCCACCTGAATGCCCGCCGCGCGTATGGCGCCATCCAGCCGGCGGAGGTTATCGAGAAGCGCGACCTCATCGGCGATCGGCTTGAGGCGCGGATAAACCTTCCCGCCCTCGGACAGGAAGTCGTTGAAGGGATCGACGAGGAGCAAGGCGGTCGTTTGCTTGCTGTAATTCGGCTTTGACATGACTGTCTCCAATAAGCTGAGGTGTTTCGGGACTTAGTTGCGAAGTGCGGCACGCTCGATGCTGGCCGCAAAGAGTGGCGTTTCGCCCTTGTTGTGCGCAATCGACATCGGCTGACGCTGTGCGCGAAAGACGTCGAAAGGAATGCCCTGCCTATCGAGAAAGGCCTTGAATTCTTCCGTTGCTCTGGACCGAACGTGGTTCGTGAATTCGCAGGTCTGATCGTCGATTCGTTTGACGCTGAGTTCCCAAAGCACATGGATCGTCGTGCGGCCTGTCGGCGTGACTATATCCGAAACGGATTCCAGGATCAGGTGATCCTTTTCACCCAGGGTCTCGACATAGTGCTGAACCATCAGGCTGCCGCCGATCGTCTCGACATTGATCGACATGCGCCTACCGTCGGGGGCCGTCGTAAAGCCGGCGGCGATGTGTGCCGGAGAGCAGCGTTGGTACTCGTCTTCGGGGAGCGTGAAGCACCATTTCGGAATGTCGACCTTCTCGATCGGTGCGTTGATGACGGCGGTAAAGCTTGAATCGACGATTTCATGATCACTCATGACGGGTTCCTTTCGCTGCTGGATGAGCTTGATTTCGGCGCGACGTCGCCACGCAACTCCTTTGAGTGGGCAGTGCTATGCGCCTGCATTGCCGATGCTCCTGCTTGGGCCATGTCGCTCCTTTCAGCGCGGGCCAGATGGCCGGTTGCGCTTGCTTTAATGACTCCTTATATTAACTATGAAAATCATATCTACAAGTAACTATGAAAAAGAAAGTTACGCTATGGAGAAAGATTCTGCACCAGACACGCTGTGCCCGGTTGCTCGCTCGGAGGCGGTTGTCGGGGATCGTTGGACCGTGCTTGTTCTGCGCGAGCTGTTCATGCGCAGTCACCGGTTCGAAGAAATTCAGGCGCAAACTGGCGGGACCCCGCAGATGATCGCAACGCGCCTGAAGTCATTGGAAGCCGAAGGCATTGTGGAGCGCCGTCGCTACAGCGAGCGGCCGCCGCGCTACGAGTATCACCTGACGGAAAAGGGCGAAGCATTCTACCCGGTGATACTGGCGCTGCGCGCCTGGGGCGAGACCTGGCTGAAGTCGGGTGACGAAGGCCGCGCCGTGCAATACACGCACCTTTGCTGCGGCAAGCCGGCGGGGCTTGGGCCGACATGCGAATCGTGCGGCCAGCCGATAAGACGGGAAGATTTGAGTACTGAGCTCAATCCGGCCTATCAGCGCGAACGGGACGCGCGATGGGAGGCATTCAAGGGCAGTCGATGATCAATGTTTGATTGTATCGACGGTGCGGACGCTACGCCGTTCGCTTTAGCGTTTCGTCCAGCGACGCGATGGTGCGCCAACGGAGTTGCGTACCACTAGGTCCGGGCGCAGCAGGATTTCGGTTTCCGCCGGTTGGCCGTCGGACAGGAATTCCAGAAGAAGCGCCATGGCCTGCTTTCCGATCAAGGTTCGCGGCTGGCGGATGGTGGTCAGCGGCGGCGACATGAACACGGCCTGCGGCACGTCATCGAAGCCGGTCACGGAGAAGTCTTTCGGAATGTCGTAACCGCGGGCATTCAGTCCGATCATCACGCCGATCGCCGTCTGGTCGTTGACGCACATGAAGGCGGTCGGCAGCGTGTCGCGCATGAAGAGCTGCTCGACGGCATGGCGGCCGCTCTCTAGCGTTCCATCGCCTTCGAGCACGATGCGCATATCTGGCGCAACGCCCGCCGCATCGAGCCCCGCGTCGTAGCCCTGACGCCGGCGGCTATAGGCAAGGCGTGTGCGCGAATCGCCGATGAAGGCGATCTTGCGATGGCCCTCTGCCAGCAGCAGATCGACGGCCTTTCTGGCGCCTTCCACATCATCCACGCCGACATAAGGAATGCCGCCGTTGAAAACCGGCTCGAAGACCCCGACGCTGGGCGGCAGGCGGGCGGTCATCGTCTGGTGGCCGAAGGGCAGGATGCCGGTGAAGAGGATCAGCCCGGCGGCCTGGTTGGAATTCAGGAACTTCAGATATTCGAGGCCGCGCTGCGCATCGTTCTGCGTGTGACCGATCAGGATGCCGTAGCCGTGGGCGCGCGCCTCGTTCTCGAGGCCGACCAGAATGTTGGAGAAGTTTGGGTCGCCGATGTCAGGAGCAACCACGAGAATCATATTCGACCGACCGAGCCGCAGGCTGCGCGCCATGGCATTGGTCGTGTAACCGGTGATGGCGATTGCCTGGTTGACCTTCAGGCGCGTGGAGTTGGCGACCTTCTCCGGCGTGTGGATCGCCCGCGATACCGTCGCGATCGAAACCTCGGCGATCCGAGCGACGTCTTCTATGGTTGCGGGCGTGGAATTCGACACTGCGTCCTGCCTTGGGATGCCTTCGCCGCGACACTACACAGACTTGCCGGGAGGTCAAACGCGCCGACCTGCAGATCTGTGTGTAACAATGATGTAAACCTTTACATACGTCGTGTAAAGGTTTACATATGGCTTCAAGCGGATGGGAGCCGCAGGGAGGAAATCAGTCAATGAGTGTGGATTCTGCCGACACCGCGCCCGTGGTGTTGTCCGCGCGGCGCATCTGCAAGTCGTTCAGCGGCGTGCAAGTCCTCTTCAGTGTCAATTTCGATCTGCGTGCCGGTGAGATCCATGCTCTCATGGGTGAAAACGGCGCGGGCAAATCGACCTTGGTCAAGGTCATGTCCGGTTTCGAGCAGCCGAGTTCGGGCGAGATCCTGCTCGACGGCCAGCCGGTCGTCTTGCCGGCCAACGGCGCGGCCGAAGCGCTCGGCATCGTTCTCATCCACCAGGAATTCAATCTTGCCGAACATCTGACGGTGACCGAGAGCCTTTTCCTTGGCCGCGAAGTCACGCGGTTCGGCGTGCTTGACCGCAAACACATGCGCGCCGAGACCCGCAAGGCACTCGATCTGCTCGGTTCGCATGTCGACGAGAATGCCATCATCGGCACATTGTCGATCGCCGACAAGCAGATGGTGGAAATCGCCAAGGCAATCAGTCGCGATGCCCGCGTCGTCATCATGGATGAACCGACAGCCGTGCTTTCGCGCGAAGAGACGAACTTCCTGTTCCGGCAGGTGCGCAAGCTGCGTGACAAGGGAACAAGCTTTATCTTCGTATCGCATAAGCTCGACGAGGTGATGGAAATCACCGACCGGGTGACCGTGCTGCGCGATGGCCAGTGGGTCAAGACTGCGCCGACGGCGATGCTCGACGGCGAATCCATCGCGCAGCTGATGGTCGGGCGCGAGCTTTCAAGTCTCTATCCGACCAAGGTCGAGCCCAATGTCGACGAGGAAATCGTCCTTCGGGTCGAAAGTGTCTCGACGGGTTATGTTCAGGATGCCAGCTTCGAGGTCCGCAAGGGTGAGATCATCGGCTTCTCAGGCATGATTGGCTCCGGTCGCACGGAGCTGATGGAGGCGGTCGCCGGGCTTCGGAACCGTGCCGCGGGCGAGGTCCACATTGGCGGTGAATCGATTCCGTCAGGCGATGTACATGCCGCCAATCGCGCCGGCCTTGCCTACATGACGAAGGATCGGAAGTCGAAGGGCCTGCTTCTGCGCTCCGGCATGATGACCAATCTGACGCTGCAATCGCTCGGCCAGCATTCGCGACACGGCTATCTCAGCCCGAGCAGCGAGGCGCAGGCGCTCGCCAAGGCAAGGCGGCGCTTTGATATCCGGGTTCGCGACACCAACATCGTTGCCGGGCGTATGTCGGGCGGCAACCAGCAGAAGCTGCTGCTTGCTAAGGTCATGGAGACCGAGCCCGAGATCATCATCATCGACGAGCCGACGCGGGGCATCGACGTCGGCACCAAGCAGCAGATCTATCATTTCATCTCCGCGCTGGCGCGCGACGGTCGATCCATCATTGTCGTCTCCTCGGAGATGCCGGAGGTGATCGGCCTTTGCACGCGCGTCGCCGTGATGCGCGAGGGACGGATCGTCGGTGTGCTCGAGGGCGACGAGATCTCCGAGCAGGAGATCATGCGCTACGCCGCCGGATTGAAGAAGAAAGCCGCCTGACGGTGGCGGGGAGGCGCTGCGCTCGGCGCGCCGTAAAGGTATGATGCCCATCGAATTGAGGGCGGGAGGTTGGTTTGGAGATGAGTGTGAACGAGGAGACCAGGGAAATCAGCCGTCGCCCCTGGCGGGATATCGATCTCAGGGCGGTCGCGCCCTTTGCAGCCCTGATACTGCTCTTGATCGTCGGCGCGCTGGTCAATCCGAACTTTATCGGCATCACCAACCTCGCCAACGTCGCGACGCGCTGCGCCTTTATCGCAATTATCGCTGTCGGCGCCACATTCGTGATTTCCGCAGGCGATCTTGATCTGTCCGTCGGCTCGATGGTGGCCTTTGTCGCCAGCCTGATGATCCTTTTGATGAATTCCGGCGTGATTGCCGACCCGACACTGATGCTGGCGGCCGCGGTCGTGTTTACGCTCGTCGCCGGTGCGCTCTGCGGACTGGCCAATGGTCTGATCACCACGGTCGGCAGGATCGAGCCGTTCATCGCCACGCTCGGCACCATGGGCATCTATCGCGGCCTGACGACATGGCTTAGCCAAGGCGGCGCGATCACGCTGCGGTCGGCCGACATCCAGACGCTTTACCGTCCGGCTTATTTCGGCAGCATTTTCGGCGTGCCGGTTCCGATCGTCGTGATCCTGGCAGTTACTGCCGTTGCGGCCTTCATTCTCTACCGCACGCGCTATGGTCGCCATGTCGTTGCTGTCGGTTCCAATAGTGATGTCGCGCGTTACTCCGGCATTGCGGTCAATCGCGTGCGCACGATCGCCTTTGTCATCCAGGGGCTCTGCGTTGCCATCGCCGTGCTGCTTTATGTGCCGCGCCTCGGCTCGACCTCGGCAACAACCGGCATTCTCTGGGAACTGCAGGCGATCACCGCCGTAGTCGTCGGCGGCACGGCGCTCAAGGGCGGCGCTGGCCGCGTCTGGGGGACCATCTGCGGTGCCTTCATTCTCGAACTCGTCGGTAACATCATGCTGCTGTCGAACTTCATCAGCGAATATCTCATCGGTGCGATCCAGGGTGCGATCATCATCATCGCCATGCTGGTGCAGCGCTCGCTGGTCCGCAAATCGTAAGCGGACTGGTTCCAGGAATTGGCCGGGATCACAGGGCGTCCGGTTGACGGGTAGGAAAAGTCCCTGACGTTTATTGGGAGGAAATAGAATGCGCAAACTCATGTTGGGTCTTGCGGTTGCGGCCGTCACGCTGGCGGGTACCGCATACGCACAGGACAAGAAGTTCACCATCGGCGTCTCGATTCCGGCAGCCGACCATGGTTGGACCTCGGGCGTCGTGTTCCACGCCGAACGCATCGCCAAGAAACTGATGGAACAGCATCCGGGCCTGAACGTCATCGTCAAGACTTCGCCGGATGCCGCCAGCCAGGCGAACGCTGTGCAGGACCTTGATACACAGGGCATCGACGCCCTCGTCATCCTGCCGTCGGATCCGGATCCGCTCGTCAACGCCATCAAGGAAGTCAAAGGTAAGGGCAAGTACGTCGCGCTCGTCGACCGTGCGCCCTCGACCAACGATGACACCGTCCGTGACCTTTATGTCGCTGGCAACAACCCGGCGCTCGGTGAAGTCGCTGGCAAGTACATCGCTGCGCAGACGCCGGACGCCGAAGTCGTCGTCATTCGCGGCCTGCCTATCCCGATCGATCAGCAGCGCCAGGACGGCTTCGACAAGGGCATTGCCGGCTCCAAGGTCAAGGTTCTCGACCGCCAGTACGGTAACTGGAACCGCGACGATGCCTTCAAGGTCATGCAGGACTATCTGACGAAGTACCCGAAGATCGACGTGGTCTGGTGCCAGGACGACGACATGGCTGTCGGCGTGCTGCAGGCGATCGAGCAGGCCAAGCGTACCGACATCAAGTATGTTGTCGCCGGCGCCGGCTCCAAGGACATGGTCAAGAAGGTCATGGACGGCGACAAGCTGATCCCGGTCGACGTTCTTTATCCGCCGGCAATGGTTGGCACGGCCATGGAGCTGACGGCTGCTGGTCTCTACGGCCAGGTTCCGGTTCGCGGCACCTTCGTCCTCGACGCGACGCTTGTCACGAAGGACAATGCGAAGGACTTCTACTTCCCGGATTCTCCGTTCTGATCCGAAGAATCTAATGCGGCGCCCGTTCGACAGGACGGGCGCCTTTCTTTGACAGTGTCGCTTGCTAGTCCGGCAGGCCGGCCTTGGCGAGGTCCGTGATGCAGCGGTCGATGAAGGCTTCGGTCATGACGGGATTATCGCCGAAATAGAACTCTCGGCGGGCGTCAGTGCAGGTCATCCCCGGCCGGAAGCGATGAAGCCTCGCAACTGCTTCTCGCGCCTCGTCGGTTTCGCCACCCACCCTTCCGAGGGCGGCAGCCAGAAAGATCGCTGGCCAGAAGGTGGCGTTCGGCGAGCGGAGCGATGCGCGCGCTGCCTTGGCCGCTTCCGCCATGTTGCCCAATTGATAGTTTGCGATGGCGAGAACGTTATGGAAGGTCCACAGATGCGGGTCGCGAGGACTGAGCCGAAACGCTTCCTTGATCTCCTCTATGCCTTCCGCAGGGCGTTCGACGTAGCAGAGGACCTGACCGAGCGCGAAGTGAGCCTGCGCAAAGCTCTGGTCCAGCTGCAAGGCGTTGCGCAGATGCACAAGCCCGGCCTCCGTCGCGCCATCAAGCGCCAGCGCCCTTCCCAGGGCGAGGTGCGCCGCGGGTTCTCTCTGGTCGGATATGATCGCGCGTTCGGCAAGCTCGATCGCATCGCAGATCCGCTCCGCGCGTTCATTGAGGGGGCCATACCAGCCGAGCTGAATGTGAACATAAGCCAGTCGCGCCTGCGCCTGCGCGAACGTCGGGTCAATACTGATTGCCTGCTCGAAGAGCGCCTTGGCGGTCTTCAATTCATCAAGCGTGAACCGATAGAGATGCCAGAGGCCCTTCAGGTAGATTTCCCAGGCATCCATGTCGAACACCGTGCGGCCACGAAGGGCGGCGAATTCGATGGAGCCCAGTTCCGGCTCGATCGTGCCGGTGATTTCCGAGGCAAGCTGGTCCTGAACCTCGAAGATGTCGGCCAGCGTCCGGTCGTAGCGTTCCGCCCAGAGCAGCGTGCCATCCGTGCCGTTCAGCAATTGCGCGGTGACGCGAACGCGATCTGCCGCGCGGCGCACGCTGCCTTCCAGCACGTACTTGACGCCAAGGTCCTCCGCTACCTGTTGCGCATTGGCCTGCCGGCCCTTGTAGCTGAACGACGAGTTACGGGCTGCGACCAGCAGCCAGCGACAGCGCGCCAACGTGGCGATCAGCTCGTCCGTGAAGCCATCCGAGAAATGTTCCTGGCCCTCGATGCTCGACATGTTGCTGAAGGGCAGCACCGCGATGGAGGGCCGATTGCGGACGGGGCCTGTGACCGGATCCTTCGGCGCGGCAGGCGAGGGGGGCGGTTCGCTTTCCGCCGTCCACCGCCAGACACGGATCGGTCGCTCGATGTTCTTGAGCTTGCGGTTGCCGAAATCAATCGCCCTGAAGTCAAGCTTCGACCGGATCTGGTCATTGACCTGCTGGGAGACGCAGATGCCGCCTGGAGGCGCCAGCGCCTGCAGGCTTGCGGCGACATTCACGCCGTCGCCGAAGATGTCCTCGTCTTCGACCAGCACATCATCAACGTGGATGCCGATGCGCCACAACATGCGCCGATCCGGCTCGACGGCCTCATTCAGCGCAAGCAATGCTCTCTGGATGTCCATGGCACAGCCGACGGCATCGACGACGCTCGCAAATTCAGCCAACGTGCCGTCGCCGACGAATTTGACCACGCGCCCATGATGTCTGCCGATGCTGGGGACAATGACTTCGCTGTTGTGCGCTTTCAGCATTGCGAAAGTGCCGCTTTCGTCAAGGCCCATCAGCCGGGAAAAGCCGACTACATCAGCATCCAAGATTGCTGCCAGACGCCGCGTCATGCGCCACCCTCCTGGTTTCAAGACAGTAACACGGCACTGCGCGATGTCCACCGCAGTAAGAAGCGATGGGTTCGCCGGCCGGCGTCCCCATCGTGACGGTGTGGCGACGAGAAATGCGGTACGTACATCTTGCAGCCCGAGACCGACCGTGGTTAAGTCGGCCGCCTTCGATCTCCGCCCGGTGGGGAAGATTTGTAGTTTCGCCGAAATCGGCTTGCAGACTTCAAATCGCGTGCTAGAACACTATCAAAAACGTTTACGGTCATCTTTTAGGGAGGAATTGACATGAAAACGATCAAAGGTCCAGGCCTGTTCCTTGGCCAGTTCGCGGGCGATGCCGCGCCTTTCAATTCGTGGGATTCGATCACCAAATGGGCAGCCGACATCGGCTACAAGGGCGTGCAGGTTCCGACCTGGGCGGGCCAGCTGATCGATCTCAAGAAAGCAGCGTCCTCGAAGGATTATTGTGACGAATTCGCCGGCGTCGCACGCAAGAACGGCGTCGAAGTCACCGAGCTTTCCACCCATCTTCAGGGTCAGCTCGTCGCCGTGCATCCGGCCTATGACGAAGCCTTCGACGGCTTTGCAGCACCTGAGGTGCGCGGCAATCCGAAGGCGCGTCAGGAATGGGCTGTCGAACAGGTCAAGATGGCGCTGACGGCGTCCAAGCACCTCGGCATCAAGGCACATGCGACCTTCTCCGGCGCGCTCGCCTGGCCCTTCATCTATCCGTGGCCGCAGCGCCCGGCCGGTCTTGTCGAAACCGCCTTCGACGAGCTTGCCAAGCGCTGGACGCCGATCCTCGACCATGCCGACGAAAACGGCGTCGACGTCTGCTACGAAATCCATCCGGGCGAAGACCTGCACGACGGTATCACGTTCGAGATGTTCCTCGAGCGCGTGAAGAACCATCCGCGCGCCAACATGCTCTATGATCCGTCGCACTATGTGCTGCAGTGCCTGGATTACCTCGACAACATCGACATCTACAAGGACCGGATCAAGATGTTCCACGTCAAGGATGCCGAGTTCAACCCGACCGGTCGCCAGGGCGTCTATGGCGGTTACCAGGGCTGGGTCGAGCGTGCCGGCCGCTTCCGTTCGCTCGGCGACGGCCAGGTCGATTTCGGCGCGGTCTTCTCGAAGATGACGGCCAACAACTTCGACGGCTGGGCCGTGGTCGAATGGGAATGCGCGCTGAAGCATCCGGAGGATGGCGCCCGCGAAGGTGCCGAGTTCGTCAAGGCGCACATCATTCGCGTCACCGAGAAGGCGTTTGACGACTTCGCAGCGGGAGGTACGGACCAGGCGGCCAACCGCCGCATGCTCGGTCTCTGAGGCCGCGGCCCTCTCGACAGGAGGGCTGATTGGAACGCAGCGGGAAGGGCTCTCCCTTCCCCAGCCGACCGAGGGAAGGGCTGTTTCTGCCCTACGCAAATTCAGGAGGAACCAATGGCAATTGAAGCATCTACAGAACAAGCGCGCGAACCGCGCATCCGTCTCGGCATGGTCGGCGGCGGTGCCGGCGCGTTCATCGGCGCCGTTCACCGCATCGCGGCCCGCATCGACGACCAGTACGATCTGATATCAGGCGCGCTGTCGTCAACGCCGGAAAAGGCGATTGCATCGGGCCGCGACCTCGGCCTCGATCCGTCGCGCACCTATTCCAGCTATCGCGAGATGGCGATCCGCGAAGCCAAGCTGAAGAACGGCATCGAGGCGGTTTCGATCGTCACGCCGAACCATGTGCACTATGACGCCGCGAAGGAATTCCTGCGTCGCGGCATTCACGTCATCTGCGACAAGCCGCTGACCTCGAACCTTGCCGACGCCAAGAAGCTGAAGAAGGTCGCCGACGAGAGCGGCGCTCTCTTCATCCTCACGCACAACTACACCGGCTATCCGATGGTTCGCCAGGCACGCGAGATGATCGCCAATGGCGAACTCGGCGACATCCGGATCGTCCAGGCCGAATATCCGCAGGATTGGCTGACCGAGGCCGTCGAGCAGACAGGCGCCAAGCAGGCCGTGTGGCGCACCGACCCGGCGCAGTCGGGTGCGGGCGGCTCGACCGGCGATATCGGCACGCATGCCTATAACCTCGCGTCCTTCGTATCAGGCCTCGAACTCGACAGCCTGGCTGCTGATCTCGACAGCTTTGTGCCCGGCCGGCGGCTGGACGACAACGCTCACGTTATGCTTCGCTTCAAGGCGAAGGGGTCGGAGAAGGCGGCCAAGGGCATGCTCTGGTGCAGCCAGGTGGCCCCCGGCCATGAGAACGGTCTGAAGGTCCGCGTCTATGGCACCAAGGGCGGTCTCGAATGGGTTCAGGCCGATCCGAACTATCTGTGGTTTACGCCGTTCGGCGAGCCGAAGCGCCTGATCACCCGCAACGGCGCCGGTTCCGGCCCGGCGGCGGCCCGCGTTTCGCGCATCCCGTCCGGTCACCCGGAGGGCTATCTCGAAGCCTTCGCGACGATCTACACGGAAGCTGCGCACGCCATCAACGCGCACAAGAAGGGCAAGGCGGTCGACAAGGCCGTCGTTTACCCGACCGTTGATGACGGCGTGAAGGGCGTTGCCTTCGTCGAAGCCTGTGTGGCTTCTTCGAAGAAGAACGGTGCCTGGGTCAAGGTCTGATCCTCACTCGACTACTCTGACGGATAAAACTAATGAGCGCGTTTCCTAGAATATTAGGATGCGCGCTCATTGTCGTTTAACAATGCTATGGCAGAAAATGCGCGCAACCACATGGAGAGATGGTCGATGAAAGTTTCTGCCAAAGTTCTGACATGCGCGTTTGCGCTCGCTGCGTTTCCGGCATTGTCGCAGGAAGTCCCCAACCGCGCACCGAACTTCTACGCCGGCGAGCGTGCTCTCGGCACGGTCAAGGTGCAGACGACGATGTCCCTCTCGGTGCCTGTTGAGGTCGGGCAGGAAATCGGTGAACAGATCAAGGCAGCCCAGAAAGGGCTCTACACGATGGCTAGCGAGCAATGTGATCTCATCCTGCAGGCACTGGCCGAAAGCTGCCAGATCACCAACCTCACCAGCAGCGTGGATCTCAATCGCGGTGGGCGCAACGAAATCCTCGTGAATGCCGCAGTGACAATGGCCGTGAAGGTCAAGGACGCAGCGAAGGGGCCCTAACCAGCACGGCGTCATTGAGACGCCGAAGTGCAAGCCCGCTTCGATTTATCCGGCAAAGGGTGGCCAGGTCAGGCACGGACCGTCGCCGGTTTGCGGTTCCACCCGATATCGCCTTGATTTCAGCCCTCTGCCCGCCTAGATTGCGGCCATCGCCAATACCAACAGGATGTGTGCAGCAATGGATTCCACGCCGATCGCAACGCCAGCTCGCCTTGCCATTCGGGAGTCCTTTATCCATGCCTGCATCCATTACCCTATCCAATCTGTTGTGGTCCACGCCTGACGGGCGACCCCTTCTTTCCCATCTCGATCTGAGCTTCGGCGCCGAGCGAACCGGTCTTGTCGGCCGCAATGGTGTCGGCAAGACGACGCTGCTCAAGCTCGTCTCTGGCGAACTGCAGCCGCAATCCGGCAGCATTGCCTTTGGCGGACGGCTCGGCATCCTGCGCCAGTCGGTCCAGGTGGAGGAGGGGGCAACGGTCGCCGATCTCTTCGATGCCAGTGATGCGCTCGCAATCCTTCGCCGCGCCGAAGCTGGCGACGCCACTGCCGACGAACTCGCCATTGCTGATTGGACGATCGAGGCGCGTATCGCCGCGGCGATCGAACGCGTCGGGCTGGACGCAGAACCGGAGACGTTGCTTATCTCGCTTTCCGGCGGCCAGCGGACGCGTGTGGGTCTTGCGGCCCTCGTCTTCTCCGATCCCGATTTCCTGATCCTCGACGAGCCGACCAACAATCTCGACCGGGATGGGCGGGAGGCTATCATCACGTTGCTTTCCGGCTGGCGCGCCGGCGCCATCGTCGTCAGCCATGATCGGGAGTTGCTCGATACCATGGATGCGATCGTCGAGATCACCAGCCTCGGTGCCCGGCGATATGGTGGAAACTGGAGCGCCTTTCAGGTGCGCAAGGCGCTTGAGCTCGCCGCCGCCGAGCACGACCTCGCGGACGCGGAGCGGCGTGTTGCCGATGTGGTCCGCAGCGCCCAGGTCGCGGCGGAACGACAGGCCCGCAGCGATCGCAACGGCCGCAAGAAGGCGGCAAGAAGCGATATGCCGCGTATCGTCGCCGGTGGCCTCAAGCGGGCGGCGGAAAACACCAGCGGCAACAAGGTTCGCCTTGGCGAAAAACGCCGCGAGGAGGCGATGGAGGAGGCGGCCGCGGCGCGGCAGCGGATCGAGATCCTGCAGCCCTTTTCAGCGCAACTCGCGTCAACCGGGTTGCCGCCCGGCAGGCATGTCTTGCGGTTGGAGCGCGTCACCGCGGGCTATCGGCCCGAGGCGCCGATCATCCGAAACCTCTCTTTTGCCATGACCGGCCCCGATCGCGTCGCGATCGCCGGGCCGAACGGCTCCGGCAAGACGACAGTGCTGGCGCTGATCACAGGCGTGCTGCAGCCGTGGTCCGGGACCGTTTCCGTCATGACCGGCTTTTCACTGTTCGATCAGAGTGTCAGTCTGCTCGATCGATCGTTGTCGATCCGCGAGAATTTTAGCAATCTCAATCCCCAGGCCAATGAGAATGCCTGCCGTGCGGCGCTGGCGCGTTTCATGTTCCGGGCGGATGCCGCCCTGCAGCAGGTGTCGACGCTCTCGGGCGGGCAGTTGCTGCGCGCCGGTCTTGCCTGTGTTCTCGGTGGCGCAAAGCCGCCGCCGCTGCTCATCCTCGACGAACCGACCAACCATCTGGATATCGATTCCATTGCAGCCGTAGAAGCGGGGCTGCAGGCCTATGACGGAGCGCTGCTTGTCGTCAGCCACGACGAGGTGTTTCTGGAGAATATCGGCATATCGCGTCTGCTTCAGCTTCCGCTTGGCGAAGAGCTTCTTCTCTAGGCGGGCCGGGTGCGGGGTCAGATGTAAAGGCCGGCCATCTTGCGCCAGGCGCCTGCCCGGTGAGCGCGGCCTTCCCAGACATGCAGCTGGTGGCCGACCTGCTTCTCCGCCAGCAGCCGGCTGAGGTGATAGTTGTTGTCGAGGAAGGGGTCGGCGTCACCGATGGTCAGGACGATCTCGACCTCGCGCAGCTTATCCAGCTGCCAGCCGCCGTTTAGCCCCGGCAGGAAGTGCGTCGGCGTGTGGAAATAGACCGTGTCGTCGTAATAGCCGTCGAACAGATCGCCGAAGGAGTCGACCCTGATCGTCAGGTCGTAGCGGCCGGAGAAGGCAACCAGCTTGCGGAACAGATGCGGATGCCGGAAGACCAGGCTGGCGGCCTGGAAGGCGCCGAGGCTGCAGCCATGCACGATGGTGCACTCATGTCCGTTCTTCGATGCCATCAGCGGCAGGACTTCGTTCAGGATATAGTCTTCGAAGGCCGTGTGGCGGCGGATTCGGTCAGCCGGATGCCGGTCGAAGCCGTAGAAGGTCTCTGTGGCCAGCCCCTCGATGCAATAGAGCTGCAGCTGGCCGGCTTGCAGCTTGTCGGAAAGGCTTTCGACCACGCCGAGCCTTTCGTATTCCCAGAAACGTCCCTCGCGGGTCGGAAACATCAGGACCTTGGCGCCGGCATGGCCGAACACCAGCAGTTCCATCTCGCGATGCAGGCGTGGACTATGCCAGCGCAGATATTCCCGGTTCATAACACCTTGAAGAAATCTCGGACTTTCTCGCGCAGTACCGCGTTCTGCTCAGTGCTGCCGGGATAATCGAAGTGCCCCGCATCCAATATGAAGGTTTCATTATATTTTGATGTCGGAAGGGCGTTGGCCACCGCGAACTGGCAGGGCGGCGCGACGGCGGGGTCGAAGAGGGCGACGGCTGCGAGCATCGGCACCTCGATCCGGCTTGCGGCACTGGCTGCGTCGAACATCCGCAGGGTCTCGAGAACGCTTCCATGTGTCGTCTGGTATGTCTGCACGGAATCTGCGCTGCCGACGGTCGGTAGCGTCAGCCATAGCTCCCGGTCGCCCAAGGTCGGGACGACGAGGTGGCCGCGATCGATGCGCGGATCGAACGGGATCGCCAGCGCGCCGATGCCGCCGCCGAAGCTGACGCCGCTGTAGCCGATGTGGCCTGAGAGCCATGGATAAAGTGTGAGAAGCGACGAGACGGCAAGCCAGAGATCATCGACGCAGCCGCCGATGATGTAGGTGTTCGGGTTGTCGATACCCTGCAGGACATGCCCCGACGCATCGGCCGGAATGGGCGGGCGGGCGCTGAGCGACAGGCCACGGGCGCAGGGGAAGAAAATGGCAGCTTCCTCGACAGGCAGGTCGAAATCGGGCGCATCGCGGCCGCCATAGCCGTGGCCCACCACCAATCCGCGGCGCACCGGCAGCCGCCGTGGCAGGAGCAGCCAGCCGCCGATCTCGAATCCACCGGTCGAGGTGTAGGTGATGTCGAGGACCTGCCAGTCGGGATGCGTCAGGCTGCTCTTTCGAAGCACCGGCTGCGGGTCGGTGGCGATCGCTCTTTCGTATCGGGCCTGCCAGAACGCATCGAACCCCGGCGGCGCTTCGGGCGGAACGATCGCTCGGAGGTCGGCAAGGGTCATGCCGTAGGTGGGGTTAAAGGCGAAGGGGTGTGTGGTGGGAATGCTCATGGGAGGGTTGTTTCGCGAAAGGGCGCGCAATGCAAGGCGGGAGCGCCTGATGCGCAAGGCGCCCCCGGAACGGCTAACCTGAAACGTTACAGCATTGTCATTTCCACGCTGTACAACATCGGTCCGCTTGGCTAAACCGCCTCTTGAAACCATGAAGAACGGGATTTTCATGATCGATCCGAAGACCCTTGCTGCCCGCTTCCCGGGCGATTTCACGTTCGGCGTTGCGACGGCGGCGTTTCAGATTGAAGGCGCTTCCAAGGCAGACGGCCGCAAGCCCTCCATCTGGGATGCCTTCTGCAACATGCCGGGTCGCGTATTCAACCGCGACAATGGCGATGTCGCCTGCGATCACTATAACAGGCTCGATCAGGACCTCGATCTCATCAAGTCCATGGGCGTCGACGCCTACCGCTTCTCGATCGCCTGGCCGCGCATCATTCCTGATGGTACCGGCCCGGTAAACGAGGCGGGCCTCGATTTCTACGATCGTCTCGTCGATGGCTGCAAGGCGCGTGGCATCAAGACCTTCGCAACGCTTTACCATTGGGATCTGCCGCTGCTTCTCGCCGGCGACGGCGGCTGGACGGCGCGCTCGACGACCTATGCATTCCAGCGCTACGCCAAGACAGTGATGGCCCGCCTCGGCGACCGCCTCGATAGCGTCGCGACCTTCAACGAGCCATGGTGCATCGTCTGGCTCAGCCATCTCTATGGCATTCATGCGCCGGGCGAACGCAATATGCAGGCAGCGCTTCACGCCATGCACCACATGAATCTCGCGCATGGCCTCGGCGTCGAAGCGATCCGCGCGGAAGCGCCCAACGTGCCTGTAGGCCTCGTGCTCAACGCCATGTCCGTCATGCCGGGCTCCGACAGCGCTGCCGACATTGCGGCTGGCGAACGCGCGCACCAGTTCCACAACGGCGCCTTCTTCGATCCGGTCTTCAAGGGCGAGTACCCGAAGGAGTTCCTGGAAGCACTCGGCGAGCGCATGCCCGTTGTGGAAGAGGGTGATCTCAAGATCATCAATCAGAAGCTCGACTGGTGGGGCCTCAACTATTACACGCCGTTGCGAGTTGCTGATGATCCGGCAAAGAACGGCGACTTCCCCTGGACTGTCGAGGCGCCACGCGTCAGCGACTTTAAGACCGATATCGGCTGGGAAGTATATGCGCCTGGCCTGAAGAACGTCGTCGAGGATCTCTATCGCCGCTACGAGCTGCCGGAGTGCTACATCACCGAGAACGGCGCCTGCTACAACATGGACGTCGTCAACGGCGAGGTCGACGACCAGCCGCGCCTCGACTATTACAGCGAGCACCTCGATACCGTCGCCGACCTGATCAAGGACGGGTATCCGATGCGCGGCTACTTCGCCTGGAGCCTGATGGACAATTTCGAATGGGCCGAGGGCTACCGGATGCGGTTCGGCCTCGTGCATGTTGATTACGAGACCCAGGTCCGCACGGTAAAGAAGAGCGGCAAGTGGTACAGCGAACTTGCGGCACAGTTCCCGAAGGGCAACCACAAGAGCAGCTGACGAGCGCATGGCGCGAATCGGCGCCGTGGCTTAAACCGTGCGCATGGAAAAGCCGCTCTTCCTCTATGCGCTCTGCGGCAGCCAGCGAAAGGCTTCGACCAATCGCCGGCTGCTCGAAGCCCTGCGGGATAATGCGCCCGCAGGCGTCGTAGTCGAGATCTGCGAGCTGATCGGCGAGCTGCCGATCTTCAACCCGGACCGCGAGGGCGAGAACACGCCAGCGATCGTCGAAGAGTTTGCAGCCAAGATCCGTGCGGCCAACGGCATTATCGTCGCATGTCCGGAATATGCCCATGGCCTGCCCGGGGGATTGAAGAACGCGCTTGATTGGCTCGTTTCCCGCGACGAAGTGCCGTTCAAGCCCGCAATGATTGCGCATGCCTCGCATCGCGGCGATTTCGCCCTCGAGCAGTTGACCGAAGTACTGAAGACGATGTCGCTGCGGCTTGTCGACGAGGCTTTTCTAAAGATCTCGTTGCTTGGCAAGACGGATGGCGGACAATCTGACGTCCTTGCCGAAGCCGTGAAAAGCGGGCTTCTCGTATCTGTGCTTGTAAAACTCTGCGCTGCAATCAATCGCGTTGGCGTCTGACTCATTCCGTCAAGTTGCGGAAAACATTGCGTAATCAATGTATTTTCCTGACGTTTTGGGGGCTAGCGGTTATGGCGAAAAAATCGCCGATGATTAATCGTTACATCGATCCCTTAACCGTTTTTTGAGCCCTAGCTGGCAGACTTCCGTGATCGGGGAGCAATGAATGCGGGCAATTTTCGGGGGCAACAAGAAAGTATCGGGCATCGGTCGTCATGCGACGGTCGCCGGCGTGCTTTTCTCCTTTGCCATTGTTGTCGCAATTGTCACGACGCTCGTGTTGAGCGCGCTCGAGCGCGTTGCGGATCGATCCAACGTGCTGGATGACGAGCGCTCCCGTGAAACTGTCTCCGGCGCCCTGAAGACCTTCGAGATGCAGTTGGGCGCGACGCTCAACGATTATGCAGCCTGGGACGATGCCGCGGTGAACGTCTATGCCGCCGATGGCATGGCCTGGACGATCAGCAACTACGGCGAAATGTCGGTCAACAGCGCCCTCTTCGATATGGCAATCGTGATCGATGACGAGAAGAAGTCGATCATGGCCTATCAGGAAGGCAAGCCGATGGAAGGCGCGCTGGACGATTTCTTCTCGCCCGCGCTCTGGTCACTCTTCGACAAGGTGAAAGCGGCGGGCCTGCAGGACAACCCGGAGGCGACAGGTTTCGTCGATACCAAATCCGGTATTGCGGCGGTCGGCGTCGCGCTGGTGCGCGAGAAATCCGGCGCGCTCGATATGCCGGCAGAAAAACATCGCTATCTCATCTTTGCCCGCCACCTAGGTTCCGAGAGGGTGGCCGAACTTGGCGCGACCTATGTGGTCGACGGTTTGAAGCTGGTCGCCCCTGATTTCGAAGCCCCGTATTCGGTGGCGATCGCCGACGCCAAAGCGGCCATGCTCGGCAAGCTCATCTGGCTGTCGCGGGGGCCCGGCGATATCGGCTATGGCGAAGTTCGTCCGATGGTCGTCAAGGCACTCGGACTTGTCGGCTTGTTCTTCATCGTTCTGCTCATCATCGGTTGGCTGGCGCTACGCCGCCTCAAGGCCGAGGAAATCATTGCCCGAGAGGAAGCCAATCGTGACCGGTTGAGCGGCCTGTTGAACCGAGATGGGCTTGGAACCGCGATCGACGCCTTCGTTGCCGAGGCAGCGCAAACGCATCGCAATGTGCTCATCCTCTATCTCGATCTCGACGGCTTCAAGGAAGTCAACGACGCTTATGGTCATGGCACCGGCGATCAGCTGATCCGCGCGGTCGCAGCTGGCCTCAACGTGCTCATTCCTGTGGGCGCCGTGCTCGCCCGCATCGGCGGCGACGAGTTCGCCATCGCTTTTGTCTCCGAGAGTGAGCACGCCGTTGCCCTGCAGCTTTCCGAGCAGATCCTGGACTTCCTCGCAGAACCGCTGGAGATCGGCCGGCGCGTCGTCGTCATCGGTGCAAGCATCGGCATCGCCATGTCGGAGGGTGGTGCGATCGACCGCGAGGAACTGGTGCGCCGGGCTGACCTTGCCATGTACAAGGCCAAGGAAGCCGGCCGTGCACGCATGACGCTTTACGATCCAGCCATGGACGCCGACCGGGCCGAGCGCAATGCGCTGGAACTCGATTTGCGCATGGCGATCGAAGGCGGTGATTTGCAGATTGCCTATCAGCCGCTGATCGATGCTGCGACCCATGAAATGACGGGCGTCGAGGCGTTGGTGCGATGGAACCGCCCGGGTCACGGGCCGGTCTCGCCTGAAGTGTTTATCCCCATTGCGGAAACCAGCGGGCTTATCGAAGCGCTGGGGCTCTTTGTTTTGCGCAAGGCCTGCGAGACAGCCAAGCAATGGCCGGAACTGCGCATCTCGGTCAATGTTTCTCCGGGGCAGTTCCGTAACCCGGCCTTTGTCGACTATGTCCGATACGTGCTGAAGCAGACGGAGATCGAGGCCAAGCGGGTGACCCTTGAAGTCACCGAAGGTTACATGATCCAGAACCCTCAGCGTACCCGGCAGGCGATCGAGCGACTGAAGACACTCGGCGTCAAGGTTGCGCTCGACGACTTCGGCTCGGGCTTTTCTTCCATCGGCTACCTGCGCCAGTTCGGCTTCGACCGCATCAAGATCGACCGCTCGCTGGTCATGGACATCCTGGAAAGCGACAGCCAACGCGAAATGCTGCAGGCGACGGTGGCACTTGCCCGCTCGCTCGACATTCCGGTCACGGCCGAGGGTATCGAGACCGAAGAGCAGGGCATAGCGGTGCGGCTCTTCGGCTGTGATACGTTACAGGGCTACTTCTTTGGCCGGCCGATGCCGGCCGATCAGATCACCGAACGGCTGATGCGGTCGCGCGCGGCAAAGGTCACCACCCGCCGCACCAACGCCGCCTAATCAGGTTCCGATGTGCTTTTGGCCACGCTTCTTGGCGAGCGCGATCTGATGCTGCCGCTGGCGGTAGCGCAGGCGGTCGTCTTCGCTGCGCGTGCTGTAGCAGTTGCTGCAGGAAACGCCTTCCTCGTAGTGAGGTGAGGTGATCTCCTCAGCTGTTATCGGATTGCGGCAGGCGTGGCAAAGCTTGTGTTCGCCTTCCTTTAGGCCATGCTCGACCGAGACGCGCTCGTCGAAGACGAAGCAGGCGCCATCCCAGAGGCTTTCTTCCTGCGGGACTTCCTCGAGATACTTCAGGATGCCGCCCTTGAGGTGATAGACCTCCTCGAAGCCCTGCTCCTTCATGAAGGCGGTTGCCTTCTCGCAGCGGATGCCGCCGGTGCAATACATGGCGATCTTCGGCTTGTTGTGCAGGCCGGTATTGTTGCGCACCCAGTCCGGAAACTCGCGGAAGGTCTTCGTATTCGGGTCAACAGCACCGCGGAAGATGCCGATTGCCGTCTCATAGTCGTTGCGCGTGTCGATGACGATCGTGTCGGGATCGGAGATCAGCGCATTCCAGTCCTGCGGCGCGACATAGGTGCCGACCACCTTGTTCGGATCGATGTTCTCGACGCCCATGGTGACGATCTCTTTCTTGAGCTTCACCTTCATGCGCAGGAATGGCATCTTCGATGCGTGGCTTTCCTTGTGCTCGAGCGCGGCAAATTCCGGCTGCGCGCACAGGTAGGCGAGCACTGTCTTGATGCCCGCGTCCGGTCCGGCGATCGTGCCGTTGATCCCCTCGTGCGCCAGAAGCAGCGTACCCTTCACGCCATTGTCTTCGCAAAGTGCCTGCAGCGGCTCGCGCAGGCTTTCGAAGCGCGGCACGGAAACAAAATGGTAAAGCGCCGCGACGAGAAAAGGGCTCGCCGCTGCCGTCGGTTGGGTCAGCGTGTCTGTCATGCGGCTGGAAATACAGGTTTCGGCCCGCGAACGCAATCGGCGGGATCGTCGCGGTTAGCAACGGCCCTCCAGAGCAGCGCGATCCGGTCCGCTTCCTTGTCATAATCTTTCGGGAACACATCCTCGGCACGGTCCAGCGCTGCATTCCGATCTTCCTGCTGGCGGAAGATGATGGCGTCGAGCAGACGGGCGAGATCGTCCGCACCCGGAAAAAGGTGCGGCTCTGCCTCGACGAGTTCGCAGAGCACATCGAGATCGTGGACGTGACCGAGCAGATCAACGAGTTGGCTGGCCGCTTCGTACTTCGCCTTCATTGCCGTCGGCCACAGGGGGCGGAGAAGAGTGTGATAGGCGCGGTAGTCCTGCGTCCGTTTGCGCAATGTATGGAAGGTTTCCGCCGAGGCTTCGTCGTGACAGGAGGCAATTGCTTTCTGCGCTCCGCGGACGGTTTTTCGCCAGCCTTTGGCGATCAGTCGCGCATTCTTGCTCTGACGGCCGTTGAACTCGATTGTGTCGAGCGCGGCGATGGCCTCCCCAAGCATGCCGGGTATTTCCGATAGCCGCTGCTCCAGGCCGCTCTCGGCGGCCCCAAGCATACGATCGCGGCGCATCTCGAGTGCAGAGACGATGCGGCCGAGTGTCTCACCCTCCTCGGCATCGCGCGCGTTCTCCTTCAGGTAGACGGCAGTGTCGATCAGCGCCGCGGCATCACGGATTGTGGAGACGGATTTGGCGACGTCGCGGAGCCTGGCGTTCTCCCGCTCGCGAAAGGCCGGGATGTCCCTGGCGACGAGGCGATAGAGCGAGCGAACGCGTTTCAGGTTCTTGCGGAAGTCATGGATGGCCTCGTGCGTGCCATTCGGCCTCTCTTCAATAATGTCTATCGCCTCTCGCAGGTGGCCAGCGGCCGCTCTACGAAATTCGTCTGTGAGATGGTGGTCAGGCCGTATGCGAAAAGGCATGCCTATCGTGCTCGAATTCGGTGGCAAGGGCCTGATTTGAGTAGCGGAAATCACCTGTAACTTCACGGCCGATCCAGGCGGGCAGCGTTGGATTGTCGTCTTCCGAATCCATTTCGACTTCTGCGATTACCAGTCCGTGGTGCTCGCCGGCGAAGACATCGACCTCCCAGACAAAACCATCATGGGGGACGCGGTGGCGCGTCTTCTCGATGACAATGCCGACTGCCTCCTTCAAGAGCTCTTCAGCGTCGCCAACAGGGATATCGTACTCGAATTCGTCGCGCGTCATCGTGCTGCGGCCTATCTTGACCGTCAGCCGTGCTTTCTTGTCATCCAGCACACGAATGCGGACCGATCGGTCGTCCATGGAGGCAATGTAGCCCTGCCGTAGCTTCGATTTCGTCTCGGCTTCGGAACGCCATGCATCGCTGCGTACTAGAAACTTCCGCTCGATTTCTTTCGCCATTTCCGATGACCTTTTGTGACGATTTTATTACGCTAGCCTAATTTTCCCGCTATGGGTACCCATTCTGTTACGAGGATAGGTTTTGTCTCGACAAAGCGCACCCTTGGAGGTATTTCGAGACCCGAATTCAATCGTTTCAAAAGGATCACGCGGCCATGGGCGAAAAGACAGAAAAGCTCCTTTCCATCCTGAAACTTCAGCCTGTTGTACCGGTTCTGATCGTCGATGACGTCAAGTCCGCGGTTTCGCTGGCGCGTGCTCTTGTCGCAGGCGGCCTGAAGGCGATCGAAATCACCATGCGCACGCCAGCCGCCCTCGATGCCGTTCGCGCCGTTGCCGACGAGGTCGAAGGCGCTGAGGTGGGTGCCGGCACCATTCTCAACGCCGCCCATTGGGATGCCGCGGTCGCTGCCGGCTCGAAATTCGTCGTCAGCCCGGGCGCGACGCAGGAGCTGCTGGATGCGGCCCGCAATTCCTCCGTTCCGCTGCTGCCGGGTGCTGCGACCGCAAGCGAGGTCATGGCGCTGCGCGAGGAAGGCTACAAGGTGCTGAAGTTCTTCCCGGCAGAACAGGCTGGCGGCGCTGCCTATCTCAAGGCGCTGTCTTCGCCGCTCGCAGGTACAGTCTTCTGCCCGACCGGCGGCATCTCGCTGAAGAATGCGATGGATTACCTGTCGCTGCCGAACGTTATCTGCGTCGGCGGCTCCTGGGTGGCTCCGAAGGAATTGGTTGCTGCGGGCGATTGGGCCGGCATCACCAAGCTCGCGTCGGAAGCCGCTGCACTGAAGGCTTGATTCCAGGATAAACGGCATTTGATGCAGGCGGCATTTCCGCCTGCATTTGTATTTTGGGCGTCAGCACCTATCTCCCATTTGGCCTCTAGACAGGGAGATGATGAGGAATGATCGACGCGAAGAAGCTTCTTGAGCAGTTTCTGGGTTCGCAGGTGCCGGGTGTCGGCGGTACCGTCAAGGACCGGGCGGGCGACGCGATCCAGATGGCCAAGGACAATCCGTGGAAAGCCGGTGCGCTGGCAACCGTTCTGCTCGGGACCAAGGCTGGACGCAGCATTGCCGGCAATGCGCTTACTATCGGCGGTCTCGCTGCGATCGCGGGTCTCGGCTATCAGGCCTATAAGAATTATCAGGCAGGGCAGGCGCCGGCTACTCCGTCCGATGCGCCCCCACCAAGGACGGCCGTGCTGCCGCCCCCCGCTGACTCCGGCTTCAGCACCGGTTCCCCCGCCCAAAGCAACGAATTCGTACTCGTTCTCATCCGCGCCATGATCGCCGCGGCCAAGGCCGATGGCCATGTCAACGATGACGAACGCGCCCTCATCCTCGAGAAGATCAGGGCCGCGGATGTCGCCGCCGAAGCCGCCTTCTTCATCGAACGGGAGTTGTCGCTGCCGACGGATCTCGACGCACTGGTTGCCGCCGCCGAGACTGAGGAGCAGCGGGTGGAGCTCTACACCGCGTCACGCCTGACCATTGAGCCGGATTCGCGCGCCGAGCGCGGCTATCTCGACCTGCTGGCTGGTCGCCTTGGCCTTCCCGATGCTTTGGTCGACCACATCGAGGCGACGGTGTCCTCCGCCAAGGTCAGCCTCTAAAAGCATCATTCGGCCAGTTGCCTTTCCCAGGCGGCTGGCCTAAGCCATGTCTCCTTACCCGGAGGAGCGTATGCGCGATCTATCGAATTTCAAGGGCTGTCCGGCACCCCAGCCGGTGACCCTCAGGGGGCGTTTTGTCACCGTCGAACCCTATGTCCGCGAGCAGCATCTGCAGGCTTTGTGGGACGGACTTGGCGGCATGGCCATCAATCCCTTGCTGCGCTACTTCTCGCAGCCCGATTTTACAGGTACCGAGGACTTCGCCGCCTGGCTTCAGTCGGTCGCCAAATCGGGTTGGCTGACGCATGTCTTCCGAGACAACAGCTCCGGCAAGATCGTCGGCATGGCGAACTACATGCGGGCCGATCCGGCCAATGGCGTGGTCGAGGTCGGCGGCGTCGCGCACGGTTCCGACATGAAGCGCTCGCCGCTCTCCACCGAAGTTCACTATCTGATGGCCAAGCATGTCTTCGAGGATCTCGGTTACCGGCGCTACGAGTGGAAATGCGACAATCTGAACGAGGCGAGCAAGACGACGGCGGCCCGCTACGGTTTCACCTACGAAGGCGTGTTCCGCCAGCACATGATTTCCAAGGGCCGCAATCGCGATACGGCCTGGTTTTCGATGCTCGATTCCGAATGGCCTGTCCTGAACGCAGCGTTCGAGGCCTGGCTGTCTCCCAGCAATTTTGATGCAGACGGCAAGCAGAAGCGGCGGCTGGAGGAAATCCGCGCCGAGCTGACCAAGGAATCGACAGAGTGACGGATCCGAGATCGGAAGGCCGTTCGCAGGCAATTGCGGCGGCCATCATCCTTATGGCCGCCGGCCTCGTGCTCTATTTCATGCCGGCCATCATTCTCGCACTTGGCAGCTACTCGCCGTATCTGGCGGCTGGTGTCGGCGCGTGCCTGGTTCTGGCTTTTTTCGTCGTCTTCTGGCTGAGGGCGCGATATCAGCGCCAGCGCGGTAAATAGCGCCGTAGGCTCTAGGTGTGTAGTCCCTGAGTGTGATGGTGCATCATTGAACCTGAGTCGTCAGGAAGAGGATGCATTATGGGAAGTATTCTTCACGGCAGCGCCCGCACGACGCCGCGTCTTCGAGCCGAACTCCAAGCGTCGCAAGAAAGTACCCGGTCCCTTGCCGCCCGCTACGGCCTGAACTCGAAGACGGTGGCCAAATGGCGCGAG
>NZ_JDWI01000023.1:0-103995 GCF_012932765.1 Rhizobium sp. 57MFTsu3.2
AACATGGGGTAATCGCGGCGCGATCGTCCCAGGCTATTTCTATAGATGATGGCTGGCTGGGGTGGTTGCCCCCGATAAGATGGAAAAACGGGCTCTCGATTCGAACCGGGCCCAACATCAAACGGAGAGCAACCATGAATCAATATATCGGGCTTGATGTTTCATTGAAAGATACCGCGATTTCGATCCGAGAGGACGGAAAGCGGATCTGGCGGGGAAAGTGTCCTTCGGACCCGAAGCTCCTGGCAGAGACGATCCGTAAGCATGCGCCGCATGCCAGGCGTGTCGTCTTCGAAACAGGGCCGTTGTCGACTTGGTTCTATCATGCGCTAACGAACGAGGGGATTCCGGCGATCTGCATAGAAGCGCGGCACGCGCAAAAGGTATTGAACGAGACGCTCAACAAGACTGACGCCAATGATGCGGATGGCTTGGCCCAGTTGGCCGAAGCCGGCTTCTACAAAGCGGTTCGCGTCAAGTCGTTCGACGCCATGACGACCCGCGCCTTGGTGGCGGCCCGCGATAAGCTCGTGCACATCTCAACGCAACTCGGCAATCAGATCCGGGGTGTCATGAAGACGTTCGGTTTCATTGTCCCCGAAGGAAAAGGTCGGATATTCGATGGCAATGTGAGAGAGCTTGTCGCTGGGAATGACAACCTTGCACGGATCATTTTGCCGCTGCTCGATGCGTGGCGCGACATCCGCAAGCGTGCTGCAATTCTTGATCGCCAACTGCTCGCAGCGGCGCGGCAGAGCCAGTCGGCGAAGCTGTTGACGACAATTCCCGGCATAGGTGCCATCACGGCGATCTCTTACGTCGCTGCCATCGAGCATCCGCAAAACTTCCGGACTTCGCGTTCAGTCGGCGCCTGGCTCGGGCTGACCACACGCCGCTATCAGTCGGGCGAGGTCGATTATGATGGTCATATCTCACGGAGAGGCGACAACCATTTGCGCGCGCTGCTTTACGAAGCCGCGACCGTGATGCTGACACGAACCGGCGCCAGGACTGAAAGCCGCCTCAAAGACTGGGGGCTCAAGTTGCGCGAACGGCTTGGCTTCAAGCGCGCCGCAGTGGCTGTCGCCAGGAAACTCGCGGTCATCATGCATACCATGCTCAAGACAGGGGAAATCTTCAACCCATCGGCCAGCGCCATCGTATAATGAAGCTCTGACAGCCGATGACTCTCTCAGCGCGTCATCCTTCTGACGCGACGAGGCGTCCCTGTCGTGGACGTAGGTCGGGTCATTCCGTTCACGTGGCGGCAGCTCCTAGAGACTGCGCATAAAACATAGGAAGACCTTGCCTGCGAGGACCATGATGCGGCGGGCTTGTACCGACCGCGGAGACAACCATGTTCCCGACATACGATTGCCTCACGTCAAAATGAAGCACTGAGCGAACACCGAGAACGCGCCATATGACCGCCCGCTACGCCGCCCGCTCCCTACGGCGCTTTTGGGGGCGCGCTCGCGAGCGGCTTCGCTACCACCGAGCTACACACCACCTGGCGGACACGATCGGACGATGTCGCTTGCCCAGGCCACCTTGACTAACGGGATGCGATTAGACAACCATGTGAAATATCACGCTTTCATGGAAGTGCAGTTTGCCATTGCTTTTCGCAACGGGTCCGGCAGGACATACCGTTGCGTGACTTCGCATCATAGCTAGCGCAACCAATCCGCTGATACCGGATCAGACTCGCCATTGGCTCCGTTCGGAACTGACTTGAGGGGCCGCAGCAGAAGACGACAAGCGACAACGTATCCGCTACCAAAGTCGCGCCAATCACGACGACGACCGGTTCAAATCCGAGAACTCCAAGACGCGCAACAATTGGTAGCGCGAGCAAAGTGTGCGATGACAACAGCGAGCCGATGACTGAACGATCGAGGTACTCGCTGGTCGTTGCGGAACGGTCAGCAACCTCTCCGTGCCGCGGACGAACACCCGCCGCTCCTAATGCAGCTACTCATCATACTACATCAACCGGTCTGGAGGCTACGTTCGAGATCCGTAACACCCTCTGGTGAGGTTGAGCTATAATGCCATTCCGACGGTATCCTTGAGGGCGCCGTCTAGGCCCCCAGGTGTGGCGTCTGAAGCCAAGGAGGGCAAGCTCATGTTTCTCGATTATTTCGCCCTGGGCGTCCTGATCTTCGTGGTGATAACCATTTTCTATGGGATCATCGCCATTCACGACATACCCCATCTCATCGCCAAGTCGCGCAATCACCCGCATCAGGATGCAATCCACATCGCAGGCTGGGTAAGCCTGTTCACACTCCACGCCATCTGGCCGTTCCTCTTTATATGGGCAACGCTCTATCGTGAGGATCGCGGCTGGGGCATCCGCCAAGATGGGAAGCTCCCATCTCAATTCGAAGCCAGTGCCCAGATCGCCCGTCTGCATGCTCGCATCGCCGAGCTTGAAGGACAAGGGACAGCGAGGGAGATAGTCTGATGGAACTCCTGCTTATGATGATCTACGCAGCGATCTGCATTGTAATCTTCAAGCTGTTCAGAATTCCGGTCAATCAATGGTCCCTCTCCACAGCGGTGCTTGGCGGCATCTTCATCATTTCCGCTCTGATCCTGGGGATGAGTTACAACCACCCGTTCTCAAGCGACGGCCGCATCTATTTCACCTCATCGCCGGTAATCCCGGCGGTCGGAGGGTTGGTGGTTGACGTGCCGGTCCAAGCGAACATGCCGTTGAAGAAGGGCGACGTACTGTTCCAGATTGATCGACGCCCCTACGAGTTCGCTGTCGATCAGAAGAAGGCGCAACTCGCCGAGGCCAAGCAGACGGTGCTGCAATTGAAGGCCGCGCTGGATGCAGCCCAGTCGGGGGTGGAGGGCGCCATCGCCACGCGCGACCGGACGCAGCAGAGCTACGATCGCATAGTACAGTCGAACGAGAAGGCCAAGGAGGTGGGGCGTGCCGCTGTCTATTCGGAACTCGAAGTCGACAACCGGCGCGGCCAGTATCTGACGGCCGAGGCTGCTGTAGCCACGGCACAAGCGCAGGCCACACAAGCGCGCCTTGCCTATGAATCTGAAGTCAACGGGGTAAACCCGACCGTTGCCCGTGTCACTGCCGAATTGAACAATGCTCAGTTCGAGCTCGACCAGACGACCGTTCGGGCGCCGAGCGATGGCTATGTGGCCCAGCTCTTTCTGCGTCCGGGCATGATGGCCAACCCGCTTCCCTTGAGGCCGGTCATGGTCTTCATCAACAGCGAAGACAGGCAACTTGCCGCGGCATTTATCCAGAATTCCCTCCAGCGCGTGCGGACGGATGATGAAGCGGAAGTCGCCTTCAAGGCAGTTCCCGGCAAGATCTTCAAGGCAAAGGTGGGGCAGATCATCGATGTCATGGCGCAGGGTCAACTTCAGCCAACTGGCGCCCTCATCGACCCGCAGTCGCCCGAGCGCCTTCAACCCGGCCTGACCTTGGCCCAGATCAACATCACCGAGGATTTGACCCCGTACCAACTCCCGGGTGGTGTCGTTGCCGAAGTCGCCATCTACACCGAGCACCTGCATCACCTTGCTCTGCTCCGCAAGGTTCTCCTGCGGATGAGCAGTTGGATGAACTACGTGTTCCTCGAGCACTGATGCGGGCGGGCGGCACGCCCGCTGGCTGGAAGGGCGATTCTCGCCGGTGTAGATGAGTGAGAGAGAACGAGGTTTTCCGATCTCGTGGGTCGTCTACAATTGCTCCTTCGCTCTCCCATCATGGGAGCAATCGAAGGCAAAGCAAGCCGCCTTGCCCTATTTGGTGGCGGCTTCCTTGCGCCGCTAGGTTGCTGTATATTAGGGAGAGCACCTGTGACATTGCGCGCACAACCAATCAATAGGCAAAGCCGGAGGTCTGCCGAACTTGGCCGCGCCGCTTGCGACAATCGCAATTCTTATGCAAGCCGTCATTTTGAAGGGTTAAGGTTGAGCCGAGAGTCGCAACCGGACCGTCCAAGCGAGAGCGGACCCAAGTGAGCGCTGTAGGGGCTATTCCATCCCGCGCCGTTGCTTAAGCCACGCGGAGTGTATTCTTACTGTGTCAGCGGAGGAAACACCCATGCGATATCGATCGGAATCCCCGTTTCAAAATGCCAGACTGCTTACCGTTACCTTGGCCCTCGCGGCGCTGGCCGGCGCGACGCCCGGCCACGCCGATGAAAAGCAGGCGAAGGACCTGCTGAAGACCATGTCGGACTATATGGCGGCGCAAGAGGCAATCTCGTTCGAGTATGACACGAGCCTGGAAGTCGTTACCAAGAAGCACCAAAAGCTGGCACTTGCGAGCTCCGGCGCCGTGACGCTCAAAAGGCCCGACAAGATACGCGTTACTCGTCAGGGCGGCTTCGCCAATGTCGAAATGGTATTTGACGGAAAAACGCTGTCGGTGCTCGGCAAGGACGCCAACCTCTTTGCTCAGACCGAAGTGCCGGGAACAATTGATCACCTCATCGACGCATTGCGGGACAAATTCCACAGGCCGTTGCCGGCCGGGGACATCTTGATGTCTCATCCCTACGACGAGCTCATGCCCCATGTCGTCGATGTGAAGGATCTCGGGAGCGGCGTCATTCGGGGTGAGGAATGCGACCACCTCGCCTTTCGCACCGATGATGGGGTGGATTGGCAAATCTGGATCGCCCAGGGTCAGAGCCCGTATCCTTGCCGTTATGTCGTCACCAGCACGAAAGTGGCGGGGTTTCCGCAATACACGATCGACATAAGGTCCTGGAAGGCGGGAGCGGACGGGGCAGCAGGCGACTTCAGCTTCAAAGTTCCCGATGGGGCCAAGGAGCGGAAGTTGAACGACCTTCCCGACACCGACGAACTGCCAGAAATATTCTCCGTAAAATGATCAAACTCGAAGGAGGAACGACATGCTCAGGCGAATCGCAATCATATTGCTGGCTTTGGCCGCCGGCGCTTCATGCATCGAAATTGGCGGCGGCCTACCGGTCGAATTCAACTTCGTGTCAAACGCCGAGGCCAGGGTCGGGCGTCCGCTGACACCTGTCAGCGTCGCCGGCGTTGCTCGCAGGAGCGCGCGCCGATGCGCGGCTGGGGTCTATAATTGTTAGCTAAGGTGGCGGCCGAAAGCGAACAGCATCCATCTCCTCCTCTTCGGGGAGCAACGACGGCAAGTTCGCCAGGAAAGCGTGCGTTGGTGAACCCCTCAAACTGCCTGCATGTAATCCGCCACACTGTAGCAATGGCTCGCCTGATAGGCGTTCCGCCCCCGGTTCATGTGCGTCAGGTTGAACGTGCGAATGGCGCTCAGTACGCGGCGGCTTCTGAGAAATTTGCGGATCGAGACAGAGCCGCGCACATTGATGCCGAGAATATCAGCACCACGCGGGAAGAAGTAACTGACGTGCTCTGGCATCGCGACACTTTGCTCGAGAAAGTGTTCGTCCACCCGGCTCGGTGTTGCTGAACCATCTGTAGTGAAATCCGACAGATGGACGATGAATCGGGCGCGGATATCGTCTCCGTGGGCATAAAGCGTGAAGAGCTCCATCCAGCTCGCATTGACGCGTATGAGCGGCTTGTCCGAGGTGGATGGCAGACAGGAAACCGACCAGTAGTAGCGCTCGGTCTTGCGCATGATCGGAATGCAGTTTGGACCGTATAGCCCGAGAATCTCCAGCAGTTCCCTCGCTTGCGGGCGACTGAGGAGCTTCTCAAATCGAGCGACATATTTGAAGCGCTGTTCAAGGGACTCCGGGCGCTCGCCCGCGTCCCACAAGTCGATCTTCCCCGCTATCCAATCGCGCTGCTGCTGAAGATCGAGGAATTGCCCCACACCGGTTGTTCTCGGGCGTGATGTCGCGCCCATGTCAGACGTCCTGCGAATTTCGTATGCTTGTCATCGTCCAGCTCCTGTCCCCGCTAGAATGTCAGCGTGTCTAAGCATCAATGCGCCTTCGAATGATACCTCGCCAATGGGAAATCTGGAAAGTCTGGACAACCAGGATCAGAAAGTCATATGAACCGTTCGTCGGATTGGCAACGGATCGCGGTCGCGCCAGCCGAATGGCGCGATCGTCGATCATCCCGGTCATCGTTCCGAAGCCTATTGCTGCCAGAACGTCTGCATCTCTTCGGGCGTGACCTTGCCGTCCTTGTTGGCGTCCACGCTGTCGAAGATTCGCCTGTGGATCGTCATCACCTCCTCGAAGGACAGCGCGCCATCCCCGTTCGTGTCGGCGATCGCAAACATAATCTTCATCATGGGTCCTCGGATACCCACCATAGGCATGCCGCCCACCATGCCGGACTGCATCATGTTCCCGGCCATCATACCACCAGCCATCATGCCTGGTCCGCCTGGCATAGCGCCGTGGCCCTGTCCCATCATGCCACCCCCCATCATGTCCGGCATTCCAGACTGTGGGGCGGCCTGCGCCAAATTCACAGGATGATGGAGATCCGCTCCGCTCGTCTGGCCGAAGACGGCACCGGCTCCGCCTATAGCAATCAGCGCGGTCAGCAGGACAGCATTTGCAGTTCGTATGGTTCTCATGTCGTTTCTCCTTTTGCTGGTCTGTATCCGCAGCTTCTTGCTGAACGAATTCGATTGTGGTTCCCGACGACCGCGCCGCCGGACATCTAGGCGATCGACGCGCGCCGCAGCCGCAGCCGATGACGCTGACCGAGGACAACGCCATTGCGGCCGCCGCAATGATCGGCGAGTGCAGCAGCCCGAAGATTGGATAGAGCACGCCTGCCCCTCCTGGCACACCCGCCGCATTGTAGTATGCGAGCGAAGAACAGGTTCTGGCGGATGTTGCTCATCATCGCCTGGCTAAGCTGTCGCGCACCGCAATGCCCTGCGGTTCGCCCTCCACCGGGCTGCATATGCAGCCACTTGGACATGCGCACAATGAACCTGCCGGCTGCGTGCTTCTTTGATATGAATCAACAAGGTGGAAACATCACCCTTCCGCTTCGGAACCCGGCATCAACCAAGCAAATGCCGCGGTGCATCGTCGAGCGGCCGGGTCACGGCACGAGCACCGCTGCCCCATTGATCCGCCCTGCCCGCAAGTCGGCCAGCGCGTCATTGGCACGCTCCAGCGGATAGGAGGTGGTGACTGTTCGGATGCTCGCCTGTCCCATGAGCCCGAAGAATTCTCGAGCATCGTCGCGTGTGAGATTGGCTACCGATACGATGCGACGCTCTCCCCACAGGAGCCGATAGGGCATGGCCGGAATGTCGCTCATGTGGATGCCCCCGCAAACGACGGTGCCGCCTTTGCGGACCGCCGCCAGAGCTTTGGGAACCAACTCTCCTGCTGGCGCAAATATGATAGCCGCGTCCAGTTGCACAGGTGGCATCTCGTCCGAGAAGCCCGCCCAGCTGGCGCCCAGCTCGAGCGCGAAGCGCCTTCCCGCCTCATCCCCCGGACGAACAAAAGCGTAGACCTCCTGCTTTCGCCACTGGCACACTTGCGCGAGAATGTGCGCCGCTGCACCGAAGCCATAGAGGCCGATCGCCTTGCCTTGTCCAGCCATTTTCAATGATCGCCATCCGATCAGACCCGCGCAAAGGAGAGGCGCGGTTGCGACAGGGTCTAAGCCCTCTGGTAAAGTGAACGCATAGTTCGCGTCGGCCACGACATGCGTCGCAAATCCGCCGTCGAGCGTATAGCCGGTAAAGCCGGGTGCGTCGCAAAGGTTTTCGGTTCCAGAGAGACAGAATGAGCAACATCCGCACGTGTGTCCGAGCCATGGCACGCCCACCCTCCATCCCTCAAGGTTTTTCGAGACACCGGGGCCAACGGCGACCACGCGACCAACGATCTCGTGTCCAAGCACCAAAGGCAGCTTCGGATTTGGAAGATCGCCATCGAAGACGTGAAGGTCCGTGCGGCAAACCCCGCAGGCTTCCACCGCTATCACAGCCTGACCCGCGGAAGGACACGGATCCGGCGTCTCCATAAGACGCAGCGGAACGCCGACTCTTTCCAGGACCATCGCCCTCATCTCTTTCTCCTTGTCGACACCCGATGGATCATTTCGATCAATCCGAAAGCCAAAGCTTGCCGCCTTGACCTGGATCAACAACCCTGACCCCGTCTCCGGATAAGCTTAAGTCGGTTCCCACGTCGTGGTGGCCGCAGCAACAGGAGGATAGCAGGATGAACCAGATGGTGACCGCCGCCAAGGACAAGGACGCATCGGCTTTCGCCGCGTGCACATCCGCCCCTCCTGCCAGAAAGAACGAAGGCGACATCCTGCTCGAGCGGGCGGACGACGACCATTGGGTCGTCACGATGATCTCACCGCGGGCTCTCGACTGGGCGACAAGGGAGCTCTGCTGTCCTCTTCGTTCCTGCTTCTCCGGAAGCATGCTGCTAGACATGATGAGCGCCGACCGTCTGTTGAAGCAAGCTCGCACCCAGGGATTCAGGACGGAGTTCGTCGGGCTTGGCGGAATGGACGTCTTTTAGCGCCCGACCGGCGCACGCCCACCAAATCGAGAGTCGACCGGGGTTAACCCGCGGCTTGCCGGCTATCCCGTACCCGCCTCGGGATGCGCATCGTAGAATCCGAGAAACCAATATACGTCCTGCTCGAGGTCGGCACATAGCTGACCGTACTCGCCGAGCAGCTTTTTATCTCCCGACGTCCGCAACCATTCGAGATAAAGAACCACCTCGCTGTAGGATTCGCATAGGTCCTTTACGCGATGCCGCTTGCCGCGAAAGGCCCGATACCGCATCTGCAGAAGCAGCCAGCCGTGAGCGAAAGGACCGAATGTTTGTCGCATTGCAGGCTGCCGGTACTGCGTTTCGATTGGACGTTTGAACGCAGAAGTCGTCCAGCGGTTCCCTGAGCTCAGCAATCGATTTTGACGAGCATCAAAGAAGCCTTCCAGGAAAGCGATATGATTGCAGCTATCAAGAAGGAGGCAGTGCAATGAGTATCAAAACCGTCATGTGCGTCTTCGACGTCGACCGCTGGGACCAGGACCTCAAGTCGGCAATGGAATTTTGCGAAACACAGGGCGCCCATATGACCGCCCTTGTGATCTGCATGGGGGCCGTTCCGGCGATCGCCACCTACGAAGCAATCTCAACAGCGTGGCTCGAAGGCCAACAGCAGGAAATAGACCGGCTCGCCGCGGAAACGAAAGCGGTACAGGAGATCCTGGAAAGGACGGAGCTGTCCTTCGACGTCCAGGAGGTCTACACAGAGTTTGCGTGGGCGGAAGGAGACATCGCTCAGCATGCGCTGTACGCCGATCTCGTTCTCGTGGGAGCCCAAGCTGCCGGCAACGAGGATCTTCAGAGACGTATCGTCGACGGTGCCCTGTTCGAGTCTCCGACGCCGATCCTGATCAACCCACGTACGCAGGCTGTCAGCTCGTTTCCAAAGTCGATCCTGCTCGCTTGGGATTCGAGCGACGAGGCAGCGCGTGCCACCCGCCAGTCGCTGGAATTCCTGAAGGGCTGTGGTGCCGTTCACATCACGATCGTAGACCCGGTCGCGAGAAGCTGGGAGAATGGCGAAGAGCCCGGATCCGACATCGCCATGTTCCTCACCCGTCACGGCGTGAAGGTCGAGGTCGATCGAGTTGCCAGCGGTGGACGCCGCGTGGACGAAACCTTGCGCCAACATGCCACGGACGTGGCAGCCGACATGGTGGTCATGGGTGCCTACAATCACCCGCGGATACAGCAACGCCTGTTTGGAGGCGTCACCCGTTCGATGCTGAAGGACAGCCGGGTTCCGCTTTTCCTGTCGCGGTAGTGGAAACGTCTAGCGGCCCTGCCGGTCGGCCCGGACGCTAGAAGCAATGGACCATGTAATGTCTTGGGAGGACGCCATGAAGCCACAGTTTCATCTGCCATTGACCACGCGTCCGGAAGCGAGTTCGTTTGCGATCATCGAGAACGCTATTCAGTTTTCGTTGCATCAGGGTGCCCATCTTGTCGCCAGCCTTGCTGCCGCGCGGCGCCATGGCGACGAAGCCGCCGAAGCATATTCAGACGATGACGAGTTCCAGGCAGACCGCTTTGATAGGGATGTCGCAGCTCAGCTCGTCAGGCATTTGCGGGAGGGGGCCGAACGGGTTGGCCTCGACGTGAGGCTTGTTCCCACTGAGGCCGAGGCGATGTCGGCGACAATCCGGCTGGCCGAACTTGCTCGCGCCTACGACGTTACGATCCTGGAAAACACCGAGCTGGCGAGGCCGATTGTAGAAAGCCTCGTCTTTGACAGCGGTCGCCCGCTGCTTCTCCTGCCGTCGGCCGATTTCTATGGCCGCATCGACAATATTGCGATCGCATGGGATGGGAGTGCAACGGCGGCCCGCGCCGTCGCCAACGCGTTCCCTATGATCCAATCGGCGACGAAAGCGACAGTAATATGTGTGGGCGCCGCGGCTCGGCGGAGTGAGGGTTTTCTTGATCGCTATACCGAAGCACTGAAGCATTCAGGGCTCGAAGTCGCGTTAGCTGTCGTGCACAGCGACGCAGAAGACGTCACCACCATCATCCAGGACAACGCCATAGAGGGCCATGCCGACCTTCTTATCGCTGGTGCCTATGGGCACACCAAGCTGCGCGAGGCCCTGGTCGGCGGTGTGACGCGCACCTTACTCGACAATCTCCGCATTCCGGCCCTGCTATCCCACTAAGCTAGCGCTCGAAGGGCGTTCACGACGACCGCGACATCGATCGCCTCCCGGATCAGAGCGCCCTGGACCGGCGGGAGAAGTCCGACTCCGGCGAATGCCATCGCGACCGCAGACAGACCAATACCAACTGCCACGCTTTGGAGTGCAATTCGCCACGACCGACGGGCGACCCCCAACGCGGCCACTATGCCGCTCAACCCGCTCTTGAGCAGCACGAGGTCCGCAGCCTCAGCCGCGGCGGCCAGCTTGCCGCGGGCGACCGATAGTCCGACGTCCGCTGCGGCCAGTGCCGGAGCGTCATTGACGCCGTCGCCCACCATCATCACGTTGCCCAGCGTCTTCGTCCTTAAAAGGACTTCTACCTTGTCTGCCGCACTGAGATCTGCCTAGACGGTGTCCATTCCAAGACGGTCAGCGATTACCTTAGCGACCTCGAGCCGATCGCCGCTTGCGAGCGAAATATGCTTTATGCCGAGCATGCGGAGATCTTCGATTGCCCGAACGGCATCCCCGCTTAGTGTTCAAGGCGTGGACGAACCCTGCCCTATTCCAAACGGGATGGTTCGTGGAGTCGCTGCTGACGCAGACTCTGGTCATACATATCATACGGACTTCCCGCATTCCGTTCGTCGAAAGCTCCGCCAACCCGGCCCTGGTGACAACGAGCCTCCTCATCGCGGGCGTCCGCGTTTTCCTACCCTTTACTGGCGTCGGAAGCGCGCTGGGCTTCGTGTCCCTGCCTCTTCTGTACTGGCCAATGCTGGCGGCAATCCTCTTTCTCTATGCAATCCTCGCACACTGGCGAAGGACTGGTTTGTCCGATGATGGGGCTTGTAGGAATAGGTGCTCGATCTCCGCGTGCCCTACCGACCGCCAGCGAAATTGCGGTGAGTCAATGAAGCGAGGGCCCGGATCTGGCTGAATGTCCCCTCAGGAGGACGCTCGATTGGATTTGAGGGGAGACGACACGAGGCGCCCGCACAGGCAGACACGGAGGCGAATATGCTATCTCGCAAGGAAGACGCCATGCCGCGGAGGCTTTCCGGGTTCATCTCGATGATGGGACGGGGCCATCAGGCAATGTTGGTTTTGCTGTCGGTTCTCTTGTTCGCCGTGGGAATTCTGCCGCTCGAGGTTCAACGACGCATCGTAAACGGCGCGACACAGGGAGCGACTCTGAACACGATCCTCGTACTCGTGCTCGCCTACCTGGCGCTCGTCCTGAGCGAAGGTGGGATCAAGCTTGTTTTGAACGTCTACCGCGGCTGGATCGGAGAAGTTTCCATTCGTTGGCTTCGCATGGCGGTCATCGATACGAGAGAACGCCATCCCGATGATCTTACCACCTTGGCCGAAGGCGTCGAAATGTCGATCGTGCTCGCGGAGGCGGAACCTGTGGGTGGGTTTGTCGGCACCAGCATCTCGGAGCCAATCCTACAGGCGGGCATCCTTTTGGCAGTCGGTAGCTACATGATCTACCTTCAGCCGCTCCTTGCTCTAGCCGTCATCGCCGTATTCGTCCCGCAGTCCGTCCTGGTTCCTGTTCTCCAAGGGCTAATCAATCAGCGGGTCAAGACGAAGATCACCGTCATGCGACACCTCAGTGAGGAGATGGTCGACCATACTTCGCCGAACTCGCCGAAGCACCAGGCAGCCCGCGTCCAACGACTATTTTCGACCAACATGAGCATCTACAAGCTCAAGTACGCGCTCAACTTCCTGATGAACCTGATGTTTCAGCTCGGTTTTGCCGGAATATTCGCGCTTGGGGGCTATTATGTCATAACTGGCAAGATCGAGATTGGGACTGTCGTCGCCTTCATTGCGGGCCTCAACAAAGTGTCGGACCCTTGGGGAGCGCTCGTCGACTGGTATCGCGACTTGAAGGTAACCCAGGTGAAATACGAGCTTATCCGTGACGCGAGCACGGCCAATGCCAGTCAGGCAAACATGCAGGCGAATTAGGTCTGCGATATCGTTGCATGGGCCTCCTGACATTGTCGCCAGGAAGGAGGAAAGGAAGGCTAGGCGACAGTTCGAGCGGCCATGTCTTCCAATCCCGAAGCGGCTTCCTCCTCTATGCGATGTGCTGCCTCCGAGGCCAGCTTCGAACCAATCATGAGCATATTGCTGATTTCGCTAGCGTAATCGGTTTTAGCAACTCGAACGAAATCGCCGATGACATCGAGCGCGTCGTTTCTTCCTGCACTGCCGACAAGATCACCAACGAGCCTCACATGCTGCTGGTAACGGCGCATCAGAAAACTAAAGGACTCGATCTGGAGGCGCGAGGCAGTGCTCAAGGCCTGGATCTGAAAGCCTACACCTGCTTCCAGAAACTTCTCCGCCGCTGCAACAGCCGGGAGATTCGAGGGAATGGGATAGATCTTGTCGGTGTTTTGGATCATTTCGGTTCTCCCGTTAGCGGATAAAATCCCCGATCCCTTCATCGATATACAAGCACGGGGATACGCGAATGACTGAGGACTTTGTTCGTAACGCTGCCAAGGATCAACGCAGCGACACCTCCGCGGCCATGCGATGCCATTGCGATCAGATCGCATCCATGAAGATCGGCTGTCTCGATGATGGCTTGGTGCACCTCATCGCTCCGGAGCTTGACAGTATAGCAGGTAACTCCCTGATGACGAGCGCGCAACTCGACCTCGTCTAGGAATTGAACGGCTTGTTCATCCGACAACCGATCGTAGTCTTCCCGGCTGGCCGCCAGCTTATCGCTGTCCGTTGTGAAGATGCGAAATGGTTCGATGACGCAGACGAATACGACCGATGCGTTCGCGTCTCTGGCAAACGCCACCGCGTTCTCCGCGGCCGTGACCGCAAGTCTGGATCCATCCGTTGGAACGAGAATCTTTGCAAACATGACACACTTCCTCCTCGCATAAATACTACGGCCGGTCGCTCGCCCGTCTTTGATCCGTGTCAATATTCGGCGAGGAAACTGCGGTCGTCACCTATCGCCAATTGCTCGCAAGGCGGCCCTACCTTGACCAAGATCAAGGAATTCATGGAGCGGATATGCAAAGAGGCCGTGAGGAATCAGCTAGGCGGAATCGCGATGAAACGCGAGAGGGTCATACGGATCGGACATCTGGTCACAGCTCTGGCGATCGGGGGGATCGGTCGCATTCTGGCTGGCGGCCTCGCGCGACATCGCACATATCCCTTACAGCGATGTGATGCGGATGGTCGCCGAAGGCAACGACAGCCGTCCTTGCGATCGACCAGCTTCAACGTCTCCTATGCTTCGTCAGTGGAAGGCACCTGCTCGGCGATGAGATGAGGAGCAAGTCCGGCAAGTTGCGGCTGATCTGCAGAACGACGAACTGGGAGGATTTCGTGCAGTTAACCTTCAGCGAGATCGGCCTCTACGGCGCTGAAAACTTCCAGATCGCCCGTCGATTTCGCGCGGTGATCGAATTTGCATCACAGGTTCTGCCTGACGATCGTCGCCCAGCCCTCCTCAGCGAACTGGATCTGCGCGACCGAATGCTCGAGAGGATCTATGTTTTTCCGGAGGATTTGAACCTGGCTCAGACGCCCGACTCGCAGGGGCTGGGCGGCTCGGAGAGACGGTCGAGACAGGCTAATTCGGATTGAGCTTCAGACGTGGATCCGAAGCCAGTCGATTCAGCAACTTTGCAAACGCAAGACCCAGCCAGCATCATACGGGTGCCGTTTCTGGAACGCTGTCCTCAAAGGCGCGATCTCCGAGCGGCAATGATGATCACGGTTTTCCGGAAGGACGAAACGGGGCAGTTCGTCGCCTCATTTGGACTGCCCGTAATGGGATGGTTGGCCACCAGCTGCATGGCGGCCGTGGGCATCACGATGTTCAGCCTGAGCTAGAATGCGATCATAGAAACGTGTTAACGGATATCATACTCGGGAAAATCGTCCACGTCGCAGATGCCGTCGCATGTCTGCAGTCGTAAGGAGAAATAATCTTCGGCGATTTCTTGGCCACACCTCGACAGAGCGCTTAGCGCCGCTAGTTCAGGCGCTCAATCCCGGAGGTCAAAACTCGATCAGGGATCGGCAGCTCCTTTGTTCGTCTCTTTTTGTCGGTTCCCGCGAAAGTCAGGCGAGAGGCAGCGTTACCTGGATCTGTACGCCTTCATGCTTGAGCGGCCTCGGGGAAACGACTTTCAAACTCATGCCTGTGCGGTCGGCGATTGCCTTTACGATGGAGAATCCCAAGCCGCTACCGCCGACCTTTCCCCCACCGCGCGCGAACCGCTTCCCCAGCCTCTCCGTGGCATCGGCGGACAGGACCGCGCCGTCATTGGCGACGCAAAGTAAGCCGTCTGTCTGCAACGCGACCTCGACTAAACCATTCTGAGCCCCGTGTTTCAGCGCATTTTCAATCAGGTTTCGAAACAGAATGCCAACGGCGTCGGGGTCTAACCTGGAAAGAACCGGTTCTTCCGGAAGGGTCAGCAGGATCCGTCCCTCTCCAGTCCGCGTGAAACCCTCGACGATCATCTCCAGGACAGGTCTCAGATCGGAGGGCTCGTCTGTTTGCAGCCGTCCTCCTTCGGCGCGGGCGAGTTGCATCAACTTTTCCGACGTGCGCATCAGTCGCTTCAGCGTGGTCTCTATCTCTGTTGCCCGCTGTCCCGTTAATTCCTCGCCGGTTTCAGTCCGAATGCGCTGAGCCTGCGCGATCGCGCCTGCAACCGGCGTGCGCAGCTCGTGCGCCGCGTTCGCTGCAAAGGCGCGCTCGGCATTGAACGCCGCCGTCAGACGGTCCAGCAATTGATTGACGCCTGCCGAGATCGGGCGAAGCTCGCTCGGCAGACCGCCATCTGGTAGGGGCGACAGGTCCTGCGCACCGCGGCGGGCAAGCTCTTGTCGAAGCAAGCGTACAGGGCGCAAGGAACGGCGCACCGCCAGAACGATTGCGAGAAGACTGAATGGGATCATCACGATCAACGGCAGCAGAAGCCCCAGCAGCATCTTGCGGGAAAGCTCCGTGCGACGATCCAGCGGTTCGGCAACGGCAATCGTCAGGCCGCCATCGACGCTAGCATCGTAATAGAGTTGGTGCGTTTCGGTGCGCAGAAAACCAGGCTTGACAAACGGCGGAAAGATGGAGGCATCCGCGCCTGCGGAGGCGAGAAGAACCCTCCCGTTGCGGTCACGCACGACAAAAGTTACGTCCTCGCCATACCGCGCCTCGCGGCCGATGCGCCTCTCGCCATGGTCGCCTTCCTCGTTACCATCATGTTCTACAGGATCGCCACGTTCGTCGCCTTCACGCAAGTCGTGCCGGGCAATCGGCAAAACGCGCAGCGCCGTGGCCTTCAGCCCGTCGTCGAACACCTCTTGCATTTCCCCGCCAAGGCGGTGCGCCGTGAGCGCCGCCGCCGCCAACCACAGAAGCGTCACTGAAAGCCCGATGGCAAGTGCCAGGCGCGTCTGAAGCGAAGCGCCGATCTTCACGGTTGCCCCAGCCGATAACCGAGGCCGCGCTCGGTCTCGATCACATGAGCGCCGAGTTTCTTGCGCAACCGGCTGACATGGACCTCGATGGCGTTGCTGTCGATTTCCGTATCGAAGGAATAGAGCCGCTCCTCGAGCTGTGCCTTTGATAGGAGCTGGGAGGGACGTTGCAGAAAGGCCTCAAACAGGACCCATTCTCGCGCCGTAAGAGCAACGGGCTTGCCATTCAACGCGACGCTTCTGGCCGCGAGATCGATGGCGAGCGGACCGAGCGTGATGTTCGGATTTGGGTTGCCGGCATAACGGCGCGCCACCGATCCGATGCGGGCCGATAGTTCTGCAAGATCGAAGGGCTTCACCATGTAATCATCAGCGCCGGCGTTCAGTCCGGCAATACGGTCAGAGACCTGATCGAGCGCTGTCAGGATCATAACCGGCGTCACGTCGCCCCGCCCGCGCAATCCCTTCAGGAAGGGAACGCCGAGCCCATCGGGCAGCATCAGATCGAGCAGCACCAGATCATAGGCAGCCGCAACGATCGCATCGCCTGCCTGGTCGAGCCGGTTGACCCAATCGACGGAATGCCCATCGGCGGCGATCTGGTCGCGAATGGCCGCACCAAGCGCCGTATCGTCCTCGATCAGCAGAACCCGCATCGCAATCTTTCCTCTCTGCCTCTCTTTGGCCCCGTAGTCCACCCGCCAGCTTACGGGAACCTGAAGCGCTGTCGCGCCAATTGTCAGGTGGCGGTCAGCTTAGGACGCAATTGATCAGCCCGAAATCCCCGTCAGATGCCCAACTGGAGATCACTTATGACATACCGCAAACTTCTTCTGGCCGCGTGCGCCGGCATAGGCTTTCTCGCCCCCCTGGGCAGTCTCGCGATGCCGTTCCCCGCAGCGAAGACCACTGGGGCCATATTGGCCGGGTATCAAGAGAACGAGGACGATGATCACCAGGAACATCGCCTCCGTCATGACGACAATGGCCGCTACGCCGCCGACGACTGCGAAGACGAGGATGAAAATTCCTGCGGTCGAGGCGGCGTCTTGCAGCAGCAGAACGCCACCCCGCCAAGCAACGGCCTGTTCACGCCTGGCTCCAAGCCGCGCGCCCAGACGAACTGAACCGCCAAGTCCGACCAAGGAGACGATAAATGAGAATGAAGTCCTTCATTGCCCTGCTTGCTGTCACTACGGCCCTTACCGTTCCCGGCCTTGCCATGGCCCGCGAGGTGACCTTCACCACCAACATGCGCAGCTACGGCGGTGATGGCGCCTACGTTGCCTATTACGTCACCGATGCGCAAGGCAAGTATGTCGGCAGTCTCTGGATGGCGGGCGGCAAGACTAGATACTACGAGCATCTCGGCGGCTGGTACCGTGCCACCGGCGGTGACATCGGCGAGATCAACGGCATTACGGGCGCCAGCGTTGGGGCGGGTCGTTCGCTTAAGGTCACGGTCGACCTTGCCGATACGCTGTTCGATGCCGGCTATCAGCTTCACATCGATTCCGCCGTGGAGGACATGCGCGACAGTCCGAATGAGATCGTGGTGCCGCTGACGTCGGGCGGCTCGGGCCAGAACGTGAAAGGTACGCGCTACATCGCCGCCTTCACCTACGTGCGTTGAGGAGAAGGGACACCTGTCATGAGTCGCTCGCTCCACCGCTGCTTCGGACTGATCGCTACCGTCCTTCTCACCGTCGTCGCGCTGAGCGGCGCCGCACTCTCGATCTTCCCAGCCGCAGAGGCGCTCACCACACCTGCGGCGCAGCGTATCAGCGTCGCGGAACTCGCCACGCGAGTCCAGGCGTCAGAACCTACGGTCGAACAGATCAGGCGCGCGCCGTCTGGGCGGATCACCGCCTATTACTACGAAGGCGACCAACCCGCCTCCGCTGTCATCGACCCTGCCACTGGCCAGCCGGTCGGCAGCGCCGGCACCTCGGAGCTGGAGCGTTGGTTGACCAATCTTCATCGTTCGCTTTTCTTGGACGATCCCGGACGCTTCATAACTGCTGGCAGTGCAGCGGTTGTGCTTGCCCTTGCAATCTCCGGGCTATTCCTGATGGCGCGGCGCGCCGGCGGCTGGCGGTCCGTCCTGACATCCGTTCGCGGCTACGGCGATGGACGCTTACACGCCGTCGTCTCACGCCTTGCCCTGCCCGGCCTCTTCCTCTCCGCGCTCACCGCGTTCTGGATGACGGCTGCTGTTTTCGGGCTATTGCCGGAAGGCGCGAATGCGCCGGCCTTCCCGGCCAACGTCAGCGGCAAGACCGGCGTGGCCCTTACCTCTGTCGCCCTGCTTCAAGAGACTATGGTCGATGACCTGCTCTCGCTTAACTTCCCTGCCACCGGCGACTCAACGGACGTTTTCACACTCAAGAAAACAGGAGGAGAAGCTTACATCGACCAGGGCAACGGTGCGCTGCTGGCTTGGTCTGACGCCGGCTGGGTCGACAAGGTCACACGCCTCATGACCATGCTGCACACCGGGCGCGGCGTGGCGTGGCTTGGGCTCGTCCTCGGGTTCTCTGCGCTTGCGGTACCCGTCCTTGGCTGGACTGGCATGATTGTCTGGCTGAGGGGGCGCCGCAACCCCAAGGCAGCCTCGGTTGCCGCCGACGAGGCCGATACGATCCTGCTAGTCGGCAGTGAGAACGGAACGACCTGGGGCTTCGCCAATACGCTGCAGACTGCTCTTTCCGCACAGGGTCTTTGCGTTCATGTCGGCCCGATGTCCAATTTCGAGCCGGCCCACTGGCCAAAGGCGCGGCGTGTCATTCTGTTCGCCGCCACCTATGGCGATGGCACGGCGCCTGCAGCCTCCAAGGAATTCGTCGAACGCTTCGAGCGTGTGCCGGCAATGCCCGGCCTGCCGCTCGCCGTGCTCGGTTTCGGCGATCGCAGCTTCCCGGCCTTCTGCGGTTTCGCCACCGAGATCGCGAGGATCGCTGAGGACAAGGGCTGGGCCGTCCTTAGCCCCTTCGACACGGTAGATCGACAATCGCCACAGGATTTCGCCCGTTGGGGGCGGCGCCTGGCTGAAACGCTTGGCCTCGTTTTCGAGCTGAACCACCAACCGACCGCTCCGAAGACCTGGAGATTGCCGGTCATATCTCGCCGCGATTATGGAGCAAGCGTACAGGCGACAACCGCCATCCTGCGCTTTGCCCTTCCGAAGATATCGCTTTGGCAGCGTCTAACGGGCAAGGGCTTCTCGCGGTTTGAGGCCGGAGACCTGATCGGCATCGTGCCACAAGGCTCGGATCTGCCGCGATTCTACTCGCTTGCTTCCGGTATGAAAGATGGCTTTCTCGAAATCTGTGTCCGCAAGCAAGTCGGAGGGCTTTGCTCCAACCAACTCACCGCGCTGGAACCGGGCGAGACTATTGCGGCCTTCGTGCGTCCAAACCCGGCGTTCCGTCCGGCGCGCGGACGCAAGCCCGTCATCCTCATCGGCGCTGGCGCGGGGATCGGTCCGCTAGCCGGCTTTGCCCGCGGAAACCGGGGATGCCGTCCCATGCATCTCTATTTCGGAACCCGCCATCCAGCTAGCGATGCGCTCTACGCGGAGGAACTTTCCAACTGGAACAAGGACGGCCGGCTGACCTCGGTCTCGACCGCTTTCTCGCGAACCGCCAACCCGGTCTATGTGCAGGATATCCTGTGCAAGGATGCCGAGCGAATCGGCAAGCTTATCGCTGCGGGCGGTCAGGTTCTCATCTGCGGGAGTCGGGACATGGCGGCGGCTGTTGCAACCGTGCTCGCCGACATTCTCGCGCCACAGGGTTTCAACCTCGCGGTCCTGAAAGCCAATGGTCGCTATGCCGAGGACGTGTACTGACATGACGCGCTACGCGATGAACGGTCCGACTATGGGCACGCGCTGGTCAGCCCTCTTTCACATGCCATCGGATTTCGATGTCCACCGCGCCCGCAAGGCGATGGCCGACGCCGTGACGGAAGTCGACGAACAAATGTCCACCTGGCGGCCTGAAAGCGACCTTAGCCGCTTGAGTGCCGCAAAGCCCGGTGAATGGGTTTCTCTGCCCGACAGCCTGCTTACTGTGCTGGGAACGGGTCTTAAAATCGGCCAGGCCTCGGGCGGCGCTTTCGATATCGGCATGGGTGACGCCGTCTCCGCCTGGGGTTTCGGCCCGGCGGACGCAAGCGAGGGCCGGATCAAGACCGCCCGTCTAGCGAGACGCAGCCCCGCCTATGATGTTCTGGAGCTAGACAAGGCCGCCGGACGCGCCCGCAAGCACTCAGAGATGTGCTTCGATCTCAATGGCATCGCTAAGGGTTATGGCGTCGATCAACTGACCCGGGCTGCGCGCCAGCTCGGTATCGAAGCCGGCCTGTTCGCCATCGACGGCGAACTGCGAGCGCTTGGCACACAGCCCGACGGTCGCGGCTGGACCGTCGCCGTCGAAATGCCAAACGTGGAAACGCGTGCCGCGCATTCCGTCCTCGTGCTAGAAGATGCCGCCGTTGCGACGTCAGGCGACTATCGGCACTGGATCGATGTCGGCGGCCGCCGTCTGTCGCACACCATAGACCCGCACCTCGGCATGCCGCTCAGGCATCCGCCCGCGTCCGCTACCGTGATCGCCTGCGATTGTATGAGCGCCGACGCCTGGGCGACGGCGATGATGGTTCTCGGCGAAGCACGTGGTCTTGCGCTCGCCGAAACGTTTGGGCTGCCGGTTCTCTTCATCGAGCACGACCAGTCGAAAGGGATCGGATGCGGCCTGTTTGCGCGCTGATCGGCGCCGCGAAACAGCCAGCTCAAAAGCTCAACGGTTATGAGCCCTGAAATGAGCCAATCGTACTGAAAGAACCCTTGCTCTCGGGTCGGGCGGCTCGATCCTCAGCATTTCATCGGCATTGCGGCTTGTGGTTTGATCCATCGCAACGTTTGAACCCGGCATTCATCGTATCCTAAAAAACAGTTCCATGCTCGGCGATGATAACGGCTCAAGGAGAGATGCGGAAAGTCTATGTTGAGACGTCCAACTGCCAAAGGAGATATCGTATGACCTACACGCTGGATAGAACCTTGTCGGCAACCAGTTTCGACGATGCCGTCCGCAGGACGAAATCCGCTCTTTCAAGGCACGGTTTCGGTGTTCTGACGGAGATCGATGTCAAGGCAACCATGAAGAAGAAGATCGAGGTCGACATCGACGACTACCTCATCCTCGGAGCCTGCAATCCGCACATGGCGTTCGAGGCGATGAAACTGGAACCGAAGATCGGAGCCATGCTGCCGTGCAATGTCATCGTGCGCGACGTCGGTGGCGGCGAGGTCGTGGTGAGCGCCATCGATCCGGTCGCGTCGATGCATTCGATCGACAATGAAAGGCTGAGCCTTCTGGCAGGCAAGGTCCGCTCGATGCTCGCCGACGCGGTGGCGGAGGTTTGACATCGGATATTGCGAGAGCCGGCTTCCCAAGCCGTTCTGATTGTGGATCCAAACAGCCTGCGCCGACCAGAGAACTTGGATCGGCTTCTCGTTCATTGCGCGACGCGAACCGCAGCATCGGAAGAAGCTCACTTCGTCCGACAAGCCAGGCGTGTAGAAAGGTAGAGTGGGTTGAGGCCGCCTCTCAGACCGCAGTGCCAACCAGCGCACCGATTCCAGCCGTCAATGCCATGGCGAAGGCACCCCAGAAAGTGACCCGGGTGGTGGCTCGCCAGACGTTCGCGCCGCCCGCTTTCGCACCGATTGCGCCCAGCAGCGCGAGGAAGGCCAAAGAAGCGGCTGCAACGGTGTAGATGAGCATCGAGGTGGGTGAAAGGACGACCGTAAGAAGGGGCAATGCGGCCCCTACGGCGAACGTGGCAGCCGACGTCAGCGCTGCCTGAACGGGCCGGGCCGCCGTGTGATCAACAATACCGAGTTCATCGCGCGAATGCGCGTCGAGAGCATCATCACGGGTCAGTTGGGTCGCGACTTGCCTGGCCAGCTCTTGGGTGAGACCGCGTTTGACATAGATTTGCGTCAGTTCCTCGAGCTCCGCTTCGGGCTGCGTCTCCAACTCCATCCGCTCCCGCGCAAGATCGGCTTCCTCAGTATCCGCCTGCGAACTCACCGACACATATTCGCCGGCCGCCATCGACATCGCGCCCGCGGCCAGACCCGCGACGCCCGCCACCAGGATCTGTGACGGTTCCGCCGACGCGGTGGCGACGCCCATGATCAGGCTCGCCGTCGAGACGATTCCGTCGTTTGCGCCGAGGACGGCTGCCCGGAGCCAGCCGATGCGGGAGATCAGGTGATGTTCGGAATGCAGTCTGCCCATGAGTGTCTCCAAGACAAAACCGATTTGACGTGATGAGTGCGAGATTAACAGAAGAGCATAATGTCGATCACGAGCACGGCGTGCGCCAAGCTTGGCGTGCGTGCGAGTCTGGGCTGCATCCCCGCGGTTTCGGCCGTGGTTGATTCACTTCGCGCTCCCATTGTCAAAGGCTCGTCCTCCCGAATTCAATACTGGACCTCGGCCATCAAGGATTTGACTACGATCAACTTACGAAGACTTCCAGTCAAAAGGCAGCCTGTGCGAACTTCCTGTCGGCTTCTTCGGCATTCGCGCAATTGCGTTACATCAATGCCGAGCTGCCAAAACAGATAGATAATTATAATAGTTGCGGTCTCCGAGAGGTGCAGTAGGACATGAAGGCACAGTATTTTCTTCCGCTAGCGACCTATCCCTATTCAAGTTCTGAATTGATCATTTCCAACGCTGTAGCCTTTGCGGGGTACTGTGGCGCAAATCTTCACGTATGCGCATTAAGAGTCGTGATCCCGCACATTCCCAAGGAATGGTCGTCGTTGCTGCTGGATACCCCGAAGATGATCGAGCAGGCCGAAGCTTTGAGCGCAAATCGCGCCGCAAAACTGGTTGAAGCGGCGACCAATCTCGGAGCGAATGCCAAGATCGGATTATTTTGCCGAACAGTCAAAATCAGCTTGCCTCTATTGCACGAGACGGCGGCCGCCGAAGCACGGTTTTTCGATCTGACTATTCTCGAATGTATCCCGGACGTTCCGGATACCCGTACCATTGCCGAAGCGGTGATATTCGGCTCCGGCCGGCCGGCCATCATCTTTCCCAACAAGACCCTTGCAGGCCCAATCGACCATTTGGTTATTGCCTGGGACGGAAGCCGAGCAGCCGCTCGGGCGGTCAACGATGCAAGGCCGCTCATTCGCATGGCCCGGCGTGTCTCGGTGTTGTCTCTGACGGGCGAAAAGCCGCTGCCGGAGACGACCGGGGCACATCTTGCTGAGATCTTGGTTTCGGGCGGTGTCAATGCCAGCGCCACGGTAGCTCGGTTCACCTCGTCATCCATCGGCCTCAGCATTCAGCAGGCCGCGTTGGAACTTGGCGCCGATATTCTGGTGATGGGAGGATTTGGGCACTCGAGGTTGCGAGATTTTGTCCTTGGAGGAGCAACCGATGGCGTCTTGCACGTACCTCTTTTACCTGTCCTCATGTCACATTGACGAACTGTGAAGATTTCTTCTCCGCCATCGCAGCCAACGCATCTGCGCCTGAATGGGCGGTCCGAATGATCGGAGTGGTCCCAAACCTAGCCTCATATGACCTCGCGTATGGAAAGTCGCGATCGGGAACCGGCTTGAACCCACCGCATGTCTCGACAGCCCTCTCGCAAAATAGTTCGTCGAGATTTGCGCGGACGCCTGTACAACGCCGGGGTCAAGTCCCCCCTCAAGCGAAATCAATCGCGGGGGTGAGGCGGCTGCGATAGGTCGTGCCGAATTCCGCCATAGGCGGCAACGGCCAGAGGTATGAATATTTGGACTTCCTCGGGCACCGTCTCGCCGTCCTGTTGGCACGGGCAAACATGCGCCCATAACATCTGCGAAAGATAGGCGTTGGGATGTCAGCGCAAATGGTGCCGCCGCTTCCAATCAGTCACGTCGGCCTCACTAATCCGGATGGACCGCCCCATAGCGACCGGGTGCAGAAGCTTCGCCTCCGCGATATCGCACAATGTCTGCACGTTTTCCTGGAGACGTGTTTCATCCGCGCGTGGCGGCGATCCAAGCGCCATCAGAGCCTTTCGATCGACCAGCACCGTCTTTTGTTCGCCCCCGCTTTCGAGCATCACGATGCCGTTTTCGCCGGAGGATTTGAGAAACGCGGTGAGAAATCTGACGGACATGTTAACAACCTCCTCCCGCCGACTGCCCCGTCTAACTTGGACGAGCCAAGCGCTCTTGTGACATCCAGCAACTGCGCTGATCCAGAACGATTGAATTCTAGGCGAACAATGACAGAGTTCTTTGATCAGGATCAAAGTCTGTGGGCCACGCCGTCGGATCCATGTTTTTGGGCCTTCCGCTGCCTGCCTTGCCATGACATTCCTTGAATTCCGGAAGGTGGCGTCGCCCAGGCGAGCGTCGGATTGGGATGATGCGGATCGACCGCGGTCGTTTGTGCGGCGGCGCCGACGGTGCTGGCGACAGCGACAAAAGTGGCAAGCGTGGCCGGACGCAGCAATGCAGTGATCATCAGGGCATTCTCCTCTCGTCGCCGTGCTAGAAATCGAGCACGGCCTCGGCAAATCCCTAGCGGAGTTGTTTGCGGACTTCGAGGAAACGCCACTTGCAGCGGCGTCCGTCGCGCAGGTGCACGCCGCACACTTGCACGACGGACGAAGCGTCATCGTCAAGGTTCGCCGGCCTGGCCTGAAACGCCAGGTCAATCAGGACATGCGTTCACTCTTCTGGCTGGCGCGCGTGGCTACGGTGATCATGCCGCGCCTGCGCCACTACCAGCCGCTGCGCATCATCACGGAGATATGGACAAACCTCCTGAAGGAGATAGATTTTTGCCGCGAGGCAAGAAGCGTCAGGCACTTCGTGGCGGCCTTCGCCGATTGGCCGGCGCTCGAAATTCCAGATGTGGTCGACGACCTGGTCGCAGAGACCGTGATCGTACAGCAGCGGAGCAGCGGGCTGCGGATCGACGACGCATCTTTGAAATCCGCCGGTCCTCGCCTCGCAGCAAACTTCGTCGACGCCTATCTGCATCAAATTTTCGTATAGGGCGTCTTTCACGGCGACCCTCATCCGGGAAACATCCTTATCACTGAAGACGGGCGGCTCTGCCTCCACGATTTCGGGATCGTCGGATTTCTTGACAAGGCCATGCGCCGCAAGCTTGCCGCCTTTGCTTTGGCCTTCGTTCGCCAGGACGCCGACTGGCTCCTTGAGGCCGCAATAGATCTTGGCATCCTGGGGGGAGACCTGGACCGAAGCGAGTTTCGCCGCGGCCTTGTGGAGATCATTGGCGACTATGCCGCACTGCCGCTCAAGGACTGGTCCCTGGCCGAAGCTTTCCTGCGAGTGACGCGGCTCGGACAGGCGCAGAATGTCTTTGTCCCGCTTGACCTTCTCATTCTAATGCGGGCGATGTTTCTCGCCGAACACACCGTGCGCATCCTCGATCCTAATCTGTTCGTCTGGGAGACGGTTGCTGTCCTCTCAATGGGCCAGAGCTCAGAATGGACTATTTCAACGGCACAAGGTGAAGACCGGCGCCCCTCTGCTGGTCATCGGGCCACCGCACTCACTGGAATCTTGCAAAATCAGTCGGACACGTCGTATATCGAACTCACTTCTGCCTATCCTCCCGAAGTGATGTCCCCGCCCCCTCTTAGGGAACGGGTCTGAAATAGTCCACCAACTTCTTGGGGCTTGCAGGATCCTTCAGAGCGGGCTGTTTGCGACCCATCAACGGAGGTTCGACGCCACCGGCCCCGCAAAGAACGCTCGCTCGCCTTTTTTGAACTTCTATCCCAACCGGCAAGGATCTTACTTTCCAAAATAAGCATCCCCATGAATACGATTACCGCCAGAAGCCACCCGAGAAGCGCGTCGGAAGCGTAGTGAGATCCAACCGCGACACGCAAAGCCGCCATGGTTGTGGAAGCAATAATCAACGGCGGTGCAATCCACACGCGAGCATTAGCCGGAACCAAGAAAAGAAGGCACAACAGCCAGCCCGCTCCCGACGCTTCTCCGGACACGAATGAGCAGTTTCGGGTGCACTCGCCGACGAACGTTCCGGCGGCAGTAAAATCCAGATTTCCGCCAAAGAGATTCGTTTGGAAGGGCCTCGGTCTACCGGAAAAAGTCTTCAGGAACGAATTCACCAATAGGCCAGGTCCGACACCAAGACTGATCAACGCCACCAAAAGGCGCGTCATCGGTAGATGTTCCCGCAGCTGTCTCGAGAAGGCGCCGATCAATCCCATCACAACGATGAGCATCGCGGCGACGTATGGAAGGAGGTAGAGCATCCAACGAATACCCTTGAACACTTCCATTCGACGAAGCGGGAAATATCCGCATTCGACCCCGGAAAGAGCCCCAGCGCAAAGTGGCCCTCTGAAGAACGCCGAGGACACGCTGATATCGATAGTGGGATGAGTGTAGAATGTCGCAAGCAAGGTAAACCAAGCCACGATCAAGGCGAAGAACATCGTTACCGATGGTGTTGCGCAGTACGACTGGTGGCGTGCCTGGGATATCATTGTCTTAGCGCTCGAAGCCGATGGTTGCCCCTTTATCCAACGCCACCATAGCCTGACAGCTACCCGAAACCGCTTAAGAACGGCAATTTTGTTCTCGGAAACCAGTCTGTTGCTCTCTTTCTTCGCCCCTAGTCTGTGACAGCGTCCTGCACTGAAAGGCAGGAAGCTTTGGGCCCAGAATAGGAGGCTGTGTAGATAGATCCCAATCCAAGCGCCATATCTTCCTGTCGTGACAACAGATCGCTGAGCGACGCCTCCATTTGCGGCGTGAAGATGTTGGCAAGCCATTAGGGCGGCGATCGTCAAAACTCAACGTCTTCGCGATCAAATCGAGAGTGGGCCGTGGTGACTGCAATTGGTTCTGCATATCTTCCTTGAAACTACCGCCTGGAGTGGCACCCAAGCGGACACGGGAGACGCATGGGGCGCTGCCGCCCAGGTATGAGCTGGATTTTCGCCTCTGTTTGATTTGCATTTCGTCCGGATACCCCATCCCCATCATCACTTTTGGATCACTGCAGAAGAACGAGTCCCTTGGATCAGGCGCAGAATGCCTTGGCGGTCCTGTTGGTCACCTGATCGCCTACGGCTGCTAGCGCCCTACCGAGCATGGTCGAGCGACGCTTCGAAACCGAGCATCTCCATCCGGCACCCTCCAAATTCAGTCCATCTTCTCCAGTCGCGCCCAGTGCGCCATTTCTCCCGGAATAGCAGCCCCGGCCCCCGCACGGGATTGTCGTTTGGCGGGACTAACCGGCGCGATCTGCGCGTCACTTGTCGGTCCAACCTCACAGAACATCTGCGTGAGCATACTCATGACGGCCGCGACGCGCCCATCGGAGATCGAGTAGTAGACTTGGCGCGAGTGGCGACGGGTCTCGACCACGCCCGCCTGGCGAAGTTCCGCGAGTTGCTGCGAAAGCGCCGGCTGCTTAAAACCGAGTTCTTCCTGGATCTCGCCGACAGAACGCTCTCTTTGCGCAATGCAGCAAAGAAGCATCAGCCGGCTTGGTGTGCTGAACAGTCGCATGAACTCGGCAGCCTCAACGGCCTTCTCCTGCATTTCTTCCAGAGCAGCGCCGCTCATCCGCGTCGCTCCCGGTAGTACCAGGACTCGCCTTTGCGAAGGTCGTTGCCTTCATCCATTGAAGCCGCAGCAGGCTCAAGCAGTGCTTCCCCATGCTTCCAGCCCTCGGGCGTCAGAGCCCCTTCCCTTTCCGAGGTCTGCAATGCCTCGACAAGACGGAGGAGCTCGCCTACCGATCTCCCGACATTCATCGGATACCAGACGATGGCCCGGATGATCCCCTTCGGATCGACCACGTAGGTGGCACGCACGGCCCCGCTATTTTCGGAAGAACTATCCAACATGCCATAGGCTCTGGCGATCACCATCGCCGAATCTTCGATCAACGGAAATTTAACCTTCACTCCAAAGCTGTGCTCGATGTCGCGCAGCCAAGCGACGTGAGAATAGAGGCTGTCGATGGACAGGCCGAGAAGGTCGCAGTTTAGTTTGGAAAAGCTCTCATGGGCACGAGCGAATGCGATTAGCTCGCTGGTGCACACTGAGGTGAAGTCGGCCGGGTGAGAGAAAAACAAGAGCCATCGTCCCCGATAGCTCGAGAGCGACACTTCCCCGCCTGTGGAGCGCGCAACAAAGCCCGGCGCCCTGTCATTGATCCGCAAAGCCCCTGACGCGGCCTCCATATTTTCAGTCGTCGTGTCCATTCCTACCCCTGTCTATCGGACAGTATCGCAAAGCCGTTCGACATCAAAGTACATGCTTGCATGTTTAATGTAAATATGTATTTTAGCTTTACCAAATGGAGTAGGCCATGCCCAGCTCGGCTATAGACACCCCTCTTTCACATGCGTCCGGGATCGTCCGGGAAGCTCTTCAAAATCATTCGAAGCGGCCTGACGTTCGATCATTCTTCGATCCTTCGACCTTCACCGTCAGCCATGTCGTCCGCGATCCGAACTCGAACGCCTGCGCTATCATCGACAGTGTGCTCGACTACGACCCAGCATCCGGGCGAACGACAAACGTGTCCGCTCGTGCCCTTATCGATTACGTGAAATCCGAAAGTCTCGAAGTTCAATGGCTTCTCGAGACGCATGCGCATGCCGACCACTTGTCGGCCGCGCCGCTCCTTCAAGTTGAACTCGGCGGCCAGCTCGCCATCGGCCGCGAGATCGTTCGCGTCCAGGAGGTCTTCGGTAAGATCTTCAATGCCGGCACGGAGTTTCAAAGAGACGGCAGCCAGTTCGACCAGCTCTTCCAGGACGGCGACCGCTTTAAGATCGGCGATCTGAATGCGACGGTTCTTCACGTTCCCGGCCACACGCCCGCCTGCCTGGCCTACGTCGTCGGCGATGCCGTCTTTCCCGGCGACACCCTGTTCATGCCCGATTACGGCACGGCGCGCTGCGACTTTCCGGGTGGTGACGCCCGCACGCTTTACCGGTCCATCAGGCGCCTGACCCAACTTCCCGACGAGACGCGCATGTTCATGTGCCATGATTACAAGGCATCGAAGCGCGACGACTACGCCTGGGAGACGACCATCGGCGCCGAACGCACAGGCAACATCCACGTGCATGAGGGAGTGACCGAAGACGACTTCGTCAAGATGCGCAACGATCGCGATGCCACGCTAGCGATGCCGAAGCTGATCCTCCCCTCCGTGCAGGTGAACATGCGTGGGGGCAAACTACCCCCGGCCGAGGACAACGGCATTCACTATCTGAAGATTCCAATCAACGCACTGTAGGCACTCATGTCTCACTTGAACTACATCTGGCCGCTTTCCGGCGGCCTTCTGATCGGCCTGTCAGCAGCACTTTACCTGCTACTCGACGGCCGCATCGCAGGCATATCCGGCTTGACTGCCTCTGCCTTCGGCTGGACGGGTGCTGGCGTCAGTCCCCTGGGCATCGGCTTCATTGGCGGGATCGTCGGCGGCGCTGGCATCGCGTTCACCTATATTCGGCATGCCGAGTTGATGATCGTATCGTCGCCAATCCTTCTCATTGCCGGGGGCCTGCTCGTAGGCTTCGGCACACGACTGGGCTCGGGCTGTACCAGCGGTCACGGCGTCTGCGGTCTGGCAAGATTGTCGCCGCGTTCGCTCGTTGCCACAGCGACTTTCATGGCGGTTGCGGCAGTGACTGTCTACATGATGCGCCATCTGATTGGAGGGCTGTGATGACCAGCCGTATCCTTGCTTCGATCTTCTGCGGCATTCTTTTCGGCATTGGCCTGGTCGTGTCGGACATGGTCAACCCGGCTCGCGTGCTTGCCTTCCTCGACGTCGCCGGAGACTGGGATCCGTCTCTCGCCTTTGTCATGGGCGGCGCGTTGATCCCCTCGTCCGTAGCCTATGCGATTAAGCAATATCGATCACGCCCGGCCTTCGATACAGAATTTCACGTTCCGACTAGCCGCTCTATAGACGCCAGGCTCGTCTTGGGCTCGGTTCTCTTCGGCCTGGGATGGGGCCTAGTCGGTTTCTGCCCCGGCCCGGCGATCGCATCACTCGTCACCGGGCGCTGGGAGACCGTTCTGTTCGCTATGGCCATGATTGCGGGCATGTTCGCCTACCGCATCGCCAAATCAAGGCTAAGCGCGCCACTTCGCTTTAGTTGAGTATGAGGAGGCCGCGCGGCGGCCCAAAAACCATCGCCATGTACCTCGATGCAATGCAATATATTCTTGGGACCGTTTCCGGCGGACTTGTAGGCTTCACCCTTGGGATGTTCGGCGGTGGCGGTTCAATCCTTGCCGTTCCACTCATGGTCTACTTCGTCGGCGTTCCGAGCGCTCACCTCGCAATCGGGACGAGCGCCTTTGCAGTTGCCGCCAATGCATTTGCAAATCTCCTCGGGCATGCGAGGCTTGGCAATGTCAAATGGCGATGCGCTGGCGTCTACAGTGTCGCGGGCATCATCGGAGCCTTCATCGGGTCGACCGTCGGCAAGATGATCGACGGACAGAAGCTGCTTGTCTTTTTCGCACTTCTCATGCTTGCGGTCGGTTTCCTGATGCTCCGCAAGCGCGGAGCGGAAGGCGATCCAGGTGCGCAATGCTCACGAGGAAACGCGCACAAGGTGGTCGGTTTTGGCGGACTGACAGGTGTGTTCTCCGGCTTCTTCGGTATTGGTGGCGGCTTTCTCATCGTTCCAGGTCTGATCGCCTCGACCGGAATGCCGATCCTCTTCGCAATCGGATCGTCACTCGTCGCCGTCGCTGCATTCGGATTGACGACGGCGCTCAACTACGCCCTGTCCGGATATGTTGACTGGTTGCTCGCAGCGGTTTTCATCGCCGGCGGCGTGGTCGGAGGATTGGTTGGTGCCAATCTCGCCCGACATCTTTCGGCGCGTAAGGGGCTTTTGAACAGCCTTTTTGCGGCCCTAATCTTCGTCGTTGCCGCCTACATGCTTTATCGAAGCGCCGGGCAGACATTGGGTGCGTAGTATCGGATACGAAAATCGACCCTTGCCTGTCGGTCAGATTGTCCGCACGCTGCCGCGGCCTATTGTGATGCTTGGGCTACCGACCGGAACGCCGCGCCGGCGCGAGCGGCAAAACAACGCTCGGCGGATCATCGCGCATCGCACAGGAAATCGACAGCTTCGCAGCCTTAACGATGTGCCTGTCGCCCGCAACGGGTATCAACAGAGGACATTGTTCATGACGCTGAAACTTATCACCGCAATCGCCATCGCATCCGCAACGCCCGCCCTGGCGCTCGCAAGCCCGAGCTGCACCGGTGAACCGAAGTCCAACTGGATGTCCGAAGGAACCATGAAGGCGAAGATCGACGCCATGGGCTACAAGGTGAAGACGTTCGAGGTTACGGGCAACTGCTACGAAATCTACGGCAAGGATAAGAGCGGCAACCGTGCCGAGGTCTATTTCAATCCCGTTTCCGGTGCCATTGTCCAGAAGGGGGACTGAGATGACGATGGTCTCACCGCAGAAGGAGGGCTTAGCGCCCTCCAACACTGCCCAGCGCATGATCAAGGTGTGGGATCCTGTTGTGCGGTTGTTTCATTGGACGGTGGTTGCGGCATGCATCCTCAATCTCGTTGTGCTCGAGGAGGGAAAGTACTGGCACCGCGTCACAGGATACGTCGTTGCCACCGCCATCGCCGTCCGCGTCGTTTGGGGGGTTCATTGGCACGAAGCACTCCCGTTTCGTTGATTTCTTGCCGACGCCTTCGAAGGTGATGGGGCACATCCTGGACATCCTCGATCGGAACGAAAAGCGCTACGTTGGCCATAATCCGTTAGCTTCAGTGATGATGCTTTGCCTGATGGCATTGCTGGCCGCAACGACGCTGACGGGCTGGATGACGACGCTCGACGCCTTCTGGGGAGAAAAGTGGCTGGAGGAATTGCACAGCGCAATCGCCAACAGCATCATGGTCCTCGCTTTCATCCATGCCGGCGCCGCTGTCATCGAAAGCTGGAGACACAGGGAAAATCTGGTCTGGTCGATGGTTACAGGTCGAAAGAAGGCATGAGAATTCTGCTGATCGAGGACAGCTTACGGCTTCGCGACCTACTTTGCGAAGCTATCAGGAGCGTCGGTTGGAAAATCGACGCCTTCGCGACGGCGCAGGAAGGACGTCTCGCTCTCAACGGAGCGGAGTACGATCTTCTCCTTCTTGATCTCGGCCTGCCCGATGAAGACGGAATCGATGTTCTGAAATCACTGCGAAGTGCAAAGGTTCAGACGCCCGTTCTCGCGTTGACGGCCCGCGGCGCGATCGACGAGCGCATCGTTGGCCTGGATGCAGGCGCGGATGACTATCTTGCGAAGCCTTTCCACAATGGCGAACTGATCGCGCGCATTCGTGCTCTCATGCGGCGAGCTCCCCTCACCACCATGCCAATATTGGAGTTTGCTGAACTTCGACTCGATGTCGCTTCGCGATGCCTAACCTGCGCCGGCGCCGAGATCGCACTGGCCCCATCGGAAAAGGATCTGCTCGAACTTCTGATGCGCAATGGCGGCAAGGTCGTCTCCAAGGCTAAGATAGAGCATGCGTTTTCAGAATTCGGCGACGAAAGAAGCAGCAATGCGGTCGAGCTCGCGATATCGAGGCTGCGCAAGAAGCTCGAAGGGCATCCGACCGGCTCTTCGATCGAGACCGTCCGAGGTGTCGGCTACATGATGCGAGAGGAAAGCGCATGAGCCGCTCGCATCCTACCCTGGGTGTGATTCTGACGAGACGGATTGCGTTCTTTGCCGTACTTGCCGTGGTCCTGCAGCTTGCCGTGATCTTCTCCGACTACTACTGGAATGTCGGCGAGCTATCGCGTCTGTTTGTCGAACAGGAAACTGAGCGGCTTGCCTCGGGCATCACCATCGATGGCCAAGGCGTGCAGTATCGGCTCCCCGAGAACCTCAGGCAGCGCTACCAGGAGCGGTCGACCGGCTACGTTGCTCGAATTCGCGACGCCGGCGGCGCGCTGGTATTCGAGTCTTGCGACGATGCCTGCGAAAACCGCTTTCTTCCTGCCGATGTCAATCCTCCCGATTTCTGGCTAAGGTCTCTGCGGCCCGGCAAGCCGTTGGCGCTGGTGGGAGGTCGTGCATTCGTGGTTGGTAATCAACGGTTCGTCGTCGACGTCGCAACAATCGACGATCCGCAAAACGTCGTCACCTCGGTCTTCTGGAAGGAAGTCATCGAACATATGCTGGTGCCGATGAGCATCTTGCTGGTCCTGGTTCTCGGCGCCACCTTGCTCTCCGTACGACAGGCATTGAAGCCCGTGCGAGCCGCAGCCGACGCGGCTGATAACATTGATCCCATAGATGCAAATTCGCATCTGAATTTCGATGCGATGCCGCGCGAGGTCGCCCATCTCGCTATCGCCGTCAATCGCGCTTTTGAGCGCGTAGGCGAACTGATGACGTCACAGAAGGTTCTTACATCAGGCATAGCTCACGAAATCCGCACGCCACTTGCGGCCATAAAGCTTGAACTGGCAAACATCGACCATCCGCGTGCTCGCAAAGCGGAAGCCGATCTGGATGACCTCGTACGCTTCGTCGCAGAACTGACGACCCTCGCCCGGCTTGATAGCTTCGATCATGGCATGTTTGAGACCATCGATCTCGTAGCGCTTTCGTCCTCCGTCGTCGAGCAACTCGCTCCGTGGGTCTATGGGCAAGTTCATTCCCTCGAGTTTTACCCTCAAGTCGAAACCGCCCTCGTTCAAGGGGCGCCGGCGCTGCTGAAGGACGCGTTGCGCAATCTCATCGAAAACGCCGTGCGCCATACGCCGACCGGAACTGATATTCTTGTGTACGTGGGGAGCAATACGGTTCGTGTCGAGGATCGGCATCGAGGTGGTATGCGGCGAGAAACCAGCGCGTCCCGCTGCAGTGACAGCCTGGGCATCGGTTTGAAGATCGTCAGACGAATAGCTGAACTGCACCGAGGCTCGCTTCGCCAGTCTACTTCCAAGCTGGGGCACGTCTTCGAGATAACTTTCGGCAACCCCGACCCGAAACATGCCTAAGAGGCGGGTCTGTTCTCGGCGCAAAATGCCGAGTCATTTCTCAGTGCAAACCTATGGCCCGCCCTGTTCGCGAGTAGAATTTTAGATCCCTGCAGTCTGCTTCAACGTTTTCGGTCTCACGGTCACGCCGCGGCCAAGATGGATATTCGCACGTCCGGAGCCTCAATAATCAACGCGGCTTCAACGAGCCATTTGCACTGCTGGGCTTTCCGCACGCCGGTCGACAGTCGGGCCATCTATAGTCCTTCTCGCAAACATCATGGGCCGTGAGGACGCGCAGCCAATCCTCCCTACTAAGCTGGCGCCATGCCATAAGTTCGCTCGAACGGTCGGTCCTTACGGAGAACTGCCCAAGCGATACGGGCGAGCTTGTTTGCGAGCGCGACGATCGCCACGTTGCGATGGATGCCTCGAGAAAGTAACGCGCGAAGCTAATGTCCGATGGGTGTATTGCTTTGACTGAGTGCAGGCATTGCCGCTCGCGCGCCGTGCACGACTAGGGTTCTGAGGTAGACGTTGCCGCGCTTCGGGATACCGAGCAGACGGGGCTTGCCTCCGGTCGTAAACTGCCACGGAACGCGGCCTAGCCATGCACTGAGATCGTGAGCACGATCGAAGCTGGTGGCATTGCCTATTGCAGCAACCAGGGTCGAGGCGTTCAGCACTCCAATACCCAAGTGTGGCCCGTTGGGCGGCCAGGTCGTTTGCCAGGCTGCGCTTTATGGAACTGGCTCGCGGAGCAATCTCATTATCGTCCGCTTTGTCGGCCAGACGACGCACCAAGCGCCACCAATTTCCCCTAACCACCGCTTTTGCCTCGCCCCATATGGCCATGCCCTCGCACACGACACCGAGGCGATCGCCGCTGCTAGTAGAGCCTTCGCGACTAACGCCCGTTCGCGAGCCGGAGTCATTAAACTCCGTAGAGCCTGGCGGCGACGAACAACGCTCGCTTGTTGGTGCACCGTCAAGCAGCTGCGGAAGTCGCCGAGATAGACGGCCTGACAGCCTGATCTCAGGTATCGTAGCGCCGATCGAGTTCTCTGAGGGCAGACTGAACCTCATCGATCGAAACTGGCTCCGGTGTTCCTGGAACGTGACGGAGAGACGGTTTCGAATCGATCGCGTAAAAGTCCGAAGCCCATGCCGCGAGGATAGTTCGCTTATCATCGACAGAAAGTACTGGCGCCCTTACCACATCGATTGGCCGTCGAAACAGCAGACCTTGCGGCGCTAGAACTGTTGGCCCGATCGCCATGGCATTGCTGGCAGCCAGCTCCAACATCTTGTCCATCATCGATTTACCTCAGCGTATGTGCGGATCCCTGTCCCGGCGCAGGCGAGACGCAACGAGGACGTTGGTTTCCGGCGCCAGCAGATCGTGCTTTTCAGCAAAGGCGGCAAATAGGCCGCGGGCGGTCTCCGCTTCGATTTCACCGCGCAGCGCAGCTCCGCATGCCTTAAGCGCAACGGAGTGCGCGCTATCTCTGAGCGCCTCAGGCCACTCGACGAGATGCCTGTAGGCATCCATCGCGCTGCGAACTTCGGCCGGAAAGCCCAGGCCGACCAGAATAGAAACAGGCTCTTTGAACATATCGGGTTTCATTACGCTCTCCTTTCCAACCCGCGATGTTGACGGGCGCCGCCGCAGCGACGCCCTCCTTGAGGGGTTCTACTTAGGCGGCCTTCTGCGCTTCGATCTGCGTGGGAGAAGCCGACGGCTCAACACTTGAAGCGGTCTCGATGGCGATTTTCCGCGGCTTCATTTCCTCCGGAACCTCACGAACGAGATCCACGGACAGGAGACCGTTCTTTAAATCCGCTCCGTTCACCCTGACATGGTCGGCCAGCTCGAACCGGTGTTCGAACGGCCGGCCGGCTATGCCGCGATGAAGGTAGGCTTCGGCAGCCGCCTCCTGCTTCGTGCCGGTCACGGTCAGAAGGTTGGACTGGAATGTTATGTCGAGATCGTCCAAGGCGAAACCTGCCACCGCTATTGAGATCCGATAGCTGTCATCGCCAGTCTTGACAATGTCATAGGGCGGCCAGTCGTTGATCGAGCGGGCGCGCTGAGCATTTTCGAGAAGATTGAAGACCCGATCGAAACCGACGCTGGATCGGAACAGCGGTGCATAGTCGTAGGATGTTGCCATAGCCATATCCTCCTTGAAGCAACATGGGTACGGAGCGCCGAAAGATGGCGCTTCCAGCAAGGCCAGCCCTATCCTCAGCGGCTGGCGGATATCGATTTGGTTTTTGAAAACTTCGGATTCAAGAGCTGCGCTTGAGAAAAATTAGCGTGTTTCAGTCCTGGCGAAGCATACAATCGAGCTCATAGCTTGGAGCTATATTCTGTATATCGCGCAAGCCTTCACATAAGGCGGGCGCAGATTGCCGCCGTCGGTCCCACCACGGAATTCAAACCCGACAATCACAGGCGCAGAACGACATTAAAGGCACATCGTCACGCCATCTCTGGTGCTCCGATGTAACAGCGATTGAAATCCTCCTCGATGGCGACTGTTCACTATCGTACACCCCAGCGAAACCCAGACCGGGGGGATTTGTCCGCATCCGATCACGGGACGTGCTTGTTTCCTCCTCGAGCGGAGTGCCCTTATCGACGACGCGTGGGTTCGGATATATTTGAAACCTGACCGCCCGCCATTCATCTAGCAGCCATAGCCATCTTTACGATCTCCGTCCTCCGCTGGCCAGTCGTGGTGGAGGTGATCGATCGCAAGGGCTATATGACCGGTCGGGTCGATCGCGCCGGGGGGCAGTGGCCAGAACGCTATTCATCCTGCTCTTCCTCGTCGGCGGACAGCAGATCAACGAGCACAGCAACCCTCCCCGTCGGCAGATGCCGGCCTTCACCCAACAAGACTTCGTCGTTGCTGGCCCACGCAAATGCCTCGGCAAGTTCAGCCTGCGTAGCGCCTGTCGCGATGACCTCGGCCACCAGCGTTTCGTCGACAGGTCCCAGGACGGCAATGACGTCGTCCGAAGTCATTGTCATAGCCATTTACTCCTCCCTCTACCTCGGCCAAAATATGGTCGCGCCTCGGTTTTCCACCTGAGATAATCCACTCTCCTTGAAACATTAACGCACTGAATTATATTGATATTAGTCGATTTCCCGATGAGAGTCGACACAAGTCCAGGAGACGCCGGCCGCTCTTGGCGTCGCGATCCTCGCCGCAGCCAGCATCTGGTTCAGTCATTCGTTGTCGACTGCCACATGGGACGCAGATCACGTCGATAGATATCGCTACCGTCAGGTATGTTGCGCGCCTTGCCAGCCTAGCACTCACTGAAGACGAGGCTGAAAAAATGTGCGGCGAGCTTAAGGAGATTCTGACCTTTATCGAGCAACTTTCGGAGGTTGATGTCCAAGGCGTCCCCCCAAATCGCAGGAATTGGAGAACTTAGCATCGGCGGGCCACCGGCGTAGCGCGATCCTTAGTGCCTTTGCCAGGCGCGCGCCTCCGCTGTCATTGTGTATGGAAGGGGTGAGGTGACGATCTGTTCGCTACGATGGTCAGTCGGCGTCGACGATGTGGCAGGTTCTGAGGCCTTGAAATTCACTCGCTCGGCACCGATATTTTTTTTCTTCTTTTTCATCCGGTTTGAATGCGAAAGGAGGACATCATGCTTCACCCGGAATTGGTTTGGATGACGCCCGTCGCCGTCCGCATGAAGGACGAGAGCTCCCAGGTCTTCGCTTCTGTCAACGACGCGCTCGACTTTCTGGAAGGCGATTGGGCCATCTATCGAGGCAGAAATTACAATCGGGCGGTTCAAACGTGCCGCCGTGCTCTAAACCGAATGACGCCAGTCACCATCGCGCGCGAAGCGTTCATTGACGCCTGCCGCGATGCGGGATTGTCAACGGGCGTAGATGGACCGTTCGGGACGAAGACCGGCGCTGGCGGTCAACACTCGCTTGCCTAGAATGGCTGGGTTGGGGCACCTCTTAGTGCCCCAACCTTCGAACGTTCATCGCGCGGGGCACCTTAGGCAATTCGGCTGCATTATGTTTACGCTGCCTTGATCTCCTGCGACTGGCGGCCTCGATCACGACGCGCACCGTTGCGCCATCGACGATCCTCAAAGTCGTCAGCTTATCGAAATCCAGCCCCTTGCCGAAGCGCCGAGCGAACTCGGCCGCATTGAGCCAACCAGGTTGAAAATCGCATGGAATACAAAAGTCGTTGCGTCGGCGCTGTCCGGCTGCGCCCAACGCGGGCCGGTATAGCGATACGCGGATTGGGTCCAGGTCAAATCTGCGAGCTTTGAGCTCGTTGCACATCCCTGGCTATCATAACCCCAATCATGTCGATCACTTGCCTATTCTGTTCGTTGACCCCCTCATACCCATGCTCCGGCGGTGTTCAATTGAGCTCAGGCAACCACCGCCGAATTCCTATACCGACGGTTCGAGCCGTTGACTTGCGGCGGCAACTTCATTGATGCGGTCTCGTGATCCATCTGCCACCTAAGCATACAAGGGGGACAAGAATCGCTATGGCCCCTGCCGCGAGGTGTGAGGTGGTAGGGTCGGCTTTGTTCGGAAAGTCCAGGATCCATGGGGCTGCGAAGATCCAGACGCCTATCGACAGACATACCAGATTTAGCTTTGGCCAGATGTCCGTTGCAGCAGCACCGGCGAGAACCATCAACGCCAGCCCACCGATCCACGCGTTGATTGATGCGAGCAAAGCCCCTTCGTAGCTCAGAACCCATGGGCAGAAAAACAATACCGCTCCTGCGACAGCATTCACTGTGTTGAGTTTTGATAAAGGAGAAACCCGTTCTTCGACCTTCCGCATCCTGAGACCTTTCGACCTGGCGGTGGCGCTAGAAGATCTGGTGTGGCGGGTTTCCCAAGACAAGACGGCTGATGACACCTATTTCGTACGATCGCGCGTATGGCTTGCAACTATGTGCCACTTCTTCCGCCGACCGCTCCAACATCCATAGACATCCTATCTCGGCAAGGCTTACGGGGGGCTCGGGCGCATCGGAACGCCTCGCGGCGAGGAGAGGCCATACGAAACCCGGTCATGGATCCTATCGCTCTGCTGCCGCGCCATGCCCGTTCGAGCAGCTCCCCGGCAGCGTTCCGGAGACCTCTCGCCAAAAATGTGTTGGGCCGCCTTTTTGGAATTCGCCCTGGTCGACCAGCCGGAACCGCATGAGGGTATAATCGGCCTCCGAGCCACATCGGCTGCTGATCCGAGGCATTGCGCTGAGGGCTGGCTCTGAGACCCTCGCGTATGGCCGGCCGGGGGTCTTGAACCGCCTAGCGGCGCTCACCCGCTGGCCCTTGCACGCGCCCGTCTCCAATACTAACTTTTGGTTATTGTCGTTGGTAGGAAAAGGAGGAAAAAATGCCGACGTCAGATATCCTTTGGAATAGTCCCGTAAATGTTCGGCTTCCGAATGGCACTGAGAAGTCGTTCCAAAGTATCCACGACACCTTGGACTTTCTTGAGAACGATTGGCCCAAGGTACACGGTGCGTATCACGACGCAGCAGTAGCGAGCTGCCGAAATGCCCTCAATCGACAAACTCCTCCCGCGGTAAGTAAAGAACTCTTTCTCGCGGCATGCCTAGAGGCGGGCTTTACGGCTCGAAGCGTTATCAGGCGAGCGAGCGGCCACGGCTTATCGGAAACCGCTCACCGACATTTCTGATCCGACAACGCCGGAACGAATGACCGGCAACCGCCTTTATCGGCCAGAGGCATTTGCCTCAACCCTTCAGTCCCAACGCTTGCCCCGCTCTTCTAGCGGGGCCTCCAAAGCGATCGAAACAGAGACGTTCTTCATGGAGGATGTTGTGATGTCTCGAAAACAGTTCAGTCACAAGATGAGCCCCTAAATTCCGACGACCTACGCAAGCAGTCTGGAGCAACTGGCTTCCGCGACCCATCATCACACGGAGACCGGTGACGTGCGATAGGCCGGGCTCATCAAACCTGCGTCACGAAAAAAGCCAAGAACCGAAGAATCCGGAAATTCAAGTCTCAGTGCAGCTTGAACTCGCCTTCGACGCGGCACCATTCGTTCTGTCCGGTCAGGCGCTAATGCGTATAGCGGATGGAACGCAGCACCCATCGAGATTGGCCCGCCAGTAATCAAGGAACTTCTGCATCGCAGGAAAATCGGGAGCAATCTTGCCAAACGAAGGGTTGCAGCACGGATTCAAAATCAGGAATGCGGTAGAGTTTATGGGCAGTGGTGAGGCCGAAGCCATTGAGCTGACACTCCAGATCCGATGAAAATCCCATGCTTCATCTCCGTTTAGTGACACTGGCGAATGTGGCGCAAAATTTTGAGGCCAGCAACGGATTTTCAAACGTAAAGACCCCTGTTGTTGTTTTTTTCCAGCGTGTTAGCAGCCGCCTCTGAAGAGAGCCATTTTTTTGTTTTGACCTCTTGAAATCGAAAAATCGCAAAACCAGATCATTTCGCGCAAAACGCTCGACTGAGGTTTTGCTCCCGCCCGGACTGGTCATCCGGTTCGGCCAGGGGAACAACGTCATCATTGTTTGTCCATCGGAGGAAAACATGTCGTTCCGACCGCTTCATGATCGCATTCTTGTCCGCCGGGTTGAGTCCGAAGAAAAAACCAAGGGTGGCATCATCATTCCCGATACCGCCAAAGAAAAACCACAGGAAGGCGAGGTCATCGCCGTCGGACCCGGCGCGCGTAACGATGCCGGCCAGGTCCAGCCGCTCGACGTCAAGGCTGGCGATCGCATCCTGTTCGGCAAATGGTCCGGCACTGAGATCAAGATCAACGGCGAAGACCTGCTGATCATGAAGGAAAGCGATGCCTTGGGCATCATCGAAGCCCCGGCAGAGCAGAAGCAGGCCGCCTGAAGGCCGACCGATCAGTTAAATTAGCTGCCTATTGAGGAGTTAAAGAAATGGCTGCGAAAGAAGTCAAGTTCCACACCGATGCCCGTGAACGAATGCTGCGTGGGGTGGATGTGCTTGCCAATGCTGTGAAGGTGACACTTGGCCCGAAGGGTCGTAACGTCGTTATCGACAAGTCCTCCGGCGCGCCGCGCATAACCAAGGATGGCGTAACGGTCGCCAAAGAAATCGAGCTTGAGGACAAGTTCGAGAACATGGGCGCGCAGATGCTGCGCGAGGTGGCTTCGAAGACCAACGATCTCGCTGGCGACGGCACAACGACCGCGACGGTGCTTGCCCAGGCAATCGTCAGGGAAGGTGCCAAGGCGGTGGCGTCCGGCATGAACCCAATGGACCTGAAGCGCGGCATCGACCTTGCCGTCGACGCTGTCGTCAAGGAACTGAAGACCAACGCGCGCAAGATCTCCAACAATTCCGAGATCGCCCAAGTCGGCACGATCTCCGCTAACGGTGATTCCGAGATTGGCCGTTACCTTGCTGAAGCAATGGAGAAGGTCGGCAACGAAGGCGTCATCACCGTGGAGGAAGCCAAAGCCGCCGAAACCGAGCTCGAAGTCGTCGAAGGCATGCAGTTCGATCGCGGCTATCTCAGCCCCTACTTCGTCACCAATGCTGACAAGATGCGGGTCGAGTTCGAAGATCCTTGTATCCTCATCCACGAGAAGAAGCTCTCGAACCTGCAATCGATGCTCCCGCTTCTCGAAGCCGTCGTGCAGTCCGGCAAGGCGCTTCTCATCATCGCCGAGGACGTCGAAGGCGAGGCACTCGCTACGCTGGTCGTCAACAAGCTGCGTGGTGGCCTGAAGATTGCTGCCGTCAAGGCTCCGGGCTTCGGCGATCGGCGCAAGGCTATGCTGGAAGATATTGCCATCCTGACCGGCGGCACGGTCATTTCCGAAGACCTCGGCATCAAACTGGAGAACGTGACGCTGAACATGCTTGGGCGTGCCAAGAGGGTCGCGATCGAGAAAGAGAACACGACGATCATCGATGGCGTCGGTTCCAGGGCCGAGATCGACAGCCGCGTTGCGCAGATCCGCGCGCAGATCGAGGAAACCACCTCCGACTATGACCGGGAGAAACTGCAAGAACGTCTTGCCAAGCTCGCTGGCGGCGTGGCTGTCATTCGCGTCGGCGGTTCGACCGAAGTCGAAGTCAAGGAAAAGAAGGACCGTGTCGACGACGCGTTGCATGCGACCCGCGCGGCGGTTGAGGAAGGCATTCTGCCGGGCGGTGGCGTGGCACTGCTGCGGGCCATTAAGGCGCTCGACAATCTTGATGTGGCAAACCCGGACCAGCGTGTCGGAGTCGACATCGTCCGACGTGCGATCGAGGCCCCTGTCCGTCAGATCGCCGAGAATGCCGGCGCAGAAGGTTCGATCATCGTCGGCAAGCTGCGCGAGAAGTCCGACTTCTCCTACGGCTGGAACGCCCAGACCGGCGAGTATGGTGATCTCTACGCACAGGGCGTCATTGACCCGGCCAAGGTCGTGCGCACCGCGCTTCAGGACGCAGCCTCCGTTGCCGGCCTGCTGGTGACGACGGAAGCCATGATCGCCGAAAAACCCAAGAAGGAAGCCGCTCCGGCGATCCCCGCTGGCGCCGGCATGGACTTCTAGGTGGATCAGCCAGGCCCGCCCGTCGGGCGGGCCGTTCCCGGAGTGAGAAATGAATCCGACGTCTTTGCCAACAAAGGAGGAGGCGCGTTTGTGCGCGAGTGTCGTCAAGGAAATCTCCCAGACAAGGGGAGTTTCCAGAGACCCGGTCGCTATCGGAAAGCTAACCGTGCTGGTGGCGCGGCTCTTCAACAGCGGGCTCCGAGAACGCGATGATCTCACGTCAGCCGCTATGCGATCAGCCCATTCGCAGAGCGATCTGATGCAGACCCACACTGGAATGCGCACATCGTCAAATAGTAAAGAGTGAAAGGCGAGGGTCGCTTGCGGTCTGCAAACGGGCATTTTTCGAGGCGACCCGACGCCGGAGCGTGCAGTTGATCAGGATGGCTACGGACTCGACGAGATCGTCCAAATGCCGCCAAAGGTACACCAGATCGTGAAACCGGCATTGATTTGCATCAGGCCGACGAGGCAGCCACTCGACAACGTGAACTCGGCGAGATCGAACTTCGACGCGCGATTTATCTCGACGACCGGGCGCCGAAGGGATGCGTGCCATCATTGTCGATAATGGTCTGGCGACGGGAGGGACCGCAATAGCGGCACTAATTGCTATGAGAAGCCAGGGCGCCTCAAAACTTGATCGTCGCCATTCCAGTTGCGCCGGAAGAAACGCTTGCGGAGATGCGAACATATGCCGATGACGTCATGCCAATCGGCAAAGGCAACGTGCTAATCGGCATGAGCGAGCGGACCTCGCGCCAGGCGATCAGAGCCAGGTTGCCCAGGCGCTGTTCGAAAAAAGTGCGGCCGAGCGCGCTATTGTCGCAACCAAAGCTACGCGCTGCCATGCATCTTGACACGATCTTCACATTCGCCGACGGTGACGTTGGCGCAACCGGCGTCGGAAGGGATCAGAGAGATTCAGCTCAATTCGGACCAAGCTTGTAGCGCCCGTTTGCGTGCCTTGCCATGATCGACGATTCGATCGGGATATACATCAACTACACGCCGTCGAAGCAGGTCGGGCGCATCCCATGGACGGTGAATGAATTTCGCGGACAGGTGCGCCAGCTCCGGCAACCACCGACGCACATAGTCGCCATCGGGGTCGAACTTCTCACCCTGCAACACGGGATTGAAGACACGGAAGAACGGGGCGGCATCCGCTCCCGAGCCGGCCACCCATTGCCAGCTTGCGGGGTTGTTGGCGGCATCCGCATCGATCAGCGTGTCCCAGAACCAGGATTCGCCCTCACGCCAGTCGATCAAAAGATCCTTCACGAGGAAAGATGCAACCACCATGCGCACGCGATTATGCATGTAGCCGGTGTTCCATAACTCCCGCATGCCGGCATCCACGAGTGGATATCCCGTCCTGCCCTGCTGCCATGCCACTAGCGCCTCGGGGTCGGTGCGCCAGGCAAAGCGATCGAATTTCTTCTGCAGGTTTCGTTTTGCAATATCGGGATTGTGATAGAGTAGATGATATGAGAATTCGCGCCAGCCAAGCTCTGACTGGAATTTCTTGAGACTACGCGTAGTCTGCGCTGGACCTCGCGCGTTGGGGGCAATGCTCGCTTGGTGCCAGATCTGACGAGCTGAAATGTTGCCAAAGCGCAGATAGGGTGAAAGGCGCGACGTCGCCAGCCGATCGGGCCGGTCGCGCGAGTCTTCGTAATGTGCAAGGCCACCGCCGATAAAGTTGTTCAAGCGTGTGTGGGCGCCACGCTCACCGCGCCGCCATGCTGTGCGTAAACCGCGCGCCCAGTCGGGTGCGGCAGGCTCCAGGCGCAGATCTTCAAGCCGCAGGCTTTGTACCTCGACCTCGTGTGGAATGGCATAAAAATGCGGTCGTTCCGGGACGGGCAATGGTGGGTCCGGTTCACCAGAAGCTTGCGCCTCACGCCAAAATGCCGAAAACACCCTAAACGGTGCCTTGGCACTCGTCGACAGTGTCCAGGGCTCGTATAACAGATTGCCATTGAAGCTTCTGGCGTCAATGCATTGCTGTCTGAAGGACTTTTTCAGATCTTCGTCAATCCGGCGCGTTGCTTCGGTATATCGACGGTTCCAGAAAACTGCGATGGCCCGACAAGCAGCAACGACTAGGGGCACGATCTCTCCGGCAACGCCGCGAAACAAAAGCAGGCGTCCGCTACGTTCGCGCAATGATTTGTCCAACTCCAACAGCGAGCCATGCAACCACCATCGCGCAGCACCGCCCAATGGCCGCACATCTGGTCCCGCGACTTCGTCTATAAAGAGGCACACCAGCGGCCGCCCCGTTGCTGCAGCGTGATAAAATGCTGGATTATCTCCAAGACGAAGGTCCTCGCGGAACCAGACCACAATAGGCGCCATGTCGCTCGAGCCGGCACGATCGAGAGGTTGAGAATTAGCCATTTAGCCGCCAGATCTCGAAGTTTAACAAGGTCGCGAAACAAACCCATGCGGCAAGCGGCACGAGGCTCATTCCCGCAACTCGGTCCAGCCGAAAGAAGAATGTAAGCGTTAGCACGATCACCAGCAGTTGCGGCACGATATTGATCAAACCTGCCAGGGGGCAGCGCAGTCCGAAAAACATCCAGGACCATCCAGCGTTCATAGCAAGCTGGGTGAAGAAGAAGACAAGCGCAGTGCTACGGCCAAGGCGATCTGAAGGCATCGTCAATACACGCCATGCCGCCCAAGCCATCAGAATATACAGTGCGGTCCAAACAGGCGCAAAAATCCAAGCCGGTGGATTAAAGGCTGGCTTGAGCAGTCCAGAATACCAACCAGCAATATTTGGGTAGGTGGCCAATTGGCCGAGCAGCGAAACCATAACTACGGGAATTATCGCCATTGCTGTGTTTATCAGAACGGACTGTTTACTCATGTCGGACACGTTTCTCGCTTCAGCATTCTCGGTTAAGAGGGTCGCTTGTGGGTGGCTCTTCGACGAGACACACACTCACACGGAAACTCATGATCGCGCACCGACCGTTCGAAATATGCGATCCGATTCCCCGTCGACAGACCACGGCCTAGCGATACCGCCCAGGTTTTCGCCGACTGCAAGGCCGACCTGGATCGCATCCTCATGGAAACCGGATCCGAAGTAGGAGCCGCAAAACCAGGTGTTGGCTTCACCCTGGAGCGACCAAAGCTGTTTCTGCGCTGCAAGCGTGGCTGCGTTGAACAAGGGATGCTTGTAGCGGCCGCGCCAGATCACCTTGTCTGCGGCCGGGTCATGCAGCGGGCTGAGCGTCACGAAGAAGGAGCGCGGTTCGGCGATACCCTGCAGTCGGTTCATCCAGTAGGTGACACAGGGCTTTTGCCGCGCGGCGCCATCACGCCCCGAACATGCCAGATAGTTCCAACTCGCCCAGACGCGTCGGCGGCGGGGCAACAGGCTTTCATCCCCATGGAGTACGGTTTCGTTATCGCCATAGGCAAAAACGCTCAGCAGTTCCGCCTCGCGCTGCGACCGGTCGGCCAGCATAGCGAGTGCTTCATCGGCATGAGTACCAATCACGACATGGTCGAACCACTCTGGTTGTACGCCGGGCACGAAAACCTCCACCGCACCATTCACACGACGAATCGACCTCACCGGGGCATTGGTACGAATGCGATCGCGGAAGGGCGCGGACAGCCGCTCGACATAGGCGCTGCTTCCGCCGACCACCGTGCGCCAGATCGGCCGACGCACGAATTTCAGAAGGCCGTGGTTCTCGCAGAAGCTTACGAAGGAATGCGCCGGATAATTGCCGATCTCCAGCGCCGGTGTTGACCAGATTGCAGCCGCCATCGGATATAGATGATCCTCTCGAAAGGCTCGGCCAAAGCCTGCGCTATCAAGATAGTCGTTGAGGCTCGCGGATGGATCGAGATTTCGCACGCCGCTCGGCGCCTCGCGGTAAAAGCGCACGAGGTCGCGCAGCATCGACCAGAACCGTGGGTTTGCAAGATTACGGCGCTGGGCAAATAGACCGGCAAGGTTCGTTCCTGCATATTCAAGTTGTCCTCCGTCAATCGAAACGGCAAAGGACATGTCCGAGGCCTTGGTCGAGACATCAAGATGCGCAAATAGTGCCGTCAGGTTTGGATAAGTCGTTTCATTATAGACGATAAAGCCCGTATCGACCGGGACACCGCCTGCATTGACGGTGTGACAATGACCGCCGACGCGATTGTCAGCCTCAAAGACCGTCACCTCATGACGTTTCGAAAGAAGCCAAGCAGCGGAAAGACCGGCGATGCCCGTGCCAACAACAGCAATCTTCATCGGCCGGTCCGATTGAGGAAAATGGCGCATGTCGATCCTTCTGCAGCTGTCGATATTGTCGAAACCTTATAGTAACGTGTACGAAGAGCGGCTTCTGGCGGATCACTACAAGCGATTTCTGCACGTGTGATCCGCTTTGGAGACCGCCGCGTAAAAGGATGCATGAATGAAGTTTCGAGCTCCATTGAGATGGATCGCAGACCAGGCGTGCCGAGAGGCCGGCGACTTGCCGTGGTGAGTTCGAGGGATGTACAGCAGGCGCCTTCACCCGATGCGCTCGCAGAGATGATGGTTCAGATTGCTCAAGACCGCGACCGACAGGCCTTTGCGCGGCTTTTCCGCCATTTCGGGCCGAAGCTGAAAACCTTCTTTCTGCGCTGGACGCCCTCGTCGGGCATGGCCGAGGAGCTCATGCAGGAGACGATGCTGACGGTGTGGCGCAAGGCTTCGTATTTTGACCCTGCGCGGGCGGGTGTTGCCACATGGATCTTTACGATAGCCCGCAACATGCGCATCGACCACGTGCGCCGCCAGCGCAATCCCTCAGCTCTGCCGCCCGATCCCGAGAATACACCGGAAACGCTTGAGGAGGGATTGATTGGGGCCGAGCGGGACGCGTTGGTGCGCCGGGCGCTAACCACGCTCTCACCGGAGCAGCAAACGATCATCCGCCTTTCCTATTTCAACGAGAAATCGCAAGCCGAAATCGCCGATGAACTGGGCATCCCGCTTGGCACGGTAAAATCTAGAACACGCCTGGCAATGAACCGCCTGCGCGCGCTGCTGGAAGACAAATCATGACGATCACACACCACGCAACCGACGAAACCTTGATGCGCATTGCGGCCGGCACGCTTGCCGCAGGTCCGGCCATCGCGGTCGAGGCGCATCTGGCATCTTGCCCGGCCTGCCGCTCTCGCGTTCGCGAACATGAGGCGCTCGGCGGTGCCCTGCTGGAAGAAATAGAACCAACGACGCTTTCGCCCACCGCGCTGAGTGATGTGCTTGCAATGCTCGATGATGAGGACGCGGGACACTCTCTCGTTCTGCCGCCACTTGTGCCGGTGGAGATCGAGGGCATTCCCCTGCCAAAGGCCCTGCGCGGCTGCGCAATCGGGCGCTGGCGCTGGATCGGCCCCGGCATGAGGATGAGCCGGGTCGGCGTGCCGCACGATCCGGATGCCAATCTCATCCTGCTCAAGGTTAGCCCGGGCCGCGCCCTCCCCGATCACGGACATGTCGGCACGGAATTCACCTATGTCGTCTCGGGCTCGTTCTCAGATCGGTTCGGCACTTTCCGCCCTGGTGATCTTGCGGAAATGAATGAAGATGCCGAGCATCAACCTATTGTCGACAAGAATGGCGAGTGCATCTGCCTTGCCGCCATGGAGGGAAAGATGCGGTTCAAAAGCTTTATCGGCCGCATGCTGCAGCCGATCTTCGGGATCTGAGCCGTGGCGGCGACCGCGCTTTTCATCCTGCTGGCAGCCGCTGTTTCTCTTGCGATGACTGCTGTCTGGTTTGCCGTGGTAAGAAGCGCGGCATCCGGCTGGATCGACGTAGTCTGGTCGTTTCTCGTCGGAGCTACCGGCCTGTCAGCATCGCTCGTCCCGGTCGATGGCTGGGAGGGAGAATGGCAGCGGCGGCTCGTTGTCGCCGCCCCCGCCGGGTTATGGTCCTGCCGCCTAGGCCTCCATATCCTGCAGCGCACCCTACAGGGCGGAGAGGATCCACGATATGTCAAACTGCGTGAGGAATGGGGCAAAAGCTGGCGTTTACGTTTGTACCTGTTCCTGCAGATACAGGCAGGAGCCGCGCTACTCTTAACTGCAACCATCTTCATCGCCGCACGAAACCCTTCAACGGGCCTGCAATGGAGTGATTTCGCCGGCATTGCCATCCTTGTTATAGCCATAGTCGGAGAAGGCTTCGCCGATGCGCAGTTGGCGCGATTTCGCGGTAAGTCCGCGAACCGCGGAGGGATCTGTGACGAGGGCTTGTGGAGCCTCTCGCGCCATCCGAACTACTTCTTCCAGTGGCTCGGATGGACCGGATATGCAGTCATCGCTATCGGCCCCGCAGGGGTATGGGGCTGGGGTTGGCTGGCGCTTGTCGGTCCCGCCTTCATGTATTTGCTGCTCGTGCATGTCTCGGGAATTCCGCCGCTCGAAGCGCATATGATGCGCTCACGCGGCGCGGCCTTCTCCGCCTACGCCAATCGCGTCAATGCTTTCTGGCCTGGCTTGCAAAACGGGGAAAGCTGACATGAATCTTGTCGCTGCCGCCGAGCAGCTGCCGCTTCCTGATGACGCCTTGCGCTTCGTCATCAGCCGGTTCGTCGGTCGCAGGCGCAAGCTTCTGGCGGACGGAGGCGGTGTGACGGATCGCGAGTTTGCGCAATCGATGACCGGATGGCCGATCGCCGTTCACACCGATGAAGCCAACGCGCAGCATTACGACCTACCGACGGCGTTCTTTGCGCTGACGCTCGGTCCGCGCCGCAAATATTCCTCGTGCCTTTATACCTCACCCAACAGCACGCTAGCGGAAGCTGAGATTGCGGCGCTGGATGAAACCCGCATTCATGCAGACCTTGCGGACGGACAGGATATTCTGGATCTCGGTTGCGGCTGGGGCTCCCTCTCGCTGTTCATTGCCGAGCGTTACCCGTCGGCCCGCATCGTCTCCGTTTCGAATTCTTCATCGCAACGCAGCTATATCGAGACTGAAGCCAAACGGCGCGGTCTTCTGAACCTGACGGTCATCACCGCTGACATGAATAGCTTTGCTCCCGACAATACCTTTGACCGGATCGTCTCCGTCGAGATGTTCGAGCATATGTCCAACTGGAAGTCGCTGCTTGAACGGGTGCGCGTCTGGATCCGTGACGACGGCCGGCTCTTCCTGCATATCTTTTCCCATCGCAAGACCGCTTACCGTTTCGACCATGCCGACAAGGCGGATTGGATCGCCCAGTATTTCTTCACCGGCGGCATCATGCCGAGCCACGAGCTGGTCCGAGAATTTAGCGACAGCTTCATTGTCGAAAGGGACTGGCGCTGGAGCGGAAAACATTACGAACGCACGGCGATTGACTGGCTAGATAATTTCGACCGGAACCGCCACATCATCCGCGCCATTTTTGAGGCGACCTACGGGCAAGATGCGGCGCTCTGGATGAGGCGCTGGCGGATATTCTTTCTCGCAACGGCCGGGCTTTTCGGCCATGCCAATGGCGAGGAATGGGGTGTCAGCCACTATCGCCTGCGACCCGCCAGCGCACGGCCGTGACCTCCCTTTTCAGAACACTTACAAAGATCGTGCGAGCCTACGCTCGCCACCCAGACCCACGTGTCGCTGCAGGGAACGTCATTTCACTTCTGATTGCCTCGAACCAGCCGTTTTATCCGCTTTACCTTTTCTGGCTGGTTAGCGCCGACATAACGCCCGCCTGGTTCACTTTCCTTTCAACGCCGTTCTTTCTCGTCGTGCCCGCCGTTGCACGTTGGAACTGCGTCGCCGCCCGGGCGCTCCTGCCGCTGGCGGGTATCGGTAATACGGTACTTTCGGCTTGGCTCTTCGGCACGGCATCCGGGGTCGAGATCTTCCTCGTTCCCTGCGCGGTGATCGCCCTCTTGCTGTTTCGCCCGCACGAACGCCTTATCGGGTTGGCGCTGACCGCAGTCGCCTTCGGCGTCTTTCTAGTGTGGCACGATGCCTATGGGCCGCCGCTAGCGTGGTATGACGCGGCCGAATATTACGCTCTGGCGCGGCTTAATCTCATCAGCGGCTGCACCCTTACAGCTTTCGTCGCCCTTATTTTCTCCAACCTCCTTGCGCAGGCCGAGCAATCATCCGAGCCGGCTGGCGGCCCAAAAGCCGCTTGATGCGCCAACGGCAGTTACGAAGGCGCCCCAGAGAATATCGGCAAGCGTGATGGCCAGTGGCCAGTCCTTCAACGTAGCCTGATTGGTGAGGTCATAGGTCCCATAGGCCATAAGACCAAGCACGGCGCCGTTCAGTGCAGCCCTGCAAAGACCGCCTTTCCCGAGAGCCGGAAGCACGGCGAAGAATACAATGCCGGCGACATAGGTCAAATAGAAGAAGATTGCCGGGGCCAGGTGGAACTGCGGCGCAAGCTTATCGCCCAGACGCGGTCGGTAGAGCATATCTGCCATCGTCGTAAGCCAGATGGCGTCGACAGTCAGGAAAGCGACGCCTGTCGCCAGATAGGCCGTGATCATGGTTTTCATATGGTGTCCCCCCGATGGTGTCGACATTCTCTACGGCATCACCGCCTCGGCGGATCACCTCGAGTGAACCGATCGACTTGCCCGTGCGTATGTCACGAAAAGAAGGAGAATGGACCGATGAGGATAGCGGTTCTGACTACGTATGCCGCCTTGATATCGACAGCCGCCGTGCAGGCGCAGCAATCCGCCGATCCGAGCGGTATCTGGCTACGCGACGACGGAAACGCGCGTGTGCGCATAGCACCCTGCGGCAGCAATATCTGCGCGACCAATCTGTGGATCCGCGATACCACCAAGGGTGAAGAGGCCGGCGATCGCCTGGTCATGTCCCTTCAGCCGAAATCGTCCGATACACTAGCAGGGACTGCTTATGACCCGAAACGAGACCGCACATTTTCGGTCACCGTGCGGGTCTCCGACAAATCGCTTCTCACCCGCGGCTGCATTCTGGGTGGGCTATTGTGCAAGAATGTGCGCTGGCAGCCTTCCCGGTGACGGACTCGGCAAGGGGTAAAGAATGAGGGAAAACCGCATCACGAGCATGGCCAACAACGGCCCGCCGCCCGCGGCGGCCGGCACGCTCTTTCCAGGTAAGGTCATGCACCAGCGGCTCAGTCCCTTCGGCCATCGCTTCAGCTACAGCGTCTTTTCCTTGTTAGTGGATATCGACCGCCTTGGCGATCTTGCCGAGCTCTCCAGCCTGCTGTCGGTCAATCGGCCTGGCATCATTTCCTTTCACGAGCGTGATCACGTCGACGAGAAGGACGAGATGCTGCGCCAGTTTGTCGATCGCCTGCTGGCACACGCCGGACTCGAGAAGCCGGCGGCACGGATCCTGCTGCTCGCCTATCCGCGTATGTTCGGATACGCCTTCAACCCGCTCGCGACCTACTTCGCCTATGATGAGAACGAGCGATTGATCGCGATCATCTACGCCGTGCGCAACACTTTCGGCGAGCGGCATAACTATGTGGCGCCGGTGCTTCCGGGCGAGGAAAGTCCAGCCGGTATCCGCCAGAGGAGGACGAAAATCTTTCACGTGTCGCCCTTCATGGGCATGGGGCTGCGCTACCACTTCCGTATCTTGCCGCCCGGCAAAACCGTGCGGGTGCGCATCCACGAGACTGCTGGCGGGCAACCGGTGCTGGCCGCCACGTTCAACGCCGACGCGGCACCGCTGACCGACGCCAACCTCGCTCGCTGCCTCCTGCGGTTCCCTTTCATGACGTTGAAGGTGATGGCCTGTATCCACTGGGAGGCACTCAGGCTATGGCTGAAGGGCGCAAGCTTCCGAACCAGCCCGCCCCCACCCAAGACATCAAGCTACCGGGACACCACCTGACCTGCTTTTGGCGTATCAGTGGTCGAGGCATAGACGCACAAGTCCTCGCAAGCAACAATGAGATTTTCGGGAAATAATCGTGGTAGCCCTGGCAAGAATACTTAAGAGAGCCATCAACAGGACTTTAACCAAGGACGGGCTTCTCGCGAAGGCAATAGTTGCCGCCGTTTCTTCGATAGATACCGGTAAAATTACAGTGGTTCTTCCATCCTTAGAACGGGTTGAGAAAACCGGCACCCGGCCGGGACCGTCCGCGACGATCGTCATTCGCAAGTGGCGCACCATCAAGCGGCTTGCGACACGCGGTGATCTGGGCTTCGCCGAGGCCTACATTGATGGGGATTGGACGACGCCGGATTTGGAAGCCTTCCTGGAGCTGACCGCCCGTAACATCGATCTCCTTGATAGAAGGATTTCGGGTAATGCAATCGCTAGGCTGTTAAATCGGCTTCGTCACACGCTGCATGCAAACAGTAAGGCCGGAAGCCGAAAGAACATCGCCTACCACTACGATCTCGGCAACGCGTTTTACAGACAGTGGCTCGATCCGAGCATGACCTACTCGTCCGCACTCTATTTGGAGCCGAACCTAGGCCTGGAAGGCGCGCAAACAGCAAAACTCGAGCGGGTAGAAGAGCTGCTGAAGCTCAAGGGCGGGGAGCGTGTTCTGGAGATTGGCTGCGGCTGGGGATCGCTGGCCCAAAGGCTTGGCCGTGCCGGTGCGATGGTAAGCGGCGTCACGCTTTCCTCTGAGCAATTGGCATTTGCGACAGGGCGCATTCGAGCCGAAGGGCTCCACGAAACTGTTAGGATTGAACTGAAAGACTACAGGGATGTGACCGGAACCTACGACCGGATTGTTTCGATTGAAATGCTAGAAGCGGTAGGCGAGGCTTACTGGCCCGTATTCTTCAAAACGCTGCATAAACGGCTTCGCCCAGGCGGACATGCTGTACTCCAAGTCATTACCATCGACGAGAACCGGTTTGCCGCCTATCGTCGCACGTCAGACTTCATTCAGCGCCATGTGTTCCCCGGTGGCATGCTGCCGACAAAAGCGGTCATCCGGACACAGGCCGCGCGCACCGGCCTTCGGTTGGCACAATCCGAATATTTCGGCATGGATTATGCGAGGACGCTCCTCGAATGGCGAGAGCGATTCCTGGCTGCTTGGCCCAATATCAAAGCAATGGGCTATTCCGAGAAGTTCTACCGCTTGTGGGACTATTACATGTGTTACTGCGCTGCGGGCTTTAAGGCGGGGACCATCGACGTGGGCCTCTACGTCCTAGAAAAGCAACCGGAAGACAAATAGCGGGTCGATTTGCCGGCGGCTCGCTATTACGCTGTGACTGCTGGTTGACGACAAAGCCTGTCGGCCCGCATGGCCGAGCGATGACCGGAGGTTAAGCCAAACGACGCGTGGAAGGTCGCTTGCGATTCTTGCGTGAGAGCCGCTTGCCACAAGCACCAGAGCCGCCTTTGTCACGGCCGCGAAAGAGGCCAAAATTAACGTCAATGCAAATTCGAAAACGTTCCGCGATCGGGCAGGGTGGCGGGTTTACGGTGATGACGTGCGGGCAGCGCTCGTCGTTGTTTGGGAGGCGTCGGATCGAATTTGCGGCAAGCGGCTACACATGGGGTAATCGCGGTGCGACTGCCCCCGGCAACTTTATGCAAGATGATGCTGGCTGGGTTGGTTGCCCCCGATAAGATGGAAATACGGGCTCACGATTGGAACCGGGGGCCCAAATATCGAATGGAGGCAACCATGGACCGATATATAGGGCTTCCGGACAAGGCGGTTCCTCGCAAGGAGCGTAAGGCCCGTGCACTGCCCGAACACCTGCCACGGGTCGAGAGAGTGATCGAGCCCGAGAGCATCGTTTGTCCCTGCGGTTGCGGCAACATGGTCCGGATTGGCGAGGATCGGACGGAACGGCTCGACCGGATTCCGGCGCGCTACGAGGTGATCGTCACGATCCGCCCGAAATACGCATGCCCCAAGGGTCGAACGGGCGTCGTCCAGGCGAGAGCGCCGGCACATCTTTTGGAAGGGAGCTGCCCGACCGAAGCCCTTCTGGCTGAGATTGCCGTCTCCAAGCATTCCGAACATATGCCGCTCAACCGGCAGGCTGAGGTCATGGCGCGACACGGGGTGCCGATAGACCGCACGGTCCTTTCCGATTGGATGGGGCGCACGGGCAGCGAAATCGCACCGGTGGTCGACCACATGGCAAAACGGCTACTGTTGGAAAGCACGCGGCTCTATGTCGATGAGACCACGGCTCCGGTGTTGGATCCGGGGCGAGGCAAGACGAAGACCGGTTATCTCTGGGCCGTGTTGCGTGACGATCGCGGCTGGAATGGCTCCGCGCCGCCGGGCGTGGTGTTCCATTATCGACATGGGCGTAAAGGCGAATATGCCGCTGAAATCCTCGAAGGGTTTAACGGGACAATCCAGGTCGATGCCTACGGTGGTTACTCTCACCTCGCCACGTCGGACCGGGTGGGCGGTGACCCGTTGAAACTGGCTTTCTGTTGGGCGCACGGACGCAGAAAGCTGATCAAGGCCACGCCAAAGAGTGGATCGCCCATCGTCGACGAGGCGCTGCTGCGGATCGCCGCGCTCTACAAGATCGAAGACAGTATCCGGGGCTCAGATCCCGATCATCGGCGGGCAGTTCGACAGCACCTGTCCCTCCCGCTGGTGGACGCGTTCTTCACCTGGCTGGCAGCGCAAGCCAAGCGTCTCTCACGCAAGTCTGACCTCGGAAAAGCCCTGGCCTATATGCTGACACGGCAGGACGGCTTCCGGCTGTTCCTGGACGACGGCCACGTCGATATCGACTCCAACCTGGTGGAAAACGCGATCCGCCGTCCGGCCATGAACCGCCGCAATGCCCTCTTTGCGGGGCACGATGAAGGGGGCCGTAATTGGGCCGGGTTTGCCAGCTGATCGGCACTTGCAAGATGAACGGCGTTGAACCCTGCGCCTATCTGTGCGACCTCTTCACCCGCCTCGCAAATGGCCACCTCGTCAAAGACATCGATACCCTGATGCCATGGGCCTATGTCGCCCGCATCAAGGCCTCACAATGAGCTCGTCAGGTACTCGTCGGTGAGCGCATTTGACGGCCCGTAGATCAACCTCAGATCGCTGCAACTGATTGAGAAATCGATGGGGCGTGGACGTCGCATACAGAGAGGCGAACGGCATCGCCGCAATAACGCTCGAATCCGCCAGAAGGGCGTTCGAACGTAGACTAGGGGCACCTGGCGGTAGGAGATAGGCGATTAGCGCCATCGATATGGTCCGACACATTCGCGACGGGGGCCGTAGTACGGCTGGAACGTATTGTCGAATGCCCTGTACGTACGATAGCGCGCATAGCACCAACTCACATGGCCGCCGCCCTCATAGGCGACTGACGGTTCATACCCGCGGTACGGCCAATAAGAGCTATCTGGCCGGCGCTGATACCCGTAGAACGAGCCGTAATATGTAGCCCCGTAGGGACCGTAGCGAGGCCGTGTTAATGCGCCGCCGACGATTACACCGTAATCGCCGTATGCGCCGCCGCCTCCGTGACGCCATTGCACGGTTTCTGTTTGCTGCGGCAATTGGATCCCGGGTGGACTAATTGCCGGAAACGCTTGAGCTGATGTGATGCCGAGAACGCTTATGATCAGTCCAAACGCTACCGGGCCTAACTTGTCCATGGTCTGCCCTGCTCCTCAACCGACGTTGAGCGTAGTATGACGACAATCGTTCCGTGTAGCTACAAGCAAATAGGTGCTCCCGAAGCGATCCTTGGCCACCTTGCACGCGACCGGCCGATGATGAAATGCCCCTTGGCAGACTTCTCTACAACAGTTGCGCTTTCGATGGCCGCTTTCGTGCCAAGGCAAAGACCTGCATCGGCTTCCCCCAAAATGCGAAAACGCCGAGAACGGGAAAGGGCTATGGCTCTGCGGTAGCACCCTCAGCCGCTCTCCAGCTTTCAACCACCATACTTCGCCAAGCTACGCAAAACCAAAGAGCGTTTTCGCATTTATCTATTTTGCGATACGACGCCAACTTTCGCCCGGCGAAGATAGGCACCCTGACCCGCAGCGCCGGTGAACGCCTCTCCATCAACGATGGTCGCGCCACGCAGGATGACGCGCACGGGCCAGCCCTCGACCTCAAGACCTTCATAGGGTGTGTAATCGGCGCCGTGATGCAGGATGTCGTTGGTGATGGTCACCTTCTTCGACGGATCCCAGAGGGCAATATCGGCATCCGAGCCGATCGCGATCGTGCCCTTCTGCGGATAGAGGCCATATTGCTTGGCATGATTGGTGGATGACAGCGCCACAAAGCGGTTGATATCGATCCGGCCTTTGCTCACCCCTTCCGAAAACAGAATGGGCAACCGCGTCTCGACGCCGGGAATGCCGTTTGGAATCCAACGGAAATTCCGCTTGCCCTTCTCGTTGAGCTTGCCTCCCTCATCCTCGTAACGGAAGGGGCAATGATCGGACGAGAAAAGTTCGAACGTGCCATTCTGCAGGCCTTCCCAGCAGGCAATCTGGCTTTCCTTGTCCCGCGGCGGCGGCGAGCAAACGAATTTCGCGCCCTCAAGCTCGGCAGCATCGAGATCGTCTGCCGTCAACAGCAGATATTGCGGGCAGGTTTCGCCCGCGACCTTGCCGCCGCGCTTGCGGGCCCGCTCGATTTCTTCCATCGCCTGGCGGTTCGAGACATGGACGATGACAATCGACGTATCGACGATTTCGGCAAGCGAAAGCGCCCGATGCGTCGCCTCGCGCTCAGCCGCGGCAGGCCTGCTCAGCGCGTGGAATTTCGGCGCCAGATCGCCATTCCGCTCATGTTTGCCGATCAGATAGCGGATTGCGTCTTCATTCTCGCAATGGACCATGACGAGCGCGCCGGAACGGCGGGCGCTGTCCAATGTATCGAGGATCTGGTCGTCGCGCAGGCGAAGGTTCTCATAGGTCATGAAGACCTTGAGCGAGGTATAGCCATCCTCGACAAGCGCCGGAAGCTCCTGCCCGAGCACATAGGCCGTGGGATCGCTAAGGATCAGATGAAACGATACGTCGATATGGCACTGGCCATCGGCCTTGGCATGGTAATCCTTCAGCGATTCACGCAGCGTCGTGCCCTTTTCCTGCAGGCAGAAAGGCAGGATCGTCGTGTTCCCGCCAAAGGCGGCCGAAAGGGTACCGCTCGCGAAATCGTCGGCCATGACGATCCCGTCGCCCGAGGGTTGGGCGATATGGACATGGCTGTCGATGCCGCCGGGCATGACATAGAGGCCGGTGGCATCGATGATCTCATCGGCATCATCAAGACCAGCGGCCAGCGCAGCGATCTTTCCATCGCGAATCCCGACATCGCTACGAAACGTATCGCTCGCGGTGAAGACTGTGCCGTTCTTGATGATGGTATCGAAATGCATCAGGCAGCCCCCTTGTTCAGGCCCGCATTGTCGCGCCCCAAGATTTCATCAAGCGCCGCAATCAGTCGATCGACCTCGGCAACCGTGTTGTAATGCACCATGGAAACGCGCACGGCGCCATTGTACTGTGGCAGGCCAACATGGTCGCCAAGCCGCCGCGCGTGGAAATCGCCAAAACGGATTGCGATCTTATAGGCGTCCATGGCCTTGCAGATATCTTCCGAATTGCGCCCCTCGAAGACGAAGCTGATCGTCGGGATACGCCGGCCATTGCGGTTTGCCGTCTCGCCAATGATGCGGCAATCGTTGCGGCTGCGCAGATAGGTTAGCAGCCGATCCGTCAGCGCGTTTTCCTGAATGGTGATCGCCTCGAAGGCCGCAAGGATCAGTTGACGCGGCGAGCCCGAGGCGCCGGATTTTGCGCCGAGTTCGCAGAGATAATCGACGATCCCCGTGACCGAATAGGCGAGCTCGTAGTTCGGATTGCCCGGCTCCAGCTTTCCCGGAACCTTGTCGCGCCCATAGAAGAAGTGATAAAGCGGATCGAGCTCCAGAAGATAATCATATTTGCCGTACATCATCGCGTAGTGCGGGCCGTAAGTCTTGTAGAAGCTGAAGACGTAATAATCGACATCCATCGCTCGGACATCGACGGCGCGATGCGGCGCATAGGCGACAGCATCGACACAGATACGCGCGCCGCGCGCATGCACCATGGCCGCGATATCGGCGATCGGATTGATGGCGCCGAGAATATTGGAGACATGGGTGACGCAGACGAGCCTTGTCTTCTCGCTCATCAGTGGTTCGAGATCGGCAAGGTCGAGCTCATAGGTCTTGGTGTCGAGCGGCCAGAACTTGACGACGACGCCCATGTCGCGCAGCCCGTCCCAAGGCCCGATATTGGACTCGTGGTCCGAAATGGTAACTATGATCTCGTCGCCGGCCGAAAGCTGGCTGCGCATGGCGCGCGCCAGATTCTGCAGCAGCACCGTGGTCGAGCTCCCGAAGATGATTTCTTCCGGTCGCGCCGCGTTCACCAGATGTGTGGCGGCGACGCGGCTTTCCATCAACGCCTTCGCCGCCTGCTGCGACACGTCGTAGCTGCCGCCGATCTGGACGTTCTTGTCATAGAGGAACGTATTGATGCGCTCGACCGCGCGCTTCAGGATCTGCGAGCCTCCGGCATTGTCGAAAAACGTCCATCCATGCTGAAGCCCCGGGAACTGGCTCCTGACAAAGTCGATGTCGAGTGGGCGTTGCGTCTCCATGTGGTCCTCCGGAACCTTGTCTTTATTGTCAGTGATTGAGAACGGCGCGCAGGAAGCTCTTCGTGCGCTCCTCCCGCGGATTGTCGAATATCTCGGCGGGTGTGCCGGCTTCCACTATCCGGCCGCCATCCATGAAAATGACACGGTCGGCGACCTGACGGGCAAAGCCCATCTCATGCGTAACCACGATCATGGTGACGCCGGTGCCGGCGAGCGTGCGCATGACGTCGAGCACTTCGCCCACCATCTCCGGGTCGAGCGCCGAGGTGGGCTCGTCGAAGAGCAGTACGCGCGGCTCCATCGCCAGCGCGCGGGCGATCGCCACTCGCTGCTGCTGGCCGCCGGACAGCTGTTCCGGATACTTCTCCGCCTGCTCGGTGATACCGACGCGGGCAAGTAGTTCGCGCGCCTTGCGGGCGGCCTCATCAGGCGGTGTGCCGCGTACCCGCATCGGCGCGATCATGATGTTCTTCATGACCGTCAGATGCGGGAAGAGGTTGAAGGACTGGAACACCATTCCGACTTCTGCGCGAACTTGCGCCAGATTGCGCCCGCGCTCCACCTTGATGCCATCGACCTCGACGTGGCTGTCGTTTGCGAAGCTCTCCAGGTGGTTGATGCAGCGGATCAGTGTCGATTTACCGGAGCCCGAGGGGCCGATGACGCACACGACCTCGCCTTCGCCGATTGCCAGATCGATGCCGTGAAGGACCTGGAAATTGCCATAAGACTTGTTGAGGTTGTGGATATTGACAATGGTTTTCATCGACCCCTCCCGGCACTGAAGCGTTTTTCGAGACGGGCAACGATGCTGACCAGCGGCCACAGGAACGCGACGTAGATGATGGCTGCGCCAATGAGCGGCGAGGGATTTGCCATCAATGCCTGCGCCTGCGTTGCCTGCTTCAGCAAATCGGGCATGGCGACAACGGACGCCAGCGCCGTATCCTTCATCACGTTGATGCAGTTGTTCGTCAGCGGCGGAATGACGATCTTGATCGCCTGCGGCAGAATGATTTCCACCATCATGTGACGATAGGAAAGTCCGAGCGCTTCCGAGGCCTCGAACTGGCCGCGCGGAATGGCTTCGATGCCGGCGCGAAAGATCTCCGCCGTGTAAGCCGTCGAAACGATCGTCAAGGCAGCGGCGGCCGAAAGGAACGGCGAGAGCCGGATGCCGACGAAAGGCAAGGCATAGTAGATCACGATGAGCAGCACTAGCAGCGGAATTGAGCGGAAGATGTCGATATAGATCTTGGCAAGCGCTTGGAGAAACGTCGCGCCATAGAGGCGCAGGAGTGCGAGGATCAACCCACCCGCCAGGCCGCCAACGATGCTGACGACGCCAAGTTCGAGGGTGATCCAGAGGCCGGAGAGGAGCAGCGGAAAAGAGCGCTCCAGCACCGCCAGATTAAAAAAGGTCGTAAAGATATCCATTTAGGCACCGGTCGGTCGTTGTGGGGCGGATGGCGGACAAGCCGCCATCCGTGGCCTGAACCATCCGGCCTTACTTAGCAGCAGGCATGTCGGCGACCTTGATTGTAGAGGTCGTATCCTCGGCCTTCGCGCCGAACCAGGTTTCGTGCAGCTTGGCGATGAAGCCCTCGCCCTTCAGTGTCGTAATCACGTCGTTGACCTGCTTGGCCAACGGGTCGCCCTTGTTGAACATGATCGAGTATTTTTCGCCGGTCGGGATACGCTCGACGACCTTGATTGTCGGCTTGTCCTTTACGTAATACTGCAGCGCCGGAATATCGCTGATATAGCCGTCGATGCGGCCGGCAGCGAGATCGAGCATGGCCGGTTGCAGGCCTTCGAAGCGGCGGATTTCGCCGAGGCTGTATTTGGCGGTGTTGGTGGTTGCCCACACGTCGCCAGTCGAACCCGTGTCGACGCCAACCACCTTGCCGCTCATGCCCGAGAGATCCTTGATGCCGGCGGTAGCCATGACAGTAAGCGACTGGTCGCTGTCATAGTAGGGCTGGGCAAAGCTAACCGATTCCAGGCGCTTCTCGGTGATGGTGATCGACGAGACGGCCATGTTGATTCGGCCCGACTGGACGGCAGAAAAGAGGCCGTTGAACGGGATGTTGACGAATTCGACGGACTTATTGAGGCGCTTGGCAATTTCGGTGATGAGATCGACTTCAAAGCCGACGGTCTTGCCGGTTTCGTCCTGGAATTCCCATGGCACATTGCCGATATTGGCGCCGACGGAAAGATCGGCGGCAAGGGATGCATGGCTGGCGAAGGCGAGAACGCCCGAAATCACCGCAGTCTTCAGAAAGGAAAAATGACGCATCTAGGTTCCCCTTGTTTTATGGCGCGTATTTTTGCTAATGGTCTAACCGGTCTGACCAGTCAGGCCAAATCAATCATGGTATCTTGTCATTTGCAAGCGCGTGATGGATTTAAATGTACGGGGCGAACCAGACGCGCCGATCAGATGTCGGAGAAGCGCAAGAATGCTGAACAGGACTTTGGTGCCGCAATCGGCGGCCCGACTGATACAGGACATGATCCAGAGCGGCGAACTCGCCGCCGGTCAGAAGATTCCGTCGCAGCGTGATTTTTCCCTGAAGCTCGGCATCAGCCGGGCCTCGCTACGCGAAGCGCTGCTGACTCTCGAAACTCTGGGCTTGATCAAAACCGAAGCCGGCCGAGGCACCTTTGTTGCCGACCCTGGCGCCCCGGGAAGCAATATGGCACCCTGGCGCTACTCCGACACCTATTCGGTCTTCGACGTCTTCCAGACGCGCATCATGCTTGAGGGCAATATCGCCGCACTCGCCGCCGGACGCCTCACCGGCAATCAGCTGCAGGCGATGGAAGCGGCAACGAAGCAGATGGAGGATTGCTGGGCCAAACAGGATCTGCTGGCCAATGTCGAAGCCGATCTCGAATTCCACGGCATCATTGCGTCTGCCTGCAGCAATGCCATGCTGCGGGCGCTTTACCAAGTCGTGCGCGAGCAGCTGACGGAAACGCAGCGCCAACCGATTCCGATCACAGAGCCCGCGCGGATGCAGGCCTCCATCGCCGAGCATCGCCGCATCATTGCGGCTCTAAGCGACAATGATGCGGCACGCGCCCGCCTTGAAATGGAAACGCATGTACTCAACACGGCGCGCTGCGCTGGGCTGAACCCGTGAACTTCAGTGGCGCGGCCATCATGACGGTTTCGATCGAGCAGAGGTGCCCCCCACAAGCAACGCGAGCCGCGTCAACAACGCCGGCCATATATCGCGGGCACGACTCGCCTGGTCTAGAGCGGGGTCGAACCTACGACCCACTGTTGTTTCGCGTCGATCTCATCCGAACTCTTAGAGACGTCAGAGGCTTAGAAATCCCAGTCCTCGTCCTCGGCCGCCAGTGCCTTGCCAATTACATAGGAGAACTGTCTCGAATTTCTGATAGCTGTCGTCCTCTCGCTGCAAAAGTCTGAATCCGCTCGAGTGAAGTCTGGGCAGTCATCTAGCTCGCGATCAACTGACAGACCTGACAAACTATCTCGTGGAAATTGGATGGAAACGGATGGATAAATAGTGCATGACAGTGTCCCAAGAATTGGATGGGAATATGGAATTTCTAAACACGGCGACCGTGCGGATCACGCCCGAAATCCTGTCGCTGATCACCGAAATCGACGAATTCAAAGGTGCTTGGCGTTCTATCGGCCGCATCGCGCCTGAGGGGCTATCCAGCCTCTGGCGATCACAAAAAACTCTGGGGTGATCTAAGGAATTAAAAGGACATCCCTAGCGGGTGCCCGCGCCGAGTTCAGTCTTGCCACGGGTCGACGACGATCACGCCCGTATCATCGAAATCCTGAACATTACGCGTGACTACAGTTAAACCGTGAACCAGCGCGGTAGCGGCGATCAAAGCATCAGCCTCGTTGCGGCGGTCTGGAATATGTAAGTGGGCACGACGCGTCGCTATCGCGTCATCGATTGGCAAAACTCGCTCGGCGAATTCAGGGCGAACACGACTATCCATCCATCCTCGCAAGCGAGAGCCCTGGGCGGCGTCGCGACGTTGGATAGTTAATATCCCGCGCTCAATTTCCAGGATCGTAATCGCGGAAATGAACAAGTCATTTGAATCTTGCGCCCCGACCCACTTTGTCACATTGGCGTCTGCTTTACCGTCTCCAACTTTTCGCAACTCGGAGACGACGTTTGTATCCAGCAGGTACTTCAAGACAGATCGACCTCGCGAGGTGCAATTTCGGCTCTCGGCGGATCCAATTCGATCGTCGACAAACCAGGCATTGAAAGAGCATCGACGAGATTGCGGCGCTTGCCGGTCAGGCGCACGAATTCGCTGTACGTCATCAACACATGTGACGGCTTCCCGCGATCTGTAATAACTACAGGTCCTTTTTTTGCAGCCTTCTTTGCCCTACTCACGTCGTGGTTCAACTCTCGGCTAGACAAACTTGTGATGCTCATAGAATGCCTCCATGTAGGAACATACCTACATATAGGATACGATTGGATGTGGAGCAATATCCAAAATAGCCGCCGTGAACGGGTTGGAACTGATGACCCCTTTGTTTTGTTTTCCTCTGACAACAAATTGTCCAGGCTGGGCAATGACCTGTAACGGGACTCACAGATTTCCAAGTTCGAGATTTACCAAACCTGGTGTTTCCGCTCACCTTCGACGGACGGTGCTGGAGTCCGTTTTGCTCGCACCGGTCCACAGACATTCGTTGTCAGGTAACGCTGAGTGAGACAGGCGCTATCGGTCGAAATGACCGTGCAGTAGTAAAATGCGGAGATTAGCCTCAACAATATCCGCATAAATGCGGAGATTATGCTTGCCATTCTCCGCATTCCGATTGCTAGAAGGAAACTTCGAAGGCAAGCTTACATCGACGAAATGGGCGAAATTGACGAACGCATCCCAGGACACAGCGTCTCGCGATATTGCGGACCTGTTGGCGAAAGGGATCCTGGAAAAAGGTGAGGCTGGTGGGCGCAGCACAACCTATGAACTGGTTATGGACTTTCCGACGCACACCTCGCGATCCGAGTGAGATCGATCCGATCAGCCACAAGACCCTCCGGTGAGCCGTACACCATGGAAGCAATCAGACGAGATCGCCGGCGGTTTGCCGGGTTGGTCGCTTATTGCGACTACTCTGCGTCTGTCTCTACCAGAAGCGACGAGCGTTCCTCGATTTGGCGGTGAAGTGCCTTCAGCCAGGGTTGTGCTCTTGATAAGATCTGAGCCATCAATCCTGTATACTTGAAGACTGAAGCTCTCTAAGAGCGGGGCGCGGCAATGCCGGTGAATTCCGATCGGGCGGGCCGGACCAGTTTCTCACTTTGTAGACTTCAGTATCCGGTGGATTCGGTGATCCGGAAGCGGGCGACGATATCGCCCTCGCACCACATGGGGAAATTGGTTCCCCACTTATTGTTGTGCAGATTGAAGCGGATGCCTTCTGCAAAGCTCGGGCGCGTCTTGCAGAAGGTCATGAAGTCCCAGCTCTGCGGCGCCACCAGCGGCGTATCCAGCGGCTCGATCGTCAAAGTGGAGGCCTCGCGCGCGGCAGCGACCGCCTGAAGCTGTGCCCCGCCACTTTCGGCAATGCGCTCCGATGAGTGCCAGAGGCCCATCTTGTTGAAACTCCAGTCTGATGCGCCGGCCGGCGTGAAAGACAGGAAACTTGCCTCCGGCATTCGGTTCGCGGGCTTGCCGCGCAACACGAACGCCAGGATCAACCCCTCCCCCTCCTCCATATGCAGGGACAAAATCGGCGGCGCGCCATACTGCCCGTTTGCCTGTTTGGGCATGGAGAGGACGGCGGAGGATCCCTCTGCAGCCGTCAACACCGGCACGAAGACCTTGGAGAGACCGGCTCCAGAAGTGGCAAGGCCCGGCTTGTCGTGGTCGAGGATCGCCCATTCCTGCCGATGCGTCAGATAGGTGTCCATATGCCGCGCCATGTCGGTGGCGTCGTAGCTCTCGTAGCGGTATGCGACCAGAGAATGTCGTCCCTCCGTGTCAGTTCGACCTTCAATCGTACGCCCGGCGGGCGTGACAAGGGCCGTGAGATCTCCGGTTACCGGGTCGACATGAGCTTCCCATCGGCCGGCACTGATCGTTCCGGCCCGAGCCGAAATCGCTGGCAGGGCGGGTGCGGCGAGCCTGGAAATGGCCGCTTCAGCAATCTTCCGGTCATCAGACCCCAGCATCGAGACAGCCTTGTCTATATAGGCCCGTTGCTCGGCCCAGGAAGCTTCCGAATAGGCAAACCGGTAGTCGGATGCCCGCGCAACTTCGAAGTCCTTCCGCGACCAGGCCTTGTCGTCCCGGAGATAGGTCTTGATGTCAACGCCGCACGTGTGTTCGGCGACCATTGCCAGGCCGCGCCCGAATGCGAGCCGGCTCGGTGTCAGCCCGTCGTTAGCGAAACGGTCATACTGGCGTTGCAATGCGAGGAACCGGGCGGTCTTTTGGGGATCCGTGGCGCTTCCGTGGATCCAGCTGTCGCCGAGTTCGATATCGAGCACCGGGAACTGTTCGCGGGCATCCCAGAGGATTGCGCCGTAATCTTCGAGTGTCGCGGCGCGTATGACAGCATCTGGCGCCTTGTGGCGCATCTCGCGATAGACGTCCACAGTCTGAGCCACGCTCTGCGGGCCGATGTTGTCGCTGGTATGGGCAAAGCTCAGCGCGTCGCTCATGCCTTCCGGAAAATAGGTCTCGCCATAGGAACGTTGGTACATGACGACGATCTCCTCGCCTCCAGGGGCTCGCCAGCGGAAGACATCCGGCACGTTCGGTGGTGGAGAGGCTGTGTTGACGCCCAGATGCAAGAAACGAATGCCGGCCTCGGCGAGCATCGGCACCATCCCGAGCGTATGACCGGGCACATCCGTCATCTTGGCGGCGATCGTCCTCTTGCCGAAACGGCGGTCGAGTTCCTGCGAATAAGAGAGGCCGGCACGGAAAAGCGCCGGGGACATCAGTTCCGTATGCGTCGTGTAGGGCAGGCCGTGCCAGCGGATGAGACCGTGCTCGATCGCCTGTTCCAGACGCTTGACCTCTGCCGGCGAGCGGGAATTCAGGTGATCCCAGATCAGCCAGGCGCCGGTCGTCCAGATGAAGCGCGGCTCATCCGGGTTCTCGGCGAAGAAGTGCGCGCCCGTCTCGATTGCCTGAGGAATGAACCGGTCGTGATACTGTTTGCGGACCTTTTCCGCGTGATCGGTGAAGCCGATGTCGAGATGCGTCTTGAAGACCAGATGGACGCGCTTTTCTGTCATTTCCATTTCAATCAGCCGATCAATTTCAATCAACCCACAGTGCCACGCACGACAAGCCGGGTGCCGAGCGTTTCGGTCAATGGACCGTCGTCGGGATTCCTCAGACGCCGGAGTATGAGGCGAACGAGGGCGCGGACGCGGTCCTCGAGATCGATCCGGACGGTGGTGAGATTGTAAGCTTTCCAGTGCGACTGCGGAATGTCGTCGAATCCGACGACCCTGACGTCGCCCGGCACCGAAAGGCCAAGATCGTGGCGCAGGGCATCAATCGCCCCGAATGCACCGACGTCGTTGGCGGCAAAGATCGCGTCCGCACCGTCATCGACCCGGAAAAGGTCGAGCGTGGCGCGATAGGCGGTATCGTAGGTATAATCGCCGTCGATGACTGTCGGCGGCTGCATACCGCGCTCGACGAGGATTTTGGTGATCATCAGCTCGCGCTCGCGGTTGGCGAGCGACTGGCGCTTGCCGCCGAGATAGGCAACGCGACGCACACCGTACCCCTGCAGCAGCGCAACGGCCTGCTCGATACCGTCCCGCTGGCGCACCAGCAGCCGGTCGTAAAGGCTGGAGGACGTGCCGGCAAATTGCGCACCGTCGTCGTAGATCACGTAGATCGGCACGGCCCGGTCGAGAAAGCCGCTCAATACGTCGGCATCAACATTTTCCGTGAAGGCGATCACAGAATCGGGGTTGAAGCCGCGCATGTAGGTAAGCAGTGTCTGGTCCATGCTGAAGTCGGCCTTGGCCTTGAACAGCAAGGTCGCGAAGCCTTCGGCCTGCAGCGCCGTCGTCAGCGCGTCGATCTCCTGGCTTTCCCAGGGTGAACAGACATCAGGCACGATCATGCCAACCAGATGCGAGCGGCGCGTAACGAGCGATCGGGCCGCCATGTCCGGCGTGTAATTCAGTTCGCGGGCAATCTGCAGGATTCGGTCGCGCTTTTCCGGCTTCAACGATGCATTCGGATTGAAAGCGCGGGACACGGCGACGCGCGAGACATTCGCTTCTCGGGCCACGAGATCCGCCGTCGCACGGGCGCTCTTTCTGTCATTTCGTGCGGTCATCAATGCATCAACAAAATGAAAACGTGTTCACTACCTTGGAACCTAAACAATAGTCGCGTCAAGTGCCGGCGATGCGATTCCTGCTGACAGTCGCACAACTTGCGAATTTGCGGGACCAAAATTGATTTCTCGTTTCGAAGGCACTGTTGACAAAAATGAAAACGTGTTCACTCTAAGGGCCGGGTGAGGCGAGGCACGCCGGGAGGAGGGTTCCGGCGGTCCGAATGCACCGAACCAACTTGTCCGGTAACGGACCAATTCGGGAGGAATTCACATGCGCAAGAGCATACGTTTTCTGTTGTTGGGCGCTTCGGCGGTGATTGCGCTGTCAAGCCAGGCCATGGCGGCGACGGAACTCAACATCACCTGCCGCTGCGTCATCGGCGGCGTCAACAGCGGCATGGCGGAATGGATCGAGAAGAAGGTCATTCCCGCCTTTACCGCCAAGATGAAGGCAGACGGCAAGGATGTCACCGTCAAGCTCACTCAATTCGGCGGAGCTGACGAGCAGCTGACCCAGCAGCTCGCGCTGGACTTTTCCAGCGGCGCTGGCGCTGATGTTTCCGGCTTCGACGGCTTCCTCATTCCGAGCTTCGTTCAGGGCGGCCTCCTGAAGCCGCTCGATGAGATCGGCGGCGCCGATGTCGAAAAATGGGATGGCTGGGGCCATATTTCCGACGGCACCAAGGCGCTGATGAGCTATCAGGGCAAGCCCTATGGCATCGCGCTCGGCACCGATGCCCGTATGATCTTCGTACGCAAGGACCTGTTCAAGAAGGCAGGTATTGACGCCGACGGCTGGCAGCCAAAGTCCTGGGCCGAACTGCTCGACGCCGCCCGTAAACTAAAGGCAGCTGATCCGGCGAGTTTCCCGCTACAGATCAATGCCGGCGTCTCGATGGGCGAAGCCACCACGATGCAGGGCTACTGGATGGCTTTGCTCGGCACTGGCGAACAGGTGACTGACGAGAGCGGCAAATATATCGTTTCGAGCCAGGGCATTCTGGACACGCTTAATCTCTACAAGACCGTCTATGTCGACGACAAGCTTGGCGATCAACGCGCCCAGATGCTTGGCGATGGCCGCAACCGCACCTTCGCGAACTTCCGCGATGGCAAGACGGCGATGTTGATCGAAAGCGACTGGTTCTATCGTTCCGTTACCAAGCCGGGCGCGGAATTTGGAGTCGCGGACCGCGACAATGTGATGACTTGGAAGAAGATGCCGTCCGAACAGCCGGGCCGTGGCCTGCGCGGCCAGGATTTCGTCACCATTTCCGGCGGTACCGGGTTCGTCATTAATCCGCATACGGACGCGCCGCAAGAGTCCTGGGCGCTGCTCTCCTTCATGAACAGCCAGGAACAGCTCACCGCCTTTCAGGATATCCAGCCGGCCATCCGCATTCGCGACGATGTCGCGATCCCGAATTCGCCGTTCCTGACGGAAACCGCCAAGACGCTGCTGCCGTTCACGACAGCCCGACCGAACGACGCCAACTACAACAAGATCTCCGCCGAAATCCAGCGCATGACCGAGGCCGTCGTTTCAGGCGAACTGACACCGGAAGCCGCGATGAAGCAGTACAAGGAAGCAGTCACAGCAATCGTTGGCGAAGAGAACACGATCAGCCGTCTCTGATCACCAAAATCAAACGGAGGCCGGTCGGCAAGGTCCGGCCTCCGCGTCGCGGCAGGCGCTGCCACGGGGTAATCGCGCATGAAAAAATTCTCCCTGCTTTCCACGCGCGCGGGCGCGGTGTTTCTCGCCCCCGCCGCCGCGCTGGTCGGCGTTTTCGTCATCATCCCGTTCTTCTGGGTGATCGTCGTTTCCTTCACAAACAAAACGCTACTCGGCCGCACGGCCCTCGATCCCGATTTTGTCGGGCTGCAGAACTATTTTACGCTGTTCAACCCCGCGACGTTCTTTACGCGCGGCCAGTTCGGTTTTTCGCTGATCCTGACGGTCCAGTTCGTGTTATTTTCGGCACTGATCGGCCAGGCCTTGCTCGGGCTCATCCTTGCCTGGCTCAGCCAGTCCGTCTCGCCGACGCTCAAGAATTTCCTGCAGACGGCTGTCATCGCTGCCTGGATCCTGCCGGAAGTGGTGATCGGCTTCGCCTGGTTCGCCTTTCTCGATTACGACAATGGTACACTGAACATGATCATGCGCGGCCTCGGTCTGCCGCCGGGCGACTTGCTGCTGCAACAGCCTTTCTGGGTCATCGTGGTCTTCAACACCTGGCGGGGCGCGGCCTTCTCCATGATGTTGTTCAACTCCGCCTTCCAGTCGATACCGCCGAGCTATTTTCAGGCAGCCGATGTTGCCGGTGCGAGTTCGTGGCAGAAACTGCGCGATATCGCCCTGCCGCTGATACGCGGCCATGTGGTGACAGATCTCATCCTTATCACCATGTGGACATTCAACGTCTTCACGCCCTTCCTGCTGACCAGCGGCGGCCCCTCATACCGGACCGAGCTGCTGTCGATCTACACTTACCGGGTTGCCTTCAAGGACTTCGAATTCGGTCGCGGCGCGGCAGTCGGTGTCATCATCATGCTGATCAACCTCGCCTTCGCGCTTGTCTACCTGCAAATTGCCAAGAAGAAGAAGGCGGAGGCCGAGTGATGCAGATTTCCCGCAGCATCTATATGCGCCGCGCGGTCTTTTCGGTCGTCGCCTCGCTGATCGGCGTGGTCTTCGCCCTGCCGCTTGTGTGGTTCATCTTCGCGCCGTTCAATGCGCGTGCCGAACTCGGCCTTGCCATTCCGTCGCCGTTCACACTGTCCAATTTCGTGACCGTGTTCCAGAACAGCTTCGCGATGCACGCGCTCTTGAACAGCCTGATCCAGGCCTTTGGGGGTGTCATTCTGGTCGGCGGCGCGGCCACACTTGCGGCCTACGCGCTGTCGCGATCGTCCATTCCCGGCAAGGGCGCGGTCACCTATATCCTCCTGCTTTTCTCCTCGGTCGTGTCCGGCTCGGCAGCCATGGTGCCGATCTTCCTGATCATCTCGGCAATCGGACTGATTGACACGCATCTCGCCGTCATCCTGGTGTTCGCTGGCGGGCTGTTGCCGACCGCCATGTTCATCCTGCGTGACTTCATCGACGCCATTCCGCGATCCTATGAGGAAAGCGCCATGGTGGCCGGCGCCTCACCGATCCAGGCCTTTTTCGATGTGGCGCTACCGGTCATCCGGCCCGGGATCGTCGTGGTCGTCGTCTGGGCCTTCGTGAACATCTGGGGAAGTTTCCTCATCCCGTTCATCCTGCTGCGCAAGGATACGCTGATGCCGGCTTCGGTCGCGATCTATTCCTTCTATTCGGAGGCCGGTACGCCGATCGTCACTTTGCTCGCCGCCTATTCGCTCATCTACTCGCTGCCCGTCATTGTGCTTTACCTATTCGTCAACTGGAAGTTCGGCTTCCGGTTCTTCGGCGGCATCAAGTCGTAATTGGACCTTTCTCATGGCTTCAGTCGAATTCCAGAACGTCTCCAAAACATTCGGTTCGTTTACCGCGGTACCGGACATCAGCTTCTCGATCGCCGATGGCGAATTCGTCTGCCTGCTCGGCCCTTCCGGCTGCGGCAAGACGACCAGCCTGCGAATGATTGCCGGCCTTGAAACTCCCTCCGCCGGCAAGGTCCTGATCGGCGGCAAGGACGTCACCTATCTGCATCCCAAGGATCGGCAGATCTCGATGGTCTTTCAGGACTATGCGCTTTATCCGCATATGAATCTCGCCGACAATATCGCCTATCCGCTGAAGGTGCGCGGCGAGACCGAGGACAAGAGACATGCACGCGCCAGAGAAGTGGCCGACGTCCTGAAGATCGGTGACCTCATGAAGCGACTGCCGAGTCAGATTTCCGGCGGTCAACAGCAGCGCACCTCGCTTGCTCGTGCGCTCGTCTATCCGAGTCAGGTCTATCTCTTCGACGAGCCGCTTTCAAACCTCGATGCCAAGCTCCGCCTCGAGGCCCGCGGTTTCCTCAACCACCTGCAGCGCGACATGGGCATGACCGCCGTCTACGTGACCCACGATCAGGCCGAGGCCATGGCGCTTGCGACCCGCATCGCCGTCATGGACAAGGGCCGGATCGTGCAGTTCGCGCCGCCAATCGAGATTTATCGCCGGCCGGCTACGACATTCGTGGCAAATTTTGTCGGCAATCCACCGATGAACCTCGTGCCGGTGGCGGCAATGGTCGATGGCGGGCAACTGCGGTTGCGCGCAGACGGCCTGACGCTGCCGAGCCTGCCTGTGTCTGATGCCATCGCCAAGGCTGCGGTGAAAGGCAAGATGACGCTCGGAATTCGCCCGGAACACCTACGAATGGCGGAAGCGGGCGACGCCAATACGATTGCCGGAAAGCTGTTTGCCAACGAGAACATGGGACCGGAAAGTCTGGTTACGATGGAACGTGCAGATTCCGGCCGGGTGACCGCGCGCATCTTCACCGACGACGAAATACGCACCGGCGATCAGGTCACACTCTCCTTCGATACCCGCCACGTGACGCTGTTCGACGAGACCGGCGCCCGTATTCCGGCAATAGGCGAGTAAGCCGTCATGGTCGAAATCACCGTTCACGTGACCCCTGCCGATCAGGCCGCCGATCCATATTTCTACGTGCCCGTCGATATTCCCGCCGACACGACACGCATCGACGTGACAATGAGCTACCCGAAGGCTGACGATTGCATCATCGATCTCGGAATGCTCGATCCCCATGCCAGCGATTATCCGACCACGGCGGGTTTTCGCGGCTGGAGCGGCGGGGCGCGGGATCGTTTCTTCGTTGCGACCGATGATGCGACACCGGGCTACATTCATGGTGAAATCCCGGCCGGCCTATGGAAGGTGATGCTCGGCCTCTACAAGGTACCGCCCGACGGTGCCGATGTGCGGCTGACAGTCGTCTTCGACAGCGCATCGCGCGAACTCTTGCCACCGCCGGCGCGAACTTTCCCGGTACGTCAGGGCGCGGGCTGGTATCGCGGCGACCTGCATTGCCACACCTTTCATTCAGATGCGGCCGGCTCGCCCGAACTCCTGCACGCTGCGGCCAAGCAGGCAGGCCTCGATTTCCTTGCGATCGCCGACCACAACACGATCACCCAGCGACGTTATTTTCATCCGCATTCCTCGCCGGAACTGATTTTTGTGCGTGCGATGGAAATCACCACCGCCGTCGGACATGCCAATGTCTATGGCGTCGATGAATGGATAGATTTCCGCATGACGAAGCCGGAGCATGCCCATACGCTGTCGCGTCTTGTTCATGACCATGGTGGCCTTCTTTCGATCAACCACGACAAACCGACGATCCAATGGGACTATGACCTGCCCAGGATCGACTGTATGGAAGTCTGGCAATCTCACTGGATGGCCTGGAACTGGGTATCGCTCGGCCGTTATCAGGACCGGCTCGCCTCTGGTCTCAAGATTTCAGCAATTGGCGGCAGCGACTTTCATCAGCCTGCTCGGCTGATGCCGGAAGGACCGCTGGCTCTGGCCCGCCCGACGACGGTGCTATGGCTCGATGAACTTTCAGAAGACGCGATCCTCGCCGCCATGAAGGCCGGGCGCGGTTACGTAACAGAAAGCCCAACCGGTCCGCACCTTGCTCTGACCGTCAATGGCCAGCCGATGGGGTCGACGACGCACGCCGAAGTTACCGCAACGGCGGAAACGAAACGCGCGGAAGGCGATACGCTCGTATGGATCGACGCGACCGGCATAGTTTCGACCGAGACGATAGGTTCCGATGATTGGACCGGTGGTTTCACCGGCAGGCCGAAGGCGTTTCTGCGCACTGAAATCATCGCTGCTGCAAGCCGCGAAGGCTTGACTTCCGAATTCTCCGCGGCGCTCGAAGGACGTTCGCTCCCTTGGCAGCTCCAGGGCATTGATATGGCAAACCAACCGATCCGCCGGGCGATCAGCAACCCGGTCTATGTAGAATGGTGACAGGAGCGCCGGAAGATCCTTTTGCGACGGCTTCTCAGAGTGTCGCCAGCACTGCGTTCGACAGTTGGGAACCATAGTTCCGGCGAATGCTGACTTTCCTTTCGAGAGCCTCGATGACCGTTGCGGAGAAGTCCACGGAATAGAGCTGTTCGAGATTTCGCAGTCCGCCCGGCGTGAAGACATTGATCTCGAGGATCTTGTCACCGATGATATCCAAGCCCACGAGAAACATTCCGTCTGCGACAAGCTTGGGCCTGACAGTCTCGGCAACCTCAAGAATCTCGGGGGTAATCTTTACTGCTGCAGCTGTTCCGGCGGCACTGATATTGGAGCGGATCTCTCCTTTCGCAGGAACTCTGCGAAATGCCGCATAGGCACCGTCCTTTTCAAGGGGTTGACCGTTCATCAGGAACAACCGGATGTCACCATCAACCGCATCCGGGAGGTAACCTTGAGCGATCAGATACCCTTCGCCACTGACTGCTTCAAAAATCTGGTTGAGATTGGATTCCTTGCTCGATTTAATTCTGAATACATGCCGGCCTCCCGATCCCTGTAGTGGTTTCAGGATCACACCGCGTTTCTGGCTGTCGATGAAGGCTCTAATTTCGTCCAGGCTTTTCGAAATCAGTGTCGTGGGACGAATAGCCTCGGGAAAGTCTTGGAAATAGAGCTTGTTCTGAGCCTTCATCAAGGTGTCGGGATCATTCACCGTCAGCACGCCTCGCTCGACGGCAAGTCGCCCGAACATCGCGCCGACATGAGCGGCCCAGGGTCGCTCTTCGGCATCAAGGGAAGGGTCGTTGCGCAAAAACAGCACGTCCACATCTTTCACGTCAATCGTTTCGACGCGCGCCTTCTCGTTGAGATCGGCAATGAACGCGTCTTCATTCTTCGGTTTGCCCACACTCGGAGCTCGTACGCGCACTGCCAAGCTGTCGTCGGATCGCAGCACAAAATCCCCAGGCGTGACATAACAAACATCATGGCCACGGGCGCATGCGACCATTGCGAGGGATGTCGTAGTATAATAAGGCGCCTCGCTTTCGATCGCGTTCACGAAGAATGCTATTCGCATTTAGGCTTCCTTTGGTTGAACCAGGTCGATGGGGCGCAATCCCTGTCTTGCGCTGTCAAGTCGTTCGCGGCCTTCAGCAGTCTCCAGAAACAGCGGATGGACGCATGGCGGCTTGAGCAGTCCGCGTAATGCAAGCTCTTCCATAACGGCGAAATGGGAGGAAGCGATTTTGCCCATCCAGAACGGCTCGAGTGCGCCACCGCGTTTCAGATGGTCCAATATTTGAAGGAGGCCTCTCAAGTAGATCGCATCCTTGGCCAATCCGCCGCCGCGGTAAACACGCAGTGCAAGGTTGAACGCCCCGTGATCGGAGAATTTGTAGCTGGAAACGAGCCGACCGAAAGTTTCGGCGAAGCTTAGCCCCGAAAGCATGTAAGCGCATGCGACGACCCTCGCAGCTATCAGCTTAAGCCGCTCGGCAGTCAGGCCACCCGAGAGATACTCAGCGAAAACCGCCAGCCCCTCCTGCATGCCTTCGTATCCGGACAGCCCGGAGCGAAAGAGTCGCAGCCCTTGAGAGGAACCATTAAAATAGGTGAGGAGATGAACGCCGATTTCATGCGCAAGAAGCGACTCGACACGTCGTCGGTCCATGATTGTCGACCTCGAAATGAGGAGACGATGATTGGTCACCATCAGGCCAGAAGGAAGGTCATCGCGAAGCACAATGCTTGCCTTGAAGTCCGGCCAGACCGTTCGGTAACGATCAATCATGGCTTGCGCACGTCGTTCCACGTAGTCGGCATCGGCGGTGGGAATATTGGAACGCGACTTAAGATGATCCACAGGATACTCGTCCGCGAGCATTCCAAGAATATCCTCGGCTTCGAGCAAAAGAGAATGCTCGACCGGACCATAAAGCGCCCTGCCAAACTCTACGAAGCTCTTGGTCTGGCGCGCAGCAATCAGCGAAAGTTGCAAGTCGACTTCACGCTGTTTTTCCCGGCAGAGGTCGTATAGGACCGGATCTTCCATTTGGTCAAAGGAGATAGCAAAGAGCCGATGCTTCGCATTTTCCACCTGGGTCGTCAGCGGGCGGTATAGAAAGACCGGCTCGCTTTCAAACCCAGCCAATCTGAATTCGTCAAATGCTTGCCTTGCGTTGATGGGGGTGACGGCAAGGAGAACGTCGAAGAGCGATGCAATCTCGTCGATGCTTCTGTCGACGCGGCTGACAGCGTCGACGAAGGCACGTCTGCCAAGGGACCGATACGACGCAAGCTTGACAATTTTCTTGGTTTCCAGAAAGGCGCCACACGCGCGGAGCCCAGCGTCGAACAGTGTCGAGACCAATTGGTCGCGAACTTCAGGGTAAATCTCCCCGGATTCGGGCGTCCGGTAGATCGGCGCGAACTCGACACCAAGTATGGCGCAGCCGGGCATGGCCGCAATCTGTGCGTCAATGGTCGACGTGGGGATATTCCGCTCAAGGACTCTCGGTGTGCGGAACCTGGCCTCGCTCGCCATAATGGTCTTCGAGAAAGTCGTCTTTGCAAGGGCGGCATTCTCGGATGACCAAACGGAAACCTCAAACGGCGGGAGATAGGGAGCGTCATCGGTAAGAAACCGGTCACGCTCAAGCTCACTGCTTCGAACGACAAGGAGGGTCCCGAACTGCTCGACCGCGACCGCGGCGATCGCCTCGACAATCGACACGACCTCCTGAGGGTCCGATGCAAGGAGATAGGAAGCATTGGCCTGGACTACCGCTTGCGCCACGTCCTCCGCCTTTCCTGTGTTGATATGGACGAACAGAAAGGGGAGTGGTCGATCGATATGCAAGCGACCACCTTCGGGGAATTCCCTTCGGATCGGTTTGTCGTCGCGAAGCGACTGCTTGATATCACATAGCCAATCGTCCTGGGTCGCTGACGCGTGTTTCGTCATGACATTGGCCTCAAAGCACGCTCGAGAAGCGGAACGGCCGAGGTAAGCGCCTCCCGCAATTCACGAAGTGTCGAGTTGTCTGGCTTTCCCGTCCACTCGTCCATGAAAATCTTCTTGAACTCAATGGCGATCGCGCAGCCGATTCCCGGATATTGTTCATGGACGAACCGCGTCTGTTCTCCCTTCCCGTGAAAGGCAACGTTCTCCCGCACGTCAAGCCGCCTGCCGCCAACGCCGAAGGATCGGAAGTGATCCATCAATGGCTCGACTACATGGACCCATCGTTCTCGATCCATGGAGAACGTACCGATATTGACGTCGGGCGCCTGATCCTGGGGCGTTGGCGTGTCCGGATCCGCTCGACGATAGTTATAACTATGCACATCCAGGAGAACGAAGTGCTTATGGTATCGCACGATGCCGTCAAGAAAGAAGCGAAGCATCTCATAGTAGTCGTCATGGATAAGCAATGACCTACGATATTCCGATTGCGGAAGATCCTCTTTCCAAACTGTCAGCCCCCATGCCTGCTCGGGGCGAAGATAAACAGCCTGGTCACGGCTTCGGTTGAGATCGATTTCAAATCGGGAACGGTGAAATACAATCTGGTTTGGCAAGCCCCCGATCAAGCTCGCCGTGAACGGGTCTTCTTCGCGAAGACGCTCGACCTCGTTCAAGGCGTATCGAGAACGCAGACTTCTCCGAACATGGCTGCCGTCATGGATCGCCGTTCCAATAATGGGCGACTGACTTCTCGTGAGAGTCCACAGAGGATCGGAATTCTCCCCCTTTGGAACCTCGACGTTCTCTATCGCCATAGAGCCTCTCTGCATTGACTCCGCCTCAAGTTACGGGAACCTCGCGGCCGCGCAGAACAGAATGCACGTGTACGGGCCAGAGTTGATCATCGTCTGCCAAGCGCCGATTGGCGTGGCCCCTGAAACGAGAACCGGTCGCTGCTCCGTGTGGGATCGCCTCCCCGTTGAAACGCAATGGCCGTTTGGCTTCAAATGCCTGCTCGAAGAACGCAGTTACCGCGGAGCCGGTTCCGCTTGGGGGAAAAATAGCGGTCGATCGGAGTGGACGGCAGCGTTTCCCGACTGGAAGCCGGGAGCATGCCTCTGTGTTTCCTTGGAACCCTGAGGCCGACTGCGAATTTCCGGGTGATGAAGATCGGTGCGGTATGTCTCGCCATGTCAGAATCCGTCGTATGGCTGGCGATGACCACGAGACGCGCCGAGATTGTCTTATACAATGTCTCGGACTTCAGACGGGTCGCCCATCCAGCGCCGAACCACGCGCAGCGAGGCTTCCGGCCGCAGATTGACCGCGATCCGCCAATTCGATCCAATCTCGTTGAAAGGCACGGTCGCCGTGCGGAACGGCAGGGCTGACGCGCCAACCACCAGGCTCATGGCCTTGTTGAGGATGACGGCCCCGAGTGCCGCGAAGTTGAAGATACCGATGAGTAGAGGAAGACGGAATTCAGAGCCGCCAAGCCCGATCAGGCCACCCAACGCCCCGATGATCCCGCGGTCGGCGAAGGTCGGAACGAGTTTTCTCTGCGCGGTGTCGTCTGTCGAACAAACTTCACCGGTTCTCCGCAAGGACGCCAATAGCCCTTGATCTTGCAGACGCCGCCACCGCGACGAAAGCCGCGATGCTGATCGCGCCGAGGCAGGCGTTTGCGGCCAGTGCGAAACTTAGTCCGACATTTTCCATGGCTGCCGCAAACACGAACGGCGCTCCGGCCCCGACTGCCAGACGGGCGGTAGCCATCTTGCCGGTGATTGCGCCATATCCGTCCGATCCAAATAGATAGAGCGGCAGGCTACCCTGCGCGATGCTGTTGATACCGGAGCCCAAACCAAGGCAGATGGCGAATGCAACTGCTCCCGGTAGCCAGTTTCCAGTTACCAGCAGGATCAGGACGCCGAAGACGATCAGGACGGCTGAGAGAACAGCGAGTGTTGGCGGCGACAGGTTTTTCCCGAAGACCATGTTGATCAGACGGCTGAGGACCTGAGCAGGACCGAACAGTGAGCCGATGACGACGGCGACCGTGCCAAGCCCGATCGAGTCGAGCATCGGGACCATATGAGCCAGGATCGCGGCCAGGGTGAAGCCAAGAAGCGCGAAGGCGATAGAGACGATGACCATCGCGCGGCGTCGCTCATAAGGCGGGATTGCCCCGATCACCGTCTCGCGTGTCCGGATCGTTGCGTCGCCCGACTTTTGTCCGAGACTCCGGATCCAGAGGTGCAGCGGCATGCAGAGGAAGAGGTTCAGAGCCGCGAAGACGAGATAGATTTCGCGCCAGGAGAGATATCCGGTCAAAGCGGCCGAGATCGGCCAGAAGATCGTCGAGGCGAAGCCGCCGATCAGCGTCAGATAGGTGATGCTGCGCGAGGCGGTGCGGGGATCGCTTTCGACTAGCGCAGCGAAAGCCGCCTGATACTGGACCATGCCGGACGACACTTCGAGCAGGATGATGGCGACGGTGAAGATGGCGACCGATGGCGACCAGGCGCAAAGCGCAAGCGTCAGCGCCGCGAACATGGAGCCGATCGTCATAATCGCCGCTGCGCCGATCCGGTCCATTTGCTTGCCGATATAGGTAGCCGACAGGCCGCCGATGAATAGGGACACGGAGAAGACCCCGAACACTTCGGCCAGCGTCAGGCCGAGGTCATCCGCCATGCCGGGAGCCAGAATGCTGAAGCTGTAATAGAGCGTGCCGTAGCCGATGATCTGCGTCAGGCCGAGCGCCGAGACGATGCCCGCAGGGATTTTATGCAACGATCTCACCCTTGCCGGCGGAACCGCAGCAGTCGTCGCTACGCTCGACATTTTCCCTGATCGCCGGATGGCCGGCGCAGCAGTCCTCCATCAGGAATTTGACGAGATCGGCGAGCGCGTCGTAATTGGCGCTGTAGATGATCGAGCGGGATTCCCTTCGCTGGGAGATCAATCCCGACCGCTCCAGCTCCTTCAAATGGAACGAGACGTTGGTCGCCGACACGCCCATGCGTTCCGCGATCGCGCCAGCGGCCATTCCCTCGGGGCCGGCAATAACCAGCGCCCGGACAATGGCGAGACGAGTCTCTTGGGACAGCGCGGCAAATGAAGATAGGGCTTGACGTTCTTCCATTATTCAATAATCCTTGAACTATTGGATATAGGAATAGCCCACATGAACGCAATCGACAAGACACATTCTTCCGACATCTCTCTCGGCCATCTCCTCGATGTTCTCGCGGTCGCGCCAGACGCACCACTGGTGTTCAGCTATGAGGGCATTGCCGTCCGGTCGGGCTACCATGTCACCGAGGTCAAGGCAGGTCAGTTTTCGGCGCTGGACTGCGGCGCCAATCCGGAAGCCTGGTCTGAGATCTTCGTCCAACTCTGGGATATCGATGAGGACGGTCGGACCCATATGCCGGCAAGCAAGTTCTCTGCGATCATCCGCAAGGTCTCCGATCACGTACAGCTCGAGCCATCGGCCAAGCTCACATTTGAGGTTAGTGATGGAGAGCGGCCGATGGCCCTTTATTGCGCGGCAGCGCCGCGGCTCATCGCCGGCACGTTCGAAGTAGCGCTTGCCGCCCGACCCGCAAGCTGCAAGCCGCGGGATCGCTGGCTGGCGGAGGAGCAGGAAAAATCATCTTGCTGCGCGCCGGCCACCAACTCGTCGAAGTGCTGCGGGTGAACCGACCAGTCTGGATCGCTCCCGGACGCTACGCCGGAAGCGGTGAGTTTTCAGGACGAAGCGCGAGCTCTCCGAAAGCCCTTTATGTTGAACCGGATTCTGTGAACTGGAAAAAGAAGGGGTTTCGAAAGTCCATTTAGGCGCTATCGTGCCAAGGAGGCGCCAGCACGAGACTTTCATGACAGCTCAACATCACGGACACCTGCACGAACGAATGACGATCCTTGGCGACCTCCAAGCCGCATCGTTTGTTCCGTGGATCCGTCGTCACGCAGCAAAGCTCGGCCTGTCCCAGGCCATATCTCATCGAAGCGTCGACCGGATCGAACTCGAGGTCGCCGGACCGATAGAATTGATCGACATGATGGAGGTGGGATGCTCGCTCGGACCTATTGATGTATGGGTGGAAACCATACTCCGCACGCCGATCGAAAGCGACGCAGAGTAGGCGTTGAGACGCCCTTCAATTTTCCACTGCACGTTATTTGATCAGCGTTGCCAATGCGGAAAAATTATGCAAACGTGCTCCCGTCCGCTACGAACCGCCGCAATCAAAGCGGTTGCCTTGAAGCGGACAAAACGTTGATAATGCTGAGAAAGTTCCACCATGTCAGCCGATACGACGGGCTTTTGGACGCCAGTCGCGCTTTCAGCGGATTTGCCGTCAGGGACGGTAATCCCCGCACGCACAAGAGCCGGCTCAATTGCCCTCTGGAGAAGTGATTCAGGACGGGTCGCGGCATCGGCAGACCGCTGTCCCCATCGTGGCATGCGCCTGTCTTATGGCTTTGTGCGCGGTGAGTCGCTGTCTTGCATCTATCACGGCTGGAGTTACACGCAGACGGGAAACTGCCTGCGCATCCCGGCTCACCCTGGTCTTACCCCGCCCGACACGATCCGCGTTGCGACGCATCTGGTCGAGGAAGCCGATGGCGTGATCTGGGTAGCCGTCGGAGAACCCGTGCATCCGCCCCCGAAATTGGAGGGTCTCGTTGCATTGCGCTCGCTAACAATGCATGCCGATGTTACCACCATTGAGGCGGCTTCCGGCGCGAAATCAGACGAGACCGGCCTTATAAAAGCAACGCAGCAATCCGAAACGATGTGGCTGCTGCTTTCCGAACAGGAACAGGGCCACACCCTCGTCCATGTACTCCTTGACGGCGAGAACACGCTCGGTGACCGCATCTCAGCGTCGCGGGGCGTCGAAAGCCTGCGCAGATGTGCTGAAGACCTTCAGGCAAGGAGATCTCGTGATGGCTAAGGAAGCTATGCTCGACGAGTGGTATCCAGTCGGCCTCTTCAGCCAGGTCAAAACGACCGCATACAAGACGGCCCTGATGGGCGAACCGATCGAGGTTTCTGTCGGGGCTGACGGCAATGCGATCGTGACGACGTCGGGCGGACGTGTTTTGTCGTCACGTGTTCGCTATGGCCACGTGTGGTCGTCCATCGGAGATCCTCAAAAGGAGATCTTTTCCATTCCCGAGGCTGACCAACCTGGTCGCCGGTTTGTCGATGTTGGTGTGGTTCGCGTTCGCTGTTCGCCGCTTCGCGCGGTCGAGAACTTTCTCGACATCGCTCATTTTCCTTTCGTCCATACTGACATCCTCGGAGCAGAGCCGCACACGGAAGTGCAGAACTACAAGGTTGAAATTCGCGACGTCGAGGATGAAGTCTGGGCAACGCAGGTGAAATTCTACCAGCCGCAAGCAGCAAAGTCGGCAAGCGGCGGGATTACGACAGAGTACATGTACCGCGTGCCGGCCCCGACCTGTTCAGTGCTTTATAAAACCTGCCCACCGCGCCCTAGTGAATGGGACGTCATTACGCTTTTCGTCCAGCCGCTGGCCGAGGATCTTTGCGATGTCTGGCCGTGGATGGCGCTGTTTGACGATGAAACATCGATGACCGACCTCATCCATTTCCAGCAGACGATCTTTCTGCAGGACCGCTCGATCCTTGAGAATCAGATCCCGCGTCTTTTGCCACTCGACCCCGGCATGGAGATCCCGACGCGCGCCGATCTGACATCGGTAGCCTACCGACGCTGGCTAAAGCGCCACAATTACACCTATGGCGCACAGTTGGTGGCGCAATGAGGCTTTACGATTACATCCTCTCGCCCAGTTGCTACAAAGTGCGCCTGATGGCGGCTTTGACCGGGCAGTCACTGGATATCCGGCCGGTCGACTTTCATCCGGGCGGCGAGCACCGCAAAGCGGAACTTCTGGCACTCAACCCGGCTGGCTCCATCCCTATCCTGGAGGACGGGGATCTGCTCCTGACGGAATCGTCAGCAATGCTCGTGTACCTCGCAAGAAAGGCGGCTCCGGAGTGGCTTGGGGACGGAACGGCCGAGCAATCGGCCAGGCTGCAACAGTGGCTTTCCTTTTCTCACCGGCTGACCGCAAATCTTGGTGGCGCGCGCCTCCACGAGATGTTGCTTCGCCCGGGCGATATCGCCCTGTTGCAAGCGCAGGGCGTTGCTGCGCTGCGCGAACTTGAAGCCGGGCTGGTCGAGCAAGATCTTCGAGGCATGCCGTTCCTCGCTTCCGATCGCCCGACGGTCGCAGACATCGCGTGCTTTCCCTACGTGGCGCTCGCGCCAGATGGCGGTGTCTCGCTTGACCCCTACCCTGCGATCCGGCGCTGGTCGCGCGCCATTCGCGCGCTCGATAACTTCATTGAGATGCCAGGCATACACCGACTGCATGAGTTGAAGCCCGAGCCCCAGATTGGAACGGGCGAGGAGTAACATGACCGGCTATCTTCTGAAGAACTGCGCAGCGGTTATCGTCGATGAGGGCAAGGGCCAGACGACCCGTCGCAACGTTGACGTCCTGACAAACGGTTCCGCCATTCAGGCAATCGGCGACAATCTTGGACAGGACGAACTGCCGACCGGTACGATCGTTCAAGATGCGAGCGGCTGGTTCGTCTATCCTGGGCTCGTCAATACACACCACCACTTCTTTCAATGCTTTGTGCGCAACCGTGCGGATCTCGACTGGACGAAGCTGTCGGTCATCGAGTGGCTTGATCGCATTTATCCGATCTTTTCGCGATTGAACGAGGATTGCTTTTATCACTCCTCAGTCACCGCCATGGCCGAGATGATCAAGCACGGGTGCACGACGGCTTTCGATCACCAGTACTGCTTCCCGAGGCATGCAGGCAAAAGATTGATCGACCGCCAGTTCGAGGCGGCCGATCTTCTGGGCATGCGCTTTCATGCCGGCCGCGGTGGCAACACACTTCCGAAATCCGAAGGCTCGACCATTCCCGACGCGATGCTCGAAACGACGGACGCGTTCATTGGTGATTGCGAGCGGCTGATCGACACCTATCACGATGCCCGACCTTTCAGCATGCGCCAGGTGGTGGTCGCCCCATGCCAGCCGGTAAACTGCTACCGTGAAACCTTCGTGGAATCGGTGGCTCTGGCACGTGATCGTGGTGTTCAGATGCATACCCATGTTGGGGAGGGTGAAAGCCGCGTGATCGAGGCCCGACATGGCATGCGCACCGTAGATTACTGTGCAGAGCTGGGTTTTGCGGGGCCTGATGCCTTTTACGCCCATTGCTGGGAACTGACCCAAGACGAACTGCGCAAGATGGCTGCGGACGGGACCGGCGTTTCACATTGCCCGGAGCCCGTCTATCTGGTTGGCGCCGAGGTAACCGATATTCCCGCCATGGCAGCCTTTGGCCTTCGCGTCGGACTGGGCTGCGACGGCGCTGCCTCGAATGACAACTCAAACCTGATGCATTGCATCCACTCCGCCTACATGCTGCAGTGCCTGACCGCATCGACGCGAAACCACCCTGTCCCGCCTCCGGTTGATTTTCTGGGCTATGCGACGGCGGGAGGTGCGGCTCTGCTTGGTCGCCAGGACATAGGCAGGCTGGCGCCCGGCATGGCCGCCGACCTGTTTGCTATCGACACGCGGCGGATGGACTATGTCGGCACACGCCATGATCCGCTGAGCCTGATGGCCAAGGTCGGTATCGGCATGCCGACGGACCTGACAATGATCAATGGCCGCATTGTATGGCAGAAGGGCGAGTTCATCGGCCTCGATGAAAGCCGGATGTTCGCTGAGGCTGAAGCTGCACTTGCGACTGTCGATCTCTAAAATCACAAAGAAGGGGAACCAGCATGACAAACATTTCTCGAAGAACCCTGATGCAGGGCGTTGCAGCTGCCGGCCTGGCCGGCGCATTTGGTGGCCGCGCCGCATTTGCGGCCGACGGCCCGCTCGGGATCACGCTCGTCGTTCCCTCGCCCATTGGTGACGTTGGCTGGGGTCACGCGCTGGCTGCGGGTCTGGAGCCGATCAAGGCAGCATATGGCGACAAGGTGAAGGTGACGGTCGTCGAAAACATTGCGGAGGGTCCGGATGCTGACCGCATCATGAACAAGACAGTCGCCGACGGAAACAAGTTCCTGATCGCAGGCTCCTTTGGCTATCAAAACGGTGCCCTGCAGATTGCTCGCCGCAACCCTGATGTCACCGTGTTGCATGCATCGGGTTTCCAGGTGGCCCCGAACTTCTCGCCGTTTGCTGCCAAGTACTTCCAGGGGACGTATCTGCTTGGCATGGCGGCGGCTGCGCTGTCAAAGACCGGAAAGCTCGGTTCCGTATCCGCCTTCGCCATTCCGGAACTGATTACCTCGATCAACGCGTTCACGCTCGGTGCTCAGGCCGTGAACCCCAACATCGAAGTTTCGGTCGTCTGGGTAAACTCATGGTTTGATCCGGCCAAGGAACAGGAAGCGGCCAAGGCGCTGATTGCGCAAAAATGCGACGTGATCTTCTCCAACGCGCAGGATACGCCCTCCGTCATCTCCGCCTGCGAGGAGGCTGGCGTCTACGCATTCAACCTCAATTCGTCGATGAAGAAATACGCGCCGAAGACATATCTTGGTTGTGTGTCCACCGATTGGTCCCCGTTCTTCAAGGCCTCCGTCGACGCTCATCTCGCCGGCACCTTCAAGGGTGCAAACACCTTCCTGGGTGTTGCAGACAAAGTCGTCGAGGTTGTTGACTGGCACCCTTCGATCCCCGCAGAAACGATGACGAAGATCAAGGCTGCAGAGGCAAAGATTGCCGACGGAAGTCTCTCACCGTTTACCGGCCCGATCAGCAAGGCCGACGGCAGCGAGGGCGCGGCCGCTGGAAAGACCCTGGCCGATGGAGAAATCGTGGCCATGGACTGGCACGTCAAGGGCGTGACCACGCCGCTGCCAAAGTAAGCCATGACCGCCCCGCTCCTGTCGCTTCGCGGCATCTCGAAGACCTACGGCCAGGTCCATGCCAACCAGGCCGTTGATCTGGACGTAGCCCCGCAGTCGATCCATGCAATTCTCGGCGAAAACGGGGCGGGCAAATCGACGCTGATGAAAATGATCTACGGCGTCGAGCAACCAGACAGCGGGTCGGTCGCCTGGGAAGGCGAACCCTTGGCCCTTGCCTCCCCGGCGGAGGCAAGGGCCAAGGGTATCGGCATGGTATTCCAGCATTTTTCGTTGTTTGAGACCCTGACCGTCGTTGAAAATATTCAGCTCGTTGTCCCTGGCAAAAAAGCCGATCTCGTTAAACGTGTCCGTGCTCTTGGGCATGAATTCGGCCTTGAAGTCGATCCGCTCGCCCACGTGCATGCGCTTTCGGTCGGTGAACGTCAGCGAGTAGAGATCATCCGCTGCCTGATGACCAATCCGAGGTTGCTGATCCTCGACGAACCGACATCTGTTTTGCCGCCACAGCTGGTTGAAAAGCTGTTCGAGACGTTGCGCCGGCTGCGGGACGGCGGTGTATCGATCCTCTTTATCTCGCATAAGCTGGAGGAAATCCGGGCTATCTGTGACCGGGCAACCATTTTGCGCGGCGGCCGCGTCACGGGACATATCGACCCGCGAGAACACGATGCCCATGACCTCGCCCGCATGATGATTGGCCGCGACATGCCCGAACCCATGGCCGCCGTGCCGCTCTCAGGCGGCGAGAAACGCCTTGAGATCATCGGCCTTCATCATCGGCCGGAAGATCCCTTTGCGGTGCCGCTTTCTGATATTGCGCTGACGGTCCGTTCTGGCGAGATCCTCGGGATAGCGGGCATTTCCGGCAACGGGCAGAGCGAGCTTGCCTCGCTGATCTCAGGCGAGATCGTCCTCCCGAGAGACCAGCGCGACCGGATCTACATGATGGGACGTGATGTGGGAAGGCTCGACGCAGCTCACCGACGCCAGCTTGGATTTGCATTCGTTCCGGAGGACCGGCTGGGACGGGGAGCAATTCCTGAAATGTCACTCGTACTCAACGGGCTGTTGACCGCCCACCCTTTGAACCTTCTTCGTCACGGCCTGATAGACAGGACAAGGGCGTCTGCCTTTGCCGAGGATTGCATCCGCCAGTATGATGTGCGCACGCCTGGCCCCGACGCCGAAGCTGGCGCACTTTCGGGCGGCAATCTTCAGAAGTTCATCGTTGGCCGTGAGATCATGTTGGCGCCGAAGCTGCTCTTTGTCGCGCAGCCCACATGGGGTGTGGATGTTGGCGCGGCGTCCGCTATACGCGCCCGTCTTGTCGCGTTACGCAACGAAGGCATGGCCATTCTCGTCATTTCAGAAGAACTCGAGGAACTTTTCGAGCTCTGCGATTTCATCCAGGTATTGTACCACGGCACATTGAGCCCGCCGCTTGTCACCAAGGAAACGCAACCCGAGGAAATCGGCCGCTACATGATTGGCGCGCAAGACGCTTCAAAGAAAGTCATCGCATGAATGCCGTGTCTGCCGCCTTTCTGCCTACGCTTATCCGCCGGGAACGCGCTTCGTTTTCTGCGACGCTGGCTGCGCCATTCCTGGCGCTGGTGGTAGCAACCATCCTGAATGTCGCACTCTACGTGGCGATGGGCCGCAACCCGGTCGCCGTCGTCTATGCAATGCTGCTTGAGCCCTTTCTGTCGTGGGCATCGTTTTCGGAAGTGCTTTTGAAAGCAGGGCCGCTATTGCTCATTGCGCAGGGTCTCGCGATCGGCTTCCGAGCCAAGGTGTTCAACATCGGTGCCGAAGGCCAGTTCATTCTCGGCGCCATTTTTGCCTCTGCAATTCCCGTGTGGTTTCCTCAGGCAACCGGTCAGTGGATTTGGCCCCTGATGCTTGTCCTTGGGACAGTCGGTGGCGCCCTTTGGGCGTCACTCACAGCGTTCTGGCGTGTCAGGCTGAATGCAAACGAAATCCTTGTTTCACTGATGCTGAGCCTGGTTGCATCGCAGCTTTTGAATTACCTGCTGCTCGGCCCCTGGAAGGATCCCAACGGTTTCAACTTCCCGCAATCGGTCATGTTCCAGTACGACGCGATGGTGCCGCTCTTGATTTCGGGTACGCGCGTCAACGTCTCGTTGATCATTACAATCGTCCTGTCCTTGGCTGCCTGGATATTCATGCAGCGGAGCTTTGCCGGCTACAAGCTACAGGTTGGAGGCCTGGCGCCGCGTGCTGCAGCCTATGCCGGCTTCAAGGAAGGCTGGGCAATCTGGCTCTCGCTCCTGATCGGTGGATGTGCCGCAGGTCTTGCCGGAGCCGCTGAGGTCGCAGGGCCTCTGGGACAGTTGCAGCGGTCAATCTCCACCGGCTACGGCTACGCGGCCATCATCGTCGCCTATCTGGGCGGTCTGCATCCAATCGGCATCATCGCCTCATCATTGTTCATGGCGGCTCTCTACATTGGCGGCGACAATGCCATGGTATCAGCAAACCTGCCCATCGCTGCGGTCCGGGTTTTCCAGGGAAGTCTCCTTCTCGCTTACCTGGTTGCAATCGCCTTCGTCCGGTACCGTCTTGAGTGGCGTCGGATCGTCCACCGGAGCCAATCATGAATGCCATCGAGTTCATTCTTGCGGGCATGCTCGCAGCCGCAACCCCTTTTCTTCTTGCGGCGCTTGGCGAGCTGGTCGTTGAGCGCGCAGGGGTTTTGAACCTTGGCGTAGAGGGTCTGATGGCCTTTGGCGCAGCCTTGGCCTTCATCATCGTCTATCACGGCGGCGGGCACTTTGCGGGGTTTGTCGTCGCGGGGCTTGGCAGCGCCGCCCTTTCCCTGGTCTTTGCGCTGATTGCCCTTGGCTTCAGGGCCAACCAGGTGGCAACGGGCCTTGCGATCGGCATCCTTGGCCAGGGTCTGTCTGCACTGTTTGGCAAGTCCTACGAGAGTCTCACGGTCAAGGGCCTGCCCAAACTTTCCCTTCCGTTTCTGTCCGACATCCCGGTCATCGGTGGGATCTTTGTTCAAGACGTTGTCGTCTGGCTGTCGCTCGCCGCAACGATCGGCATCTGGGCCTTTTTTACCTTTTCGAAGGTTGGGCTCGTCGTGCGGGCAGTGGGTGAAAACCCCAAGGCTGCTCACGCCATAGGCTATCACGTGATTGCTGTTCGCGTGATTGCTGTAGCCTTCGGCGGCGCGATGGCAGGCTTTGCGGGCGCCTATGCTTCGGTGGTCTACACGCCGCTTTGGGCAGACGGGATGATCGCTGGTCGAGGTTGGATTGCCATTGCGCTTGTTGTCTTCGGCACATGGCTGACTGGCCGCATCTTTCTCGGAGCGTGCCTGTTTGGCGCCGTCTCCCTGATGGGCCTTGCCGCACAGGCGACAGGGTTGAACGTGCCTTCGCAACTTCTTGCAAGCCTGCCCTACCTCGTTACCATCATCGTGCTCGGCATCATTTCGGCAGATCGTCGCCTGTTGAAGCTGAACGGGGTCGCCTCGCTCGGCGAGCCCTTCGAACGCTGAGCGTTGCAAATAGCTGCATCGAGCACGATCGAAGCTGGTGGGAGAGATTATGATGGCTTCGCCGCCGGCTAACCCAATCGCACCTGCCAAGAGCGTCGATGTTCTCAGGGCCATACGTATTGAAGCGAGATCCCCTTATGCGCGGTCCCGATCTGGCCAGCGGTCATGCCAGGAGAGGCTGACTAAACGCTTCGCAGCAGCATTTCTATCCCGAGAAGCGCAAGGGCGATCAAGAAGCAGCGCTTGAACGTCACTGGGCTAACCGCCTTCCTCATGTACTGGCCGGCCCACATACCGATCAGAGCTGGAAGAACAGCGAGGCTCGACAGCGCTACTCCATCGAGCTGAAATGTACCTTGCAGAGCAAGCCCAGCGGCGAGCGCGATGGTGGAAATCGTGAAGGATAGTCCGAGCGCCTGAACGAGATCATCCCGTTCAAAGCCAAGTGCCTGGACATACGGTACGGCCGGAATGACGAACACGCCGGTTGCGCCTGCGATGAGGCCTGTCGCCAACCCAATCATGGGCGAGAGCCAACACTCGTGTGTTTGGTCAATATGGCAAGGTTTGGCTGACAGCGTGTAGATCGCATATGCCGTAAGCGCGAGGCCGAGGAAGACGGTGCTCAGGCGGGTTTCGCCACCTGTCAGCACAGACGTACTGGCGAGTGTGCCGACAAAAACTCCAGCCAGCATCGGCCAAAGCCGACAAACGACTGCGACAAAGTTCGGGCCAGCGATGAGCTGCCAGACATTCGTTGTGAACGAGGGCATGATGAGCAGCGATGCCGCTGTAACGGGCGACAACAATCCGCCGAGAATGCCCATGGCGACCGTCGGAAGGCCCATCCCTGTGATACCCTTTACGATACCGGCGACAAAAAATGTAGCTGCGACAGCGAGCAGCAATGAGATCGAGACATCATTCATGTCTTCTCATTACGACTTCTGACATCGTCCACAATGCGGCAGTTCCGTTTCCAGCCTTCGCCTGGACCGAAGGCAACGAGGAGTGTAACCTTCGAGGATGCGCTTCGACTTTACCGATCTTCGCCTCTTTCTTGCTGTTGCTGACGCTGGCAGCATCACCCACGGAGCGGCGGAGGTGAACCTCTCGCTTGCGGCGGCGAGTGAGCGCCTGCGGGAAATGGAGACAACCGGAGGCGTACGCCTGCTCGAACGAGGTCGTCGGGGCGTGACATTGACCGAAGCGGGCGAGGCGCTTTCGCACCACGCTCGTGAGATTCTAAATCAAGTGACGCTAATGCGTGGGGAAATGGGACGCTTCGCACAAGGCATACGCGCGACTATTCGTCTAATCGCAAATACTGCGGCCATCGTCGAGGCTCTTCCAATCCGTCTATCGTCGTGGCTTGCTTCGCATCCGCAAGTCGATATTGATTTCCGGGAGCGCCAAAGCCATGAAATCGCCCGAAGCGTCTCTGCAGGTTTCGCCGATGTCGGCGTATTGTCGGATGCAGCTGCCCACGAAGGTTTAATCCTTAAACCTTTCGCGGTGAGCAAACTCGTCGTGGTCTCAGCAAAGACACATTGGCTCGCGACTGAAAAGGAAATCCCATTCGCCCGGCTCGCCGAGCAATACTTCATAGGCCTGGAAAGCGGCGCATTGCAGGACCATCTCGACACTCAAGCCGGGAGGCTGGGCGTAGTGCTCCGATACCGGATCCGCCTCCGCACGTTTGAATCCATATGTGCAGCAGCAAGTAACGGCGTTGGGGTCGCTATCGTGCCGGACACGCTGGCGCGGCAGTGCAAGCGGGCTTATAACTTCGGGATAACGCCCTTAACCGACGCATGGGCGCGGCGAAATCTTTCCGTTTGCGTGGCCTCTGGATTCGATCCCACTCCAATTGCTCGAGAGCTGTTCGACCACTTGGCAAATACATGACCTGATGCCAGCATTTGCCGCGGCAACGAAGCGGGCTTTTTGTTGACGTATGCGACTTCTGCGCTAGTTTATCTCTTGCACCTGTTCTGGTGCGTCCTCTTAATTCCACCTAAACGGCCCCGCCAATTTGCGGGGTTTCTTTTTCGCCTTCGACGCAGGGACCCGTACATTTGCAAGGTAAGGATTCCACGGTTCGCTCTGCTATCCCGGAAAAAAAGCAAGGAATTTAAGAAAACATCACACACCTGTCCGAGTCACCACTTAGCGAGCGGACGGCATGTGGTATTCTTCACCAGACTCGGGTTTGCGGGACGAGCCGCACCGACCCTGGTCCGTTATTCAATAATCATTCGACGAAGCGTCGAAGCATCGTCTGGAGCTGCAGATTTTCTTGGCGAAGGCGTATTGCCAAAAGTCGTTTCAGCCGCCTGTTCTCCTCCTCCAGGTCAGCGAGATCGTCGAATTGCGTTTCGATCTTCGCAATGCGCGTGGTCAGATTGCTCGCCTGTGGGACGCGATTTTTCTGGCGGGCGGCGCGTTTCTTGGGAGGAGGCGCACTTTGATTTGGCGAAGTGACCTCAGGTTCCATTATCTCTGCCTTGGAATCCGAGCTGACTGTTACGCCGTCTTTTTGCTGAACCGTTGGAGCCTCAAAAGCGGCGACCGGAACCTGGATCGTTTGGTCGGTGCGACTTTCGCTCGGCACATGAATTGATCGCACTGGAACCGGAACCGACTCGATTTGGCTTTCTTGGACGGCAGGTATCGAAACAGTGCTCGGCCCGAAAAGGTTCGGTGTCTGCGAGGCCGTTTCACGGACGGCGGCCTCAAGATCCGTACCGGCCCAAATGGAAGCCGACTGTGTTTTCGATCGACGCCGCGCTGACTTGAACTCGACGACAAATTTCCGTTGCTGTGTTTTCATGGTTTCCCAAACTGTGCGAACGACGCAATTCAGCTTGCGTCGAATCTCTTGAGCATCTCTCTAAGCTGAGCATTCTGCTGGCGCAACTTTTCAGCCAGTCGCATCCTCAACTGCCCTATTTCGTCATCGAGTTCCCTCAACGGGTCAATGGGCGTTTCTCGGGGCGGCGAAATTGATCTCGCTCTTTGACCCTCCCCTGATACCACGGTCTTTCCGACAACTCCATCCGGGCGGTTTTCTTTGACATGGCGCATGCGTCGCGCGTTGCTTTTGCGTGCGTGTTGCCCACCGGAGCCGCCTTCCCCAAACGATTCCTGAGCTCTCGCGCCCGGCGAAGGGACCTGAGCATTGCTCCGTGCTTCATCCCCGACAAATTCGACTGGCAGCCCCGATGATGGAGGATCAATGTCGCTTCTGGCCGCGTCCGGACCTGCGAGCGTGTCGTCGTTTCCTGGCGCCAGATCCAGCGCATCCGGTACCTTTGGCGATGCGGGAAAGTGCTCTTTCTCGACTTCAACCGCCTTTGTGTCGGCCTCGTCACCGGGTGAAGATACACCTTCCGTTCGCCGTTGGCGCAACGTCAGGTTTGACAGGAATTTCCAAGGAGATTTCATCGTGTTTCAATCTTGAACAAGCTGCATCGCGAGGTTGCAGTAGCATATTGGTCGGGCCCGGAACTGGGCCCGACCAAATCAGTTTAGACAACGTCCGTCGCCACATCATGTCACGCTGGGTTACCGCAACTGATCGAGTTCTTTGAACTCTCAGTTAAGACCAAGCCGTTTGCGAAGGTCAGCATTTTCGGCGCGTAGCTTTTCAGCAAGTGTCTTGCGCAACCGGCTGTTCTCTTCCTCGAGTTGGATAAGATCTGCCATATCGTCCAGCGCCGAGACAGAAGCGGGAGCTGTCTTGGTCAGTTGTTTTTGCGCTCCAAGTCTCCGGCCTTGCTTGACCGCGCCCTTCGCTTTCGCCGTGGCGGTCGTTGCCGAAGCAGCTGGCTTTGGCTCGCTCGCTGGCTCTTCCACCTTCTTGCGGCGACCTCGGGGCGATTTTACGACCGGCGCTGCCGCTACGTCGGCAGCGGCCTTCGGACGTCGTGGTCCCCGTGTTTTCTTCGGCGCAGGCGCCTCCGCCGAAGTAGTCGCTTCTGCGCCCTCGGTTATCGACGCGGTATTATTGTCGTCAGCCATGATTTTCTCCCTCACTAGCTGGGGATTCTTTTCAACTGCGCGGGGGACAGAGTCAACATAAGGCCAATCGGCGGGATTGTGATTTCTACCCGCTTCATTCAATTCGGTGCGACACCCCCTATTCTGGTGGCTTGCTCAAGTCGTGAGCGGTCGCTTCGAGGGCGACGAATGGCCGCTTGAATGAAGCTGGCGGGATCCTGCAATGCCCCACCAGCGCTACGGGCATAAACTCTCTTCGATCAAGCCTAGTTCCTTGCGAGAAGAACAACGTTCTCGTTCGACAAGGTTACAGTCACAGGAGCGCCATTGATCCGAATGGTAACCTCTCCCTTTTCGTCGTCCACGGCAGTAATCTCACCAAACAGACTGACACGGTCTTTTATGGTGAAACTCCTGCTAGACGTGTCGGAACGCCACATCGAGTCGTCCCAATATAGGTCGAGTTCCGATATGCCAACGCTCGTGAGAAAGCTGGTCTTCAGGTTTTGTTCCAGCCACTCTGCCGAACAGCCAAGCGCGGTCGCGGCCGCGTTGACGTCAGAATAGTCGTTCTCCCCGCCCTCGCCCCAAGTGACCTTGACGGACTCGCCGCGCTCTGGATTTCGATAGATCCGAACGTTCTTCTGTCTCATGGTTCGACCTCCTATTGGCTGTGACTTGGCGTTGATGTGCGAGTTTTCTTCCGCGCTGATTGCGTTTTTGATTATCCCGGCTCAAGGATTGCGGATCGGCGATATATTGTAAAGGTCTCTGGCGAGCTAGCCGCTACTCGTCTCACTTGCAGGGGCGGCCGCCGCAAGCTTTGATGGGCGAGGAGAACAATCGTGGGACCGCGGGTCGTTACGCAGCGCTAATAGCCGGCTGTGAAAAATAGACCCCGCGACGCCATCTCTCGCGCAGCGCTCAAGGTAAAGATCAGCTGTTGAACGTTAGTCTTGGTCATTCCCGGTCATTCCAGCAGGGAAACCTGCGGCGATACGCTCGAAAATTCGGCCACGACACGGGCTGGGCCGCCCTGAAATGGGGTGTCATCGACTTCGCTCATTTGAGGGCAAGCAACACAAGCTTCGAGACCTATCTGAAGCGAACAGCGCGGCCAATACCTTTCGTGAAAAGATGAGGCGGGCACGACAAGTTGGCCTCGTCGCCGAATTCAATCAGACCTGCAAGAAACTGGAAGATGACACATACGACTACCTGGTCTTCTACGATTCTCTTCCAATCGCCGTGCGTCCTCCCCGACCAACATGATTGCGACACCAGCGGCGTGTTATGCAGTTCCGAATCCTCCTCGATATTTACGAAGGTATCGCATCGCCTTCATGCTTGGCTCCATTCACCGCTTGGTTGATGAGGATAGCAAGTTCGCTATGCTGGAGAGCCGTTGGCGGTGTGTCGCTATTGGATAGACGAATGTCGTAATCTGGACATCACGTAATTAAATGAAAGGTAATGTAGTTATAATGAAATAAAGCGCAAACAAATCGCGCCGGGAACGAATCAAATGACACCGTCCGAGTACCGGGCGACGCTGGCTGTCATCGGATTGACGGCAAGCGTCGTGCAAGAGCTTTTCGATGTAGACGAACTTACAAGCCGCCGATGGGCCACAGGCGACTTGCCCGTTCCGCGCGCCGTCGCATTGAGTTTGTTGCTGATGGCATCCTATGGCGTCTCCATAGGTGAGGCACGGATTCTTACAGGCTCCATAGCCCTATTAAAGTCAGCTTGAGCGCCCTTCCCCCAAACCGCATGCAAGTGGGATCATGTTAAAGCTGTCCCATCCTTCTGCAGGATAGTACTGGTCAATAACGCAGTCAGCAGCAATGTCGCCGACGCAGGGCCGCCTTGCGGCGGACTGAACGCGAGAGCCTTCACTCGATCGGAAAGAGCGTGGGTTTGAGCAACGACCGTGTAGGCTGTTTGACCAGCACCGTTTTAAGCAGGTCTGGGGGCCCAAAGATATTGTCGGTCTGAAGCGGGCGAAGGGAAGCCGTTTGGGGCGGGGGCTTCCCTTCTTGTGCTTCCCAGCCGCTCAGCGATCAGGACAACCTAGAGATAGCCGCCGTGGGCGGTGCACGCTAGTTGGACCAAGGTCCGAGCACCTCGGTCCAAAGTCCTAGGTGCTGGCGTCACGTTTGCCCATCGCCGATTTGGGCCAGGGTGATGGAGAAAATGAAAACCGCTGAGCGCGACGATATCGTCGAAACCGCTCGATCGTTGGCAAGGACAGGCAGCCAGGCAGTGGCGATTGCGGCCCGCCTGTTTTACGTTGCGGGCAGGCTTGCAGCGCGGCATTGACCTTTGTCAAAAACCCATGGCTCTAGCCACAATCCAGGTGGGAACCCCGGCCGTTACGGCTGACGCCAACAATATCGAGACTATCTTGATCACATAAGCCCGAGCATCATGCCGTTCGTATCTCATTGACCTACCCTCCAATCCCCGTTTGCGAATTGAACTACGGGCGTGAAGGACAAGTCGAGTCACGATTCTTCAACGTCGTTAATAGTCGGCGCCGCGCGGCCCCGCGATCGGTCACGGCTGATTGTTCTCGGCGCGGCGGTTCCGGGTAGGCGTTGGTGTCGACCTTAACGGCGCGGTCAGCGTGACCTGCCAAGCAGCTCTCGGATCTGAGGAAATGGAGGCTTGGCATTTTGAAGCGTCGCGTGATAGCGGACGCTGAGAGAAAGTCGGCGCCCAAGGGGTCTTCTGAGCTGTCACCGTATCGAGTGAGGCCTCTTGTGACGAAGCGGTGTTCAAATCAGTCAACGGCAGTCAATCATGCTCTTCAAAGCGCAAGAGCTGTGCCGAAAAGCGCGATGCTCGAAAGGCTATTCCGCCCATTCCGCATCGGCCGTGAACGCAATGGTGAGCCAGCGGTTGGTGCTTTCATCGCCGATCGCATTCCCTATTTCGTCGCGCAGCGCATCCCAATCCTCCACCGTTTTCGGCGGAAGGCCCTTGGGAACGATGAAGTAGAGTTCGATCTGTGTCGCCCGACCGACACGAGCAACGTAGGCGCGATATGAAAGAAAGTGGAGGCGACGCACGGTCTCGGAAGCGACGTTGTCCACATGGTTCTTAAGTTCGACCGGCGCGATGAGAAGGATCTCGGTCAGTGCCTTCCAGATTGTACCGATTGGAAGCGGAATCATCACCACGCAAACCAATGCGAGGACGACTGGGTCAACGTAGCTGGCGATCCACGCGACAGGGGTCGGCTGAACAGCGAGACCGATGAAAAACGCGATCAGCAGGGCAAGGGCAATACCTCCCGACATGATCCAAGCCTTGACGTCGAGAGAAATGAAGTCCGATTTCAGGCGGCGGTTCAACCTGACACCAATAACGGCCATGACAGCGCAGACGAGTACGGTCGCCGCCGTGTAGGTGATCGCCACGCCGTAACGCAGTTCGTGCCCGCCATTGAGGATGCTGATGATCGCGTTAATCAGCGCGTAAACCGCAACGGTCATCAGCAGGCTGCCGTTAAGCATCAAGACGATTGGCTCCAGATGCCAGAAGCCCATTGTAAAGCGGTTACGAACTCTTCCAGACAACGCGTCGGTTTGCGCTGACTTCACGATCAGGCTCGACACCCAAAGCGCAAGGCCGGTCATCGCCGCGTCGCCCAGAGAATAGACGCCGTCAAAGGCGATGGAGAACGAGCCCGACAATATGCCAAAGGCCACTCCAAGAGCGGCGACAATAACCGTTGCCGCGATAGAAATGCGTAGAAACTGCTGCTCGTTCAACATTCACGTATCTCCACAGAACCAATCCAACATATCGTTATGGCATCGCTGGGACGAAAATCTCACGAACGACGTCGGAACGCTTGAATTGGCGGTCTTGATGGGGGTCAGAACCAACGACCCCTTTGTTACAAATTCCTCGTCAAACTAGATCCGGTGAACGACCCATTCGATCCCAGGGGGTTTGCTGCCGGCCTCTTCGAGAGCCTCCCTCTCGGCGGTGTCCCGAGACGTTTCCCCCTCGACACGTCCTTTGCGGATGCCCAAAACCGACCGACGCCGAAATTCACGATCTTCGTGTCTCAGGATGACAAGGCGCTTGCGGTTTCGAGTTTCATCACTGGAAAGGTTTCGCGTTTGGGCGCGATCGATCCGACCGTCGAGCCCTATCGCTCGAAACTCGAAGCCGCCGGCATTACCGCCATCGATCTCACCAAGGTCAAAGGCGAAGGCCTGAACCACGGCAAGTTCGCCGAAAGTCCTGAAATCGTTCAGCTGATTGGCCAGCGGATCGTCACTGGTCAGACGCTGACGGATTCCAACGTCACGCTCGGCCAGGGACTTACCGCTGTTGTTGGCGGAACAGTGACGACCATCGGTAACGTCGCAGCCACGGCTGTCGCCGCGCCGGTCACCGTGCTTGAACAGCCGATGCGGGCCAAGAAGCGCCCTGTCGACGAAACCCTGCAAGGCGATCTCAAGCCGCAACCGTTGACCGAGTAGGCGCTCCCTTCGGCTCGCAACTCAGATTCAGAACAGGCTGCATAAGATCTGAATGACAATGGATTTGGCCAGACCTCAATGTGCCGCCTCCGATACATCCTTCCTTAAAACTGCGCTCCTATTTCCGCTCGCCCTCGGCAATGGTGCCGAGAGAAACGGGATGAGTATCGCCAAACAAGTTCATTCATCACGTCATTTTCAGCGAGGAATCTCGGAATTCTGCGAGATGCGCAACTCACCGATCGCATCAAAGCAAGTGCTGGACAACATCCGGCTCTACCTTGTCAGCCTGATTGGCCGACGGCTCCGGTTTGGCAAGACAGTTGGGCCAACTTTCACGCGCTTTGCTCGTCGGAGCCGCCATGCGTCCGGCCTTTTGATGCGGTACAGAACAGCCGCTGGCCATCATGCGCGGATCGGATGCCGGCTGCAATGCAGTCGGCAACGCACTCGTAAAAGTTGCTTGCATTCTGGTGCCGCGGTCATTTCCACCTCTCCATATGTGCGCGAGGCAACTGTGGTTACCATGATGCAACCACAGTTTATCCATTTATGAAAGGCCGCGGAGACGCGGGGGCAGAGCGCTGCGCCCCTGCGAACGATGCCGTATTGGCCTCGATTCTTTGATCCAACGACTAGACAACCCTAGATATAGAAGCTATGGTTGTGATGGGAGGTCAAACGCTTCGAGGTCCGTCATGGATACTACAAGTGCGCTTGATGAAAACACCCCCGAAATCTCCGATGCCCAACTGCAATCACTCTTCTCCACTATGGAGCGCGACGGGTATTGCTGCGTACCGGATTTCCTGGCGCCCGCCAGTTTAGTGACGATGCAGGAGTTCGTTAAATCATCCGTGCGCGACTCCCGGAACGAATATGTTGCCTTCAAAGGGAGCGAAGCCGTCAAGGGTTCCGGGCTTGATCAACTGGCCAAATCCACGCGCTTCCAGTCTATCTTTTCGAGGCTTTATGTGGCGAGCCGCAGCAAGCCTGCTCCTGCTGTCGAATTCTATCAATTGCTTAGATGCCTGACCGGCAAGGGGATGATGCAACATTCCCTCAACTTCCACTACGACTCCTACCTCGTCACAGCATTGCTTCCCATTGTCATCCCCACCGTCGGCCTGGCCGGCGATCTCCTCCTCCTCCCGAATACCAGACCCGTCCGGGAAACCTATGCAGGAAATCTCGTCGATAAAATAATGGTCGACAAGATCCGGCAACGGTCACTGAGAACCCGAGCAGCGAAGGATCCATCGTCATTCACGAGGATCAAAATGGTTCCCGGAAATCTCTACCTGTTTTGGGGCTACCGAAGTATCCACGCAAACGAACCATGCGATCCCGGCACCGTGCGCGCGACGGCTCTCTACCACTATTTCGATCCCCACGCCGATAGCAGGTTGAAGGCGCGGCTCAGGCATTGACGCAATACGGCAACGAGGTTGTGGCTTGCCGCCACGCGTTAGGGCCGGCGTTTTCCGCCGGCTCGTGACGGGATCTCAAGAAGACGAACGATTTGGTTTCCCCGGCCGCGGCTGAAGAGGCCACGAACCCTACTGCGATCCAAATGCGCGCTCGAAAAGGAAGAAATGGCTGACAGAGGGCTGTTCCTGCACAAAGCTTATTCGAAAACCCCGAACAGACCATTCCAGGGCTCAGCTGGCGATCGTTCATATGGCCGTTTGCAGCAGAGCTCCGATCAAAATCCGATCGATTGCCAGTGCCGATATGATCGGTGTCAAATTATGCCCAGGCGTAACCTCATACCATCCCGCGAATGATTGTGACCACCTGTCGTCCTTCGTAGATTTGGCGATGTGGCGCGTGCCCGAATGTAGGTCCCTGTCAGAGACTGCGTGCTCCCCCGACGTCAGCAGAATTCCAACAAACGTCCATCAACGTTCCACGAACCTTGCCAGGGCGGCTCCATCAAATCCCCAGGCATTCGGATATCGCTCAACACAGCCTCGATGCTCATATTTGTTTCGAGTTCCCACAACGCCTCTGTAGCGTTTCGCACTTCGATTACAGTCATCGCCGCATCCTCAAGCTCGGCACGCAGCGCCATTCGCACCGGTAGCTCGTCGTCCACGACGAGGATTGCAATCGCGTTCGAATTTGACGTTCGCATCCCACACCTGACGCGTTGGAGCGTTCACGAGCACGATTCGATGACCGGGCGAAGGGTTCGCTGATTTAGCGCCTGGATGTCTGGCTGCGAGCAGCACAGGCCAGGGCAAGGCGCTGGTATTGGGCCTTGACGTCCTCGTCAGTCGCAAGACGGTACGATGCGCGCCTAACTTCGACGAGAACACTCCTTGCACTGGAGATTTCAATTGATGAAGAGCTGGCCGAGCTCAGGATGGACGCTGCAATCAACGCCATTTCATCAATACTCTTCGGGCAGCTCGGGTCATTGGCATCCATCAGCTTTCTCCTTCATGATCACTGCGATTGAACTTGCATGTCTTCAGGCTGATCAATCGACGATTTTCTTGTCCCGGCCGGGCGTTGCTCGTCACGCCCGCCTTGGCTGCCTGGGCTCGAGGCCTTACCTTGCCGCCCGACTATTCTTGAAAGAGCTATCGAGGGACGTTCCACAATCACGAACAGCACCGTTGCGGCAATAACGCTAAGCGTCGGGGCAATGATAAGGAAGTAACCATCGCCGATGGCGCCTCCCGTCAATCGCAGGACCGCCAGCGAAACAGGCATGTGAACGAGGTACAGTGAATAGGATATTCTTCCGAGAAACTGGATCGGCGCCAACTCCAGCCCTTGCTGCAATGGCGCGATGCGCAAAATGCAAAATATCGCACAAGCCGCCGCCAGACTTAGAAGTAGGTCGCTATGGGTGATAATGCCTCCAAGCCAGAAGGCGAGGAATGCCACCACCATCAATAGTGTGAGGCGCCGAGCTCCGTTTGGAGCACAATTCCCTTCGCTTTGATGCAGGCAATGGCAGATCACGCATCCTAGAAGAAACGACCCCAGATAGTGGAACGTTGCCAGCAGCGAACCAAACAGTGTCTCGCCATAGAAAACCGGGTTTGGTAACCCGAACATGGACAGTGAGATCGAGGAAAAAGCATAGAGGGCGATAATCAGTATAATATTGCTGTGAAGCGAATATCGTTTGAGCGAATACATGAACAAGGGAATGAAGAGCCCGGCGCGCATTTCGTAAACGAGGCTCCACAAGGGAGGATCCAAGTCGGTGTCCATTCGACTGACCCCGATCAACAAGACGTGTCGGGCCAACAGCTCGCCGTTAATCGGAAGCTTCCACAAATCGACAAAAGCGCCCGAGAGCATGTCGACAGAAAGGTCCGGCGTCATCAACCGAAGGATTGTTGCGGTAGCGACGACGGCTGCTACACACGGCACCAGACGCGCCAGCCGGCTCAACTGAAACCGCCAGTATGAACTGTTCTTTCCCAAGGTGTAGCGAATGCCGAGAGCAAACCCACTGAGGACAAAAAAGAAGATGACGCTCAGGTGACCGAGCGTAAGGAAAGCCTTCAGAGCGTTCAGCTGCAGCGACGACAGCTCAGGGTGGCGATATGCCCTGGATAGGCAATGGCATAAGACCACCGCAAAAGCGGCAACGCCGCGTGCACCATCGAGGGCATGATATCGCGGTGTTTTCGTTGTCATGACAATTTCCCCTGATGGATCTCACGCCGATAGCTTGCCTTCGATCAAGGCGCCTGCCCGGGCAGCAGCCCCTTTCACATTGTCCTGTTGAGTGCTTCCAGCACCTTCGGCCCAAATCTCTGCTCGCCCGCGACGCTCCAGTGGTCGGCATCGATGAAGTAGACATTCTGGCAGTCGACAAGATCGTGCCGCGCGTTGAAATTCAGCGCGTTGATCGTCGACAAGTAGGATAGTTGCCTTTTACGAGCCAACGCGTTCACTGTCTGATCAAGGTGCATATATGACGGTATCACAAAGGAATTGGGCAGGTCAGTTGCGCCGTTGCAGCCGTTTGCAACAAGCTGGTTATGTGTGACATGCGGATCTATCCACGGACCCAACCACACCACATTTGCGTGGTTCGCAAGCTTGCCGAGATACGCCAGCGTCTGGTCGATACGAGATTGGCTAACCGGAAATTGTCGGTCGGTGTAGCGTTGGAACATGTCCCGACTACCGATGGCGCCGTCCGGGGCATCGAGAAGATAGAACCCCGCCTGCATGTAAATGATCTTATCGATTGAAGCAGCGTTCGTTGCGACGAAGTCCAATAGTTCATCATAGAAGCATTGAGGGTTGGATTCGACAGCGCGGCAAAAACCCTTGTTTATTCCGATGAAAAACGGCCGGCCCGATAGCGGCGCGATCGCGTCGAAAAGGTTGCCTGCATGCGAATCGCCGACAATGATGGTCGCGGCGCCATGCTCCTTTGAACAATCAGCAAATTGTCGACGGAAGGTCTCGTTCAGTTCACCCGTGCGAAATACACACTCAGCGAACTTGTTGCGGTCTGCTACCTTGTCGATACGACCGCGCTCTTCCAGCAGATTTCGATAGACCACCGCCTGCTGCGGCGAAAGCCGTGCTAGCGTCCAGGAGGGGAAGCCTGCGTTCAGGTGCGCCACTACGCCAAATGAAATCAAAACAAGGCTGCCACATGCGGCTGAAGCAAAGACCGTGCGTGACCGATAGCGGACCCGTCGGAATGGTTGCTCCACAAGCTTCCAGGATATCGATGCCAACACAAAGCTCAACGCGATCAAGGCCACCATCTCGAAGCGAGACGGTTCAGCGATGCGGGCATATCGGTACAGTGCAAAGATGGGCTGGTGCACAAGATAGAGACTGTAGCTTATCAAGCCGATGGCGACCGGAACCGGCGAACCGAGTATCCTGCCGATCAGATTGGAGGGCTGTGCAAAATGCAGGACCAATAAGGCTCCACAAACCGGAAGCAACGCCCATCGCCCCGGAAACGGGGTCTCAAGATCGAGACCGACGATCGCATAGGCAATCAGCAGAAGACCGACGATCGCAGCTATCGACGCGATACGTCCAGCCGGGCGCGATCGTCCATTTTCATAAAGTGCAAGGAGCGCACCTACCGACAGTTCCCATGCCCGGAAGGGTAAAAGGAAGAACGCGCTTGCTGGAGATCGCAGCGAGGCAACGTCGGCTGCTGCAAAACTTATGAGGGTTAGGATCGCAATAACTGCGAATTGGCTGCGTCGGCCCCGGTAAGCAAGAACGGAAAGAAGCAGCGGAAAGAGAACGTAGAACTGCTCTTCAACCGCGAGTGACCAGGTATGCAGCAGCGGCTTGAATTCTGCATTTGGCGCAAAGTAATTGGTTTCATGCCAGAACAAGACATTGGACATGAAGGTAAGCGTTGCAATGACACTTTGCCCGAAGTCCTTTAGGTCGTCGGCATATAGGACGAACGCGGCGGCAATCGCCGTGACGACGATCGTGGCAAAAAGTGCGGGATAAATGCGCCGGATACGACGATCATAGAAGCCGACAACCGAAAAGCTGCCTTGCTCGATCTCGTTCAGCAAAATGCCGGTGATAAGGTATCCGCTGATGACGAAGAAGATATCAACACCGACATACCCGCCGCTGAAGGGATAGATCGCGGCATGAAAGAAGAGAACGGGAACAACGGCGATTGCTCTCAACCCGTCAATTTCCGCACGATAGTTCATCGGATGACCCCTGGTTCACGGTCGAGTTCGCCGCGCGCTTCCAGATACCAGTCGACGAAAGCCTTCACACCGACATTGAGTGTCGTCTCCGGCTTGTAACCGGTCAGAGCCGCCAGCAGATCGGGGCTCGCAAAGGTGCGCGGTACGTCACCCTTCTGCATCGGCAGCATCTTGCGCTTTGCCGGCTGGCCGAGGGCCTTTTCGACCGTCTCGACGAAGGTCATCAGGTTCTCCGGCTGGCCGCCGCCGATATTGACGACGCGGAATGGCGCCTGATGCGAGAGCGTCTCCACCCGTTCGTCGGCCACGCGGTTGGCCTCCGACGGGGCGACGGACGACAGGCGGACGATCGCCTCCACGAGGTCATCGATATAGGTGAAGTCGCGACTCATCCGGCCTTCGCCGTAGATCTCGATCGGTTGATCCTCCAGCATGTTCTTGACGAACTTGAAGAGGGCCATGTCGGGACGGCCCCAGGGGCCGTAGACGGTGAAGAAACGGAAGGCGGTTGTCGGGATCTTGTGGAGATGCGCGTAGCTGTGCGCCATCAGTTCCATTGACTTCTTCGTCGCCGCATAA
>NZ_JDWI01000024.1:0-101657 GCF_012932765.1 Rhizobium sp. 57MFTsu3.2
CATCCTCGACAATCTCGGCTCTCACAAAGCCAAGGTCATCCGCGATGCTATCAGGGCTGTCGGCGCCAGACTTTGGTTCCTGCCGAAATATTCCCCCGACCTTAATCCGATCGAGCAGGCCTTCGCCAAGATCAAGCACTGGATGCGCCAGGCGCAAAAGCGAACCATCGAGGAAACCTGGCGCCATCTGGGCTTACTCGCCGACACCATCAAGCCAGAGGAATGCGCCAACTACTTCTCAAATGCTGGCTACGCTTCCGTCAAAACATGAAAGGCTCTAAGCGATCGCCGGGAAGCTCTGGCTTCCCGGAAGCTGTCTATCCTCAGCCGATCAGCAGCGCGTCATCGTCCAGGGTCTGGCCGCGCATCTTGCGGAACATCGCGATCAGGTCTTCGACCTGCAGCGTCTTGCGGCTGTCGCCGCTGACATCGAGAACGACCTCGCCGCCATGCAGCATGATCGTGCGGTGGCCATAATCGAGCGCCTGGCGCATGGAGTGCGTGACCATCAGTGTCGTCAGCTTGCGCTCCGAGACGATCGTCTGCGTGAGGCCCATGACGAACTCTGCCATCCCTGGATCGAGCGCTGCCGTATGCTCGTCGAGCAGCAGCACTTCGGAGCCGGCAAGCGTCGCCATCACAAGCGACACCGCCTGACGCTGACCACCCGATAGCAGGTCCATGCGGTCCCGCATCCGATTCTCGAGACCGAGATTGAGCTCGGCAATCCGATCGCGGAAATGTTCGCGCCGCTTCGGACCGAGCGCTGATACGAGCCCGCGCCTTTCACCACGACGCGCCGCAAGCGCAAGATTTTCCTCGATCGACAGCGAGCCGCAGCTTCCCGTCAACGGATCCTGGAAGACACGGGCAACGAGGCCCGCGCGAGCGGCCGTCGATTTGCGCGTGACATCGGTATGGCCAATCAGGACTTGGCCTTCGCTGGCGAGAACATCACCGGCAAGAACGCCGAGCAGCGTCGATTTGCCGGCGCCGTTCGAACCGATAACGGTGACGAACGAACCTTCCTCGATGGTCAGGCTGACGCCGTTCAGTGCCTGTTTCTGCAGCGGCGTGCCCTTGCCGAAGACGACCTTGATGTCCTTGAGCGTGATCACGATGCGGCACCTCCGCGGCGAAGACGGGGAAGAATGAGCGCTATTGTCACCAGAACGGCCGTCACGAAATTAAGGTCCGAGGCTTGCAGCCCGATAACATCGGTGGAGAGCGCCAATTGGATGGCGATACGGTAGAGGATCGAACCGAGCACGCAGCCGACCAGCGCGATCAGCAGGCCACGACGGCCAAGCAGCGTTTCGCCGATGATGACGGCCGCAAGCCCGACGACGATCGTTCCGACGCCCGAGGTGACGTCCGCAAAGCCGTTGGTTTGCGCGAAGAGCGCGCCGCCGAAGGCAACCAGCGCATTCGAGATCGCCATGCCGAGATAGATCTGGCGGCTGGTGTCGACGCCCTGCGCGCGGGCCATTCGGGCATTCGCACCGGTCGCGCGCATCGCCAGACCCGAGTCGCTTTCAAGGAAGCGCCAAACGACGATCACGGCAACCACGACAAGGACGCCGACGAACAGCGGTCGAACATAGAAATCCCGCAGGCCGTGACCGAAGAACGGACTGATCATCGTATCCGCATTGATCAGCGCGACGTTCGGCTTGCCCATGACGCGCAGGTTGACCGAGAAGAGCGCGATCATCGTCAGGATCGAGGCCAGCAGGTTGAGGATCTTGAAGCGCACGTTGAGCATCGCGGTAACGAGACCTGCCGCAGCACCCGCGACCATGGCGATAAGCGCAGCAAGCCAGGCATTGACGCCAGCGATGATCAACACCGCCGTTACGGCAGCCCCGAGAGGGAAGGAGCCGTCAACCGTCAGATCCGGAAAATCCAGCACACGAAATGCGAGGTAAACGCCGAGCGCCACGAAGGCATAAACCAGCCCCAGCTCCACGGCTCCCCAGAATGCGATCTGACTCAAGGCTCATGCCCTTTCTTCTGACTCGGTCCGCCTGTTACCGGACCCAAGCTTTTAATACCATCAGCCGCCCCCGCGTTAAACGGGAGCGGCTGGATGGCTGGTTTCTCCAAAATATGCGGCGATCAGTCGATCGTCTTCGTCGCGCGCTTCAAGACGCTTTCCGGCAGCGTGACGCCCATCTTGGCGGCTGCACCCTTGTTGACGACCAGATCGCTGCCGGCAGCAACCTTCACCGGGATATCGCCCGGGTTTTCGCCCTTGAGGATGCGAACGACGATTTCGCCGGTCTGCTTGCCAACATCGTAGTAGTTGAAACCGAGGGCGGCGACCGAACCGCGCGAGACGGAATCCGTGTCGGCGGTGAAGAGCGGCAGCTTGCTCTCTTCGGCAACGGCAACCGCGCCTTCAAGTGCGGAGATGATCGTGTTGTCGGTCGGGACATAGATGGCATCGGCACGGCCGACGAGGGCACGGGCGGCACCCTGCACTTCCGCGGACTTGGTGGCCGCAGACTCGACGACCTTCATGCCTGCCTTCTCGGCTTCCGTCTTCAGAACGGCGAGCAGAGACACGGAGTTTGCCTCACCGGAGTTGTAGAGATAGCCGATCGTCTTGGCGTTCGGCAGAATTTCCTTGATGAGCGCGACATGTTCGGCAACCGGCGACATGTCGGACAGGCCGGTGACGTTGCCGCCGGGCTTGTCCATGTTCTTGACGAGCTGGGCACCGAGCGGATCGGAAACGGCCGTGAAGACAACCGGAATGTCGCGTGTTGCGGAAACGACCGCCTGAGCGGATGGCGTGGAGATCGGCACGATAACGTTCGGGCCCTCGCCTGCGAACTGGCGGGCAATCTGCGCAGCCGTTGCCGGGTTGCCTTGCGCAGACTCGAACATGAACTTCAGGTTCTCGCCTTCCTTGTAGCCTGCGGCCGTCAGCACATCGAGGACACCCTTGCGTGCGGCGTCAAGCGCCGGATGCTCGACGATCGCGGTGACCGCGACGGTCACGTCTTCGGCCTTGGCAGGCAGGGTCAGGGCCAACGTGGCCGCAACAGCAAGCAGAATTGAACGCATTGGGGTATCCTCCAGACATGATTTTGGCCTGCTTCTAGGAAAAGCAGGCCATGAAATCAATCATTAGAAAACACTGAACGGATCAAACTTGCTGATCAGTCGTCGGCGCCATGGTTGGCGATCATCATCGCCTCGAAGGCCAGCCGCTCGGTCTTGCGCATGCGCTCCGATTCCGACTTCAGCTGACCGCAGGCTGCGAGAATGTCGCGGCCGCGCGGCGTGCGGATCGGCGAGGCATAGCCGGCCGAATTGATGAAATCGGCGAACTTCTCGATCTGCGCCCAGTCGGAACACTGGTAGTTGGTGCCCGGCCACGGGTTGAACGGAATGAGGTTGATCTTCGCCGGCACACCCTTCAGCAGCTGAACGAGGCCCTTGGCATCCTCCAGGCTGTCGTTGACGTCCTTCAGCATCACATATTCGAAGGTGATGCGGCGGGCATTCGACAGGCCGGGATATTTGCGGCAGGCGTCGATCAGTTCCTTCAGCGGATACTTCTTGTTGATCGGCACCAGAATGTCGCGCAGGTCGTCGCGCACCGCGTGCAACGAGATCGCCAGCATCACGCCGATCTCGTCGCCGGTGCGGAAGATCTCCGGCACCACGCCTGACGTCGACAGCGTCACGCGGCGCTTGGAGAGCGACAGTCCGTCGCCGTCGGTGGCGATCAGCAGCGCCTGCTTCACCGCATCGAAATTGTAGAGCGGCTCGCCCATGCCCATCATCACGATGTTGCTGACCTTGCGGCCCTCGGCAGGCATGATCGTTCCTTGCGGCGCTTCGCGGTCCGGGAAATCGCCGAGCCGATCGCGGGCAAGCAAAAGCTGGGAGAGTATTTCTTCAGCGGTGAGGTTGCGGACCAGCCGCTGCGTTCCGGTATGACAGAAGGAACAGGTCAACGTGCAGCCCACCTGGCTGGAGATGCAAAGCGTACCGCGACCCTCTTCCGGGATGTAGACGGCCTCGATCTCGACCGGTCGCCCCGCCCCGCGCGGCGGGAAACGCAGCAGCCACTTGCGGGTGCCGTCGTTCGACACCTGCTCCTCGACGATCTCGGGACGCGCGATGGTGAAATGCTGCTTCAGCATCTCGCGCATGTCCTTGGCGACATTCGTCATGTGATCGAAATCGGAGACGCCGCGCACGTAGATCCAGTTCCAGAGCTGGGCAACGCGCATCTTGATCTGTTTGTCCGGCACGCCCTTTTCGCGCAGCGCAGCCCCCATCTCTTCGCGGCTCAGGCCGATCAGCGAGGGCTTCTGGCCGGCGTCGAGCTGCGGCAACACGCCGGCAGGCTTGGTAACAGTCATCGCATCCATGACGGACATAGTCTCTTATCCCGAATTCAACATGCAATCGCCCCGGTAAGCCGGATGACTTGCGGGCACGACAGGCATGATGGCAGAAATTGAATGCGGACCGGGCGGCAAAGCCGCAATCTATCCGCTGTTGCGCGGGCCTTTAGCATCATTTTCGCCGCGCGTCACTATAGATGGAAACGACGAAGGCCGGCACAAGGCCGGCCTCCTGAAATTTCGTCACCGTAACCGAAGGCTTACTTGCAGCCCTCAACCTGCTTCAGTGCAGCGGAAATCCCGGACAGCGAGTAGCTGTAGGAGGTCGGTGTGCCCTTGCGGGATGTCGCGTTGACCGTCATCGAGTGGCCACCCTTCATCGCCGCGACGAGCGCCGGCTCCTGGGCTGCGTTCTCGACCCAGCCGGCCTTGTCCTTGGTGAACATCACGAAGGTCTTGTTGTCGATCACGACATCGATCTTCGAGTTCTCCTTGACGGTGTAGCCCATCATTGCCTGCGGCTCGTAGGAAATGTTCTGGCCGGGGCGCTGCGAGACGATGAAGAAGTTGTCGCCGTGATCGATGCCGGCCGGCTTCTTTTCCGTCGGCACGGACAGAACGTAGCAGACAGTGCTCGCGCCGGACTTGTAGGAATAGGCGCCCCAAGCCTGGAACTGCTGGATCCGGGTCGGCGCTGTCGAAGCCTGAGTAGCCTGGGGCTGCGCTGCCTGTGGCTGCGCCGCGGGCTGCGACTTCTTGGTCTGAGCGGATGCAATGCCGGCGCCGGCGAGAACGAGGGAAATGGCGATTGCGGTACTTCTAAGAAACATGGATATCCTGCCGGTTCTTGCGATTCGAGCCCGAAGCGAACGGGCGGCGCATAATCACGATCTGCTTTATTTTGACTTAATTCAGGTTACCAAAGCGTCAACGGGGACTGCGAGAAGTCCCTGCCTGTTCCATTCTCACCCAAGTGTCAACATCGGACGCGGCGCCTCGCCCGTAATGAAGTGATGCCGCGTGCGCACACGGCTCAACGTCACGGATGAATCTAAGACATAAAGATTCAGGCAAGAGTTTGACCTTTTCAGAAACCGTTGTACGTCAATAAGTATTAGAAATCCGCTGGAGAACTCGCTGAGCCAGGGGGCTTTAGGCCGGACATGGATGCCGAAGAGAAACAGCGCTTCGCCGCCCTCGCAAGGGCCGTTGCGGAACGCCGCGACCAGGAGGCATACACCGTGCTGTTCGATTACTTCGCACCGCGCCTTAAATCGTGGTTACTTCGCCAAAGAATGTCGAGCGGCGAGGCAGAGGAGCTTGTTCAGGAAGTGATGATCGTGCTCTGGCACAAAGCCGAGCTTTACGATGCAGCGCGATCCTCTCTGTCGACCTGGCTTTTTCGCATCGCCCGCAACCGTCGGATCGATCTCCAGCGCCGGGCCAAAGCACGCACACTGGATCAGGCAGACCCGGCATTGCAGCCGGTCGCCGAAAGCGGCGCAGACGAGATCCTCGTAAACGACGATCGCGATGCCCATATTCGCGCCGCTGTCAGCCAACTCCCCGAAGAACAGCGAGAAATGCTCCGCGCCGCCTTCTTTCTCGGCCAGTCCCATTCGCAAATCGCCGAGGCGACCGGCTTGCCGCTCGGGACGGTAAAATCCCGCATCCGGCTTGCCTTCGGAAAGCTCAGAAAGGTTCTGGAGGCCGAGGGCGCCTGAGGTAACGCTAGATCGTCTTCATGCCTTCAGGCTTATCGGCGAGCGCACGGTCCGCTGCTTCATAGTGCTTCGGTTTCAGATGCCTGCTGACCATGGCGAAGGCCGCGGAAAGGACCGCTACGTCATCCGAAAACCCGATCACGGCAAAAACATCAGGGATCATGTCAACCGGCATGACGAAATAGGCGAGTGCCGCCAGCAGAACGCCGCGCACCCTTGTCGGCGTCTGGGGATCCATCGCGCAGTAGAATGCAGCGACGACATCGCGCGCGAACGGGATCTGCCGTACGGCCTTCTTGAAGGTCGGCCAGAATTTCTTGCGCACTGTCTCTTCGCGCCGGCTTTGCGTATCATCGTCGCCCGGCAGCAGGATCTCACCGAATTTGACGTCGTCCATTCCGATTGGTCCTCTCTTTCACGCGCACATATGGTGACGGCGGCACCGGATTCAATCAAGTCGGCGCACCGCCGCCTTCTCCATCGCTGCCGCCAGCTTGAAATCGAGTTCCGTCAAGCCGCCAGCATCATGGGTGTTAAGCTTTACATCGACGCGCGAATAGACGTTGAACCATTCGGGATGGTGATTGAGCCGTTCCGCAGCAAGTGCCGCTTCGGTCATAAAGCCAAACGCCTCAACGAAATTGCGAAACTTGAAGCTTCGCGATATCGCCGTGCCGGCGGCGTCGAGCGACCAGCCGTCGAGCTTGGCGAGCTCGGCAGCGATGGCTTGCCGTTCCAGTTTTTCCCGTTTCATGCGATTGTCCCTTCTCTTCCGTCATGGACCACAGATGAAACGCATTAGCATCCTGTTTGTTTGCATGGGCAATATCTGCCGCTCGCCTCTTGCCGAGGGGATCCTCTCGCACCTCGTCGATGTGGCCGGCTTTGCCGATCGTTTTGAGATCGACTCGGCCGGCACCGGCGGTTGGCATGAGGGCGAGCATCCGGATCGGCGCTCGATCGCCACCGCGAGAGGCCACGGGATCGACATTTCCCGGCAACGCGCCCGTCAGATCAGGATGAAGGATTTCAGCGGCTTCGACCTGATCCTCGCGATGGATCGCGCAAATGTCGCCGAACTGCATCGCATGAGCCCGGGAGCCGCAAATATCCGCCTGTTCGGCGACTTCGCTTTGGCGAGCGGCGAGGATATACCCGACCCCTATTTCGGCGACAGCGACGGCTTCGAACGCGTCTACGCCAGGCTCTTTGCCGGCTGCAGGAAGCTGCTCGAGACGCTGGGCACCGACAATGCCTCATGGAGAGGGAAGATCTCTTCCGTCAAATAAGGCCCACCGCCGACCGATTCCCTCGACGACAAGAGAACGAAGCGCGGAACGGTGAAGGCCGACGTCTGGAAGTTTCCACGCCCGGCGAGATAGTGCACGACATCGTCGACCCGCGACGACTTCAACCGCGCCAGCGTGACATGCGGCGTGAACTTGCGGGGATCCGGCGGCAATCCGATGCGCTGGCAGATCCGCTCGATTTCCGCCTGGAGGGCGTACATCTCGGGTGAAGGCGAGACGCCGGCCCACACCGAATGCGGTTTTTTGGACCCGAATGCGCCGATACCATCGAGACGTATCTGGAATTCGGGCCGGTCGATGCGGTCGAGCCGATCGACAATTTCGTCTGCCGTGCGTCCATCGACATCGCCGATGAAGCGCAAAGTGATGTGGTAGTTTTCCACATCGATCCATCTTGCACCAGGGAGACCACCGCGCAGCAATGAGAGGCTCATCGCGGCATTGCGCGGAATTTCGAGGGCGGTAAACAGTCTCGGCATAACGAGCACTCCCCGAATCTTTTGCAGGTGCTCACACGGAATCACGCATTGAACACCTGCGCAAGTCCCTAATTCTTCACAGTAGAAATCGTTCCTAAGAATTGCGTGATAGCCGGCTCCATCTTTTCGACCATCACATCGATTCCTTTGCTGTTCGGGTGCATCCCATCCTCAAGCTTCAGACCGGCATCGAGGGCGACACCGTCGAGAAAGAAGGGATAGAGCGCAACGCCATGTTTTTGCGCGAGTTTCGCGTAGATCGGGTTGAAGCGCCCCGCATAGTCGCCGCCCATGTTCGGCGGTGCCAGCATACCGACGAGAAGGACCGCAACACCACGTTCCTTTAGCCGAGCAATCATCTGATCGAGGTTCTTTTCACTTTCCTCCGGAGGGATGCCGCGCAGGGCATCATTGCCGCCCAGTTCGAGAATCACGCCATCGGTGCCGTCGGGGACCGACCAATCGATTCGCGCAAGACCACCGGCCGTCGTGTCGCCGGACACGCCCGCGTTCGCGATCGATACCTCGACACCCTTGGCTGTCAGGGCTGCTTGCAACTTTTCTGGAAAGCCATCACCGGGAGGGAGTTGGTAGCCCGCCATCAGGCTGTCGCCAAAACCGACCAGGCTGATTGTCTTTGCATTGGCTACGACCGCAAAGGCCATCGACGCAACAATGACGGCGATGTGAAGGCCGGCAACTTTAAAACTCATTCCGCTTTCCCTAGATTGGCAAGACAATCGGCATCTATATAGGGCGAATACTGTTGGCAAAAACCATCATCGAGTTGAAGCGCGCCGATTTGACGCTTGGCAGCGCCGCCGCCTCCGTCCATGTTTTGAAGGGCATCGACCTCACGATCGGCACCGGAGAGTCGGTCGGCATCGTCGGACCATCGGGTTCCGGAAAATCGACGTTGCTGATGGTGCTCGCAGGGCTGGAAAGGCTCGATAGTGGCGAAATCAATGTCAGCGGCACACCGCTGCATGCCCTGAGTGAAGACGAGATGGCCGACTTCCGCGGCCGCAATATCGGTATCGTTTTCCAATCCTTCCACCTGATCGCCAACATGACGGCCCTGGAAAACGTCGCTGTGCCGCTGGAGCTCGCTAACCTTCCCAATCCGTTCGAAATCGCCCGCCGCGAACTGAAATCCGTCGGGCTTGGCGATCGGTTGAACCACTATCCCGGCCAACTTTCCGGCGGCGAACAGCAACGGGTGGCGATTGCACGCGCGCTCGCACCGTCACCGGCGCTGCTGATCGCCGACGAACCGACCGGCAACCTCGACACCGACACCGGCCGGCAGATTGCGGATCTCCTGTTTTCCAAACAGGCCGAGCGCGGCATGACGCTGCTGCTCGTCACCCACGACACCGCGCTCGCCAAACGCTGCTCCAGGCAGATTCGGGTTCGTTCGGGCCAGATTGAGAGCGATAGTGCGCCTGTCCAGCCTGAGGCGGCGATTGCATGACATTGCTGACCCCGCGCGTCTCCCTCGCCTTTCGTCTCGCGCTCCGCGAGCTGCGCGGCGGCCTTCGCGGCTTCTACATCTTTCTGGCCTGCATCGCTCTCGGCACCGGCGCCATTGCAGCCGTCAACTCGGTTTCGCAGTCCATCACCAACACGATCGCCACGCAAGGTCAGGAGATTCTGGCCGGCGACGCACGCTTCGAGCTCAACAATCGCGAGGCGACGGAAGCCGAAATGGACTTCTTGCGCGGCTTCGGCAAAGTATCGGTGTCGACGGGCCTGCGCTCGATGGCACGCAAGCCCGACGGCTCGGATCAGGCGCTGGTCGAGGTCAAGGCAGTCGATGGCGCCTATCCGCTCTACGGCACCTTCGCGGCCGAACCGAATTATCCGCTGCACGGGCTTCTGTCGGGGCAGAGCGGTACCTATGGCGCGGTAGCCGCTCCGCTTCTGCTGGATCGGCTTGGCCTCTCCATCGGAGATGAGATCCTCCTCGGCAATGTCATTCTGAACATCACCGGTACGGTCAAGACGGAGCCGGACGCGGTTTCGGAAGGTTTTGGTTTCGCGCCCCGACTCCTTGTGAGCAGGGAAGCACTGAAGGCGTCCGGCCTCATCCAGACCGGTAGCCTGGTCGAGCATGCCTACAAGATTCGCATGGACAACCCGGCCGAAAGATCCACGCTGCGCGATCGCGCCGCGAAGGAATTTCCGTCGGCCGGCTGGTCTATCCGCACCAGCGACCGGGCGGCCCCTGCACTGACGGAGAACATTGAGCGTTTCTCGCAGTTCCTGACGCTGGTCGGATTAACGGCCCTGATCGTCGGTGGTGTCGGCGTCGCGAATGCCGTGCGTGCCTTCCTCGATTCCAAGCGCACGACCATTGCGACATTCAAATGCCTTGGGGCGCCCGCCGCGACCGTCGTGTTGATCTATCTTTTCCAGATCGCCATCATTGCCTTGGGCGGGATGGTGATCGGCCTCGTCATCGGGGCGCTGGCGCCAATCGTAGCGTCGCAATTTCTGGCGCAGTTCCTGCCCGTCTCCACGGCTCTGACGTTCTACCCCGGGGCTCTGGCCCTCGCAGTCCTTTTCGGTATTTTGACAACGCTGGCCTTTGCCATCATGCCGCTTGGGCATTCACGAAAGGTTCCGGCAACGGCCCTGTTCCGCGAGCAGGGCTTCGAGGCGCGGGGCTTGCCTTCCTGGCCCTACATCCTTCTCGCTGCGACCTTTCTTGTTGCCCTTGCCGGCCTTGCCGTCGTAACCGCGTATGATCGTTTCATCGCGATCGTCTTTGTCGGCGCGATCGCCTTCGCTTTCGTGATCCTGCGGCTTGTCGCAGCCGGCATTGCTTGGCTGGCGCGCCGCAGCCCGCGGGTGAATTCGCCAGCCTTGCGGCTCGCAATCGGCAACATCCACCGGCCTGGCGCACTGACGCCCTCCGTCGTCCTGTCTCTCGGTCTTGGCCTCGCACTGCTCGTGACGCTCACCCTCATCGACGGCAACATGCGCCAGCAACTGACCGGGCGCATGTCCGCCGGCGCGCCGAATTTTTTCTTCGTGGACATTCAGGGGTCGGAACTCGAGACATTTCGCAGCGTCGTCAAAGCCGGTTCGCCGGACGGCAAACTGGTCGAAGTGCCGATGCTGCGCGGCCGGATCCTCGCCTTCAACGGCGAGGATGTCACCAAGCGCAAGGTTCCGCCGGGTGGCCAGTGGGTGCTGCGTGGCGACCGCGGCATCACCTATTCGGAAACGCTGCCGGAAAATGCATCGCTGACCGAGGGATCATGGTGGCCGAAGGACTATAGCGGCGAACCGCTCGTCTCCTTCTCTGCCGAGGAGGCAAATGAACTCGGCCTGAAGATCGGTGACACTATCACCGTCAACGTGCTCGGCCGCAACATCACCGCGAGGATTGCGAGCCTGCGCAAGGTCGAGTGGGAGTCGCTTTCCATCAACTTCGTGATGATCTTCTCGCCGAATACATTTCGCGGCGCCCCGCACGCCTGGCTGGCGACGCTCACCGACCCGACGGCGACCTCTGGCCAGGAGGCCGCGATCTTGAAGTCCGTTACAAACACGTATCCGACCATCACAAGCGTGCGGGTCAAGGACGCGATCGACATCGTCAACACGCTGGTGGCGCAGTTGGCGACGGCGATCCGCGCCGCCGCCTCCGTTGCGCTGATCGCCTCGGTCCTGGTTCTGGCCGGCGCGCTGGCCGCCGGTAACCGCGCCCGTACCCATGACGCGGTCGTCCTCAAGACACTCGGCGCGACGAGGCGAATGCTGATCCGTGCCTTCTGCTACGAATATTTGATCCTTGGGGCGGCGACCGCAGTCTTCGCCCTTTTTGCCGGCAGCGTTGCGGCCTGGTTCATCACCGCCCGGATCATGCGCATCCCCTCGCACTTCCTGCCCGATGTTGCCGGCCTGACACTTGTGACGGCTCTGGTCCTGACCGTTGGTATCGGACTCATCGGCACCTGGCGCATCCTCGGCCAGAAAGCGGCACCCGTTTTGCGCGAACTCTGATTGATCAAACGGAGAAATTTCCTTCACCTTACGGCGATTTAACCCGATCGCGGGTTGCAAGGGCCTTGTTTGCGAAAGCCGAAAGGCTCATATTGTGTGCAGGCATGCTGGGCTCCGCAGCGGCGCCCGGGTCGTTGACCCGCCACCGTGTCCACACCGGAGCTTATAAGAGGAAACTATGGCTGACCTTCGTAATTACCAAGGCCGCGTACAGACTGGCGAGATGATCGACCAGGGCCTGCGCAGCTATATGCTCAAGGTCTACAACCTGATGGCGCTGGGTTTGGCGATCACGGGTGTAGCCGCCTATCTGGGCTTCAATTTCGCCGTCCAGGACGGCCAGCTGACGCAGTTTGGCGTATTGCTTTTCCAGTCGCCGCTCCGTTGGGTGATCATCCTTGCACCGCTGGCTGCCGTGTTCTTCCTGAGCTTCAGGATTAACCGGATGAGCGTTGCCGCCGCGCAGACGACCTTCTGGGTCTACGCCGCGCTGGTGGGCCTGTCGCTTTCGTCGATCTTCCTGGTCTACACGCAGTCGAGCATCACGCAGACGTTCTTCGTGACGGCCGCCTCCTTTGGTGCGCTGTCGCTTTACGGCTACACGACCAAGCGTGATCTCTCCGCGATGGGCTCGTTCCTGATCATGGGTCTCTTCGGCCTGATCATCGCGTCGATCGTGAACATCTTCCTGGCATCGTCTGCCCTGCAGTTCGCGGTCTCCGCGATCGGCGTGCTGATCTTCGCAGGCCTTACCGCCTACGACACGCAGCGCATCAAGGAAATGTACTACGCAGCAGACGGCGCGGATGTTGCCGGCCGCAAGGCAATCATGGGCGCACTGACCCTGTATCTGGACTTCATCAACCTCTTCATGTTCCTCCTGCAGTTCATGGGCGACCGCAAATAAGGAACAGGAACGTTATCGAAAAAGGCGGCTTCGGCCGCCTTTTTTGTTGCTCGATCATGCCGAGGATGATTTCTGGAAGAGTCCAACGTCATATCTGCCGGCCGACCGAATGCCCATCTTCCTCCGCGACGCTTCCTCATCCGACCTCCCTGCCATCACGGCCATCTATCGCGAATCCGTACTGAACGGTGTCGCAAGCTACGAGATCGTCCCACCGGACGAGAGCGAGATGGCGGCACGATTTTCCGCAATCACGGGCCAGAGCTACCCCTACATCGCCGCGATCGATGAGAATGGCGGGCTGCTTGGTTACGCCTACGCCTCGGCCTTCCGCACGCGGCCGGCCTATCGCTGGATGGTCGAGGATTCGATCTACCTGGGGCCGGAAGCGCGCGGCAAGGGAATTGGAAGGCTGCTGCTCGCCGAACTGATCCAACGCTGCACCGATCTCGGCTTTCGCCAGATGGTGGCCGTGATCGGCGGCGCGCATCCGGCATCCATTGCCCTGCATCAGACACTGGGCTTTGCAGAAACCGGCCGACTCAAGGCAACAGGCTACAAGCACGGTCGCTGGCTCGACACGATGATCATGCAGCGTGCCCTGGGTGATGGGGCGGCGACCGACCCCGATGCCTCGACCTATCCAGGCACGCTGTTCAAGGCCTGAGCTCGAGCTACTTCTCGACCAGCTTCAACGCCTTGTTGAAGACCTTCAGAACCTGGGGGAGTTCGTGCCCACGCTTCAGGATAACGCCGTGCGTATTGATAACGGAATAAGCACCCTGCTTGGCAGTGAGCTTCGGATTCTTCTCGATGCGAAAGAGTGGCATTTCACCTGATCGCTTGAAAACGGAGAAGACGGCACGATCCTTCAGATGATCGATCGCATAGTCCCGCCACTCGCCCTCGCCGACCATGCGGCCATAAATCCATAAAATCGCGTCGAGCTCGCGTCGGTGGAATGTAACCGGCGCTGGATCCTTGCTCTGCTTGTATTCCTTGAGATCTACGACGACTGAGGAACTGTTGTCGGCTGACCGGCTCTCGCCGCGCCGCAAATCCGGCTGATCTGTCATCAGTCTCCCTGTGCCTCCGCTTGTGACGGGTACATGACAGTTTGCCTTAGCGTTTACAAATTGCAAGCGGGCGATCAGTCACATTAATCATAGTCTGTGCAATCTCCCGAGCGCCGCAATTCAGTCAAAACAGCGCCTCATTTGGAGGAGAAATTCCCTCACGACTGCGCCGCGGGGCCGTTCGGACCCGCGTCGCACCTGATTTGCGCATGATCTTTTTGCCGGATTTGGTCTGCTGAAAAGGTTTTGTGCGAGTTTGGCGCCAGCGCGCCAAAGGGCCCGGCTGACCGTATCGACCTTAACCCCAGCCCCGAATACGATCAGCCGGGCCGCCCCGTTTTCCATCCGCAAGGCAGATGAAACGGTCAGATATTCTTCCCAGCCATGACGACCGTCGCTCCGAGAATCGCCGATGGATTGCCGTCGGCGGTGGAGGATTGAAGTAGAATCGCGCAGCCCTCAAGATCCGGCTTCTGCATCACGCTGGCCGGCAGCGTCAAGCTCGTTTCCTTGCCCTCCCACATGCCGACGGTTTCGACATCGGCAACGCTGTTCAGATAAGCAATCTTCTGACCGCTGTTTTCGCCCTTCTCGACCTCGATGGTCTTCTCGCGGTTGAAATAGACCATGACGACATTGGCTTTGCCCTGGCCCGCGCCAATCTTGATCTCGAGTTGGTCGTCGCGCATCTGTGCGGTGACCGGCACCGACAATCCCTTGCCTTCGGCTGCATAGCTATCGATTTTCTTATTGATCGCGCCCAGGTCGGCCCCTGCCACATGATCACGACCATTGACGATCACCTGCGGCGTATAGACATTGGCGCGGCCCATGGTCTGCGCGTAGCCATACTGGCGCTCGGTGTTTTCTTTCGAACTCAGCGTGTCGGCCCAGCCCATGTAGTTCCAGTAGTCGACGTGATAAGCGAGGGCAATAACGCCGCCAGCCTCGACAATCTTGCGGAAAGCCGCATCGGCTGGAGGACAAGAAGAACATCCCTGCGAGGTGAAGAGTTCGACCACGCCTTTTGGCGCGTCCTGGGCAAACAGTGGGCCGGCAAGCGCCACACCTGCAACCAGAGAAATCAGAAACCGCGGGGACATTCACTGCACCTTTTCTTCAGCAACCACCGCCACCCTTCGCCATAGGTTCCGATGTCTGAACGTAGAGATAATGGTTCCCGATCTAAACGGAAAGTCACGAAGGGGTGAGACCAAGCTTCGGAGAAGCCAAGCTGAAACACATCAGCGTGACCGGGCATCTAAATACCTCGTACTCAAACAAAAAACCGCCGGAAATCTCTTTCCGGCGGCCATTGTCATGCAAGTCTGTTAACAATCAGGCAGCGAGATCGCGCAGAACCGTCTGCAGGATGCCACCGTTGTTGAGGTAGACCACTTCGTCGAGCGTATCGACGCGCGACAGCAGCGGAACTTCCTTCACGGTGCCGTCCCCGTAGGTAATCTTGGCGATCTTCTTTTCGCGCGGCTTGATGTTCTCAAGGCCCTCGATGCTGACGATTTCGTCGCCCTTCAGGCCGAGGCTTGCCCAGGTCGTGCCCTCTTCGAAGACGAATGGGATGACGCCCATTCCGACCAGGTTCGATCGGTGAATACGCTCGAAGGACTGTGCAATGACCGCCTTCACGCCGAGCAGGTTGGTGCCCTTCGCTGCCCAGTCGCGGGACGAGCCGTTGCCGTACTCGACGCCAGCAAAGATGACGAGCGGAACGCCCTCGGCCTTATACTGCATAGCCGCGTCATAGATCGATTCCTCTTCCTTCGACGGATAGTGGATGGTGTAGCCACCTTCCTTGCCGTTCGGGCCGAGCATGTGGTTGCGGATACGGATATTGGCGAACGTGCCACGCATCATGACTTCATGGTTGCCGCGACGCGTGCCGTACTGGTTGAAGTCGGCAACACCGACGTGGTTCTCAAGCAGGTAAGCACCAGCCGGAGACGCAGCCTTGATCGAACCGGCAGGCGAAATGTGGTCGGTGGTGATCTTGTCGCCGAAAAGGCCGAGAACGCGCGCACCCTTGATATCGGAGATGCCGGTGCCGGTCTTGCCCATGCCCACAAAGTAGGGCGGGTTCTGCACGTAGGTCGACTTGTCATCCCAGGCGTAGGTCTGTCCGGCCGGAACGTTGACGGCTTGCCAGTTTTCATCACCCTTGAAGACGTCGGCGTACTTCGTTTCGTAAAGTTCGCGGGTGACGTACTTCTGGATGAAGTCCTGCACTTCGTGCGAGGTCGGCCAAATGTCCTTGAGATAAACAGGGTTGCCGTTCTGGTCTTCACCGATCGGCTCCTTGGTCAGATCCTTCTGGACCGTGCCGGCCAGAGCGTAGGCAACGACGAGCGGCGGCGAAGCCAGGTAGTTCGCCTGAACATCCGGAGAAATACGGCCTTCGAAGTTGCGGTTGCCCGAGAGCACGCCTGAAACGATCAGGCCCTTGTCGTTGATCGTCTTCGAGATCGGCGCCGGCAGCGGACCGGAGTTGCCGATGCAGGTCGTGCAACCGAAGCCGACGAGGTTGAAGCCGAGCTTGTCGAGGTCGGCCTGCAGGCCGGACTTCGCCAGATACTCACCAACGACCTGCGATCCCGGTGCCAGCGAGGTCTTGACCCACGGCTTGGACTTCAGGCCCTTGGCAACGGCGTTGCGGGCAAGAAGACCGGCAGCGATCAGAACCGACGGGTTGGAGGTGTTGGTGCAGGAAGTGATGGCGGCAATCGCCACGTCGCCATGGCCGAGATCGAAGTCGGTGCCTTCGACCGCGTAGCGATTGGAGAGCTGACCGGGCTTCTTGTAATCGGTGTCCATCGAGCCGGCGAAACCGGAAGCGATGTTTTCGAGCGGGATACGGCCTTCAGGACGCTTCGGGCCGGCCATGGCAGGCACAACGTCGCCGAGGTCGAGTTCCAGCGTATCTGTGAAGACGAGGTCCGAACCATCGCCTTCGCGCCACATGCCCTGTGCCTTTGAGTAGGCTTCGACGAGAGCGATACGGTCCTTACTGCGGCCGGACATGTTGAGGTAGTTGATGGTTTCGCCGTCAACCGGGAAGAAGCCGCAGGTCGCGCCGTATTCCGGACCCATGTTGCCGATGGTCGCGCGGTCGGCGAGCGGCATGTTGTCCATGCCAGGGCCGAAGAATTCAACAAACTTCGAGACAACGCCCTTCTTGCGCAGCATCTGCACGACCATCAGCACGAGATCGGTCGCGGTGACGCCTTCCTTGAGCTTGCCGGTGAGTTTGAAGCCGATGACTTCAGGCAGGAGCATCGAGACCGGCTGACCGAGCATGGCCGCTTCCGCTTCGATGCCGCCGACGCCCCAGCCAAGAACGCCGAGACCGTTGATCATCGTGGTGTGCGAGTCCGTACCGACGCAGGTGTCCGGATAAGCAATCGTCTCGCCGTCCTCTTCCTTCGTCCAGACGGTCTGGCCGAGATATTCGAGGTTGACCTGGTGACAGATGCCGGTGCCCGGAGGAACGACGCGGAAGTTCTTGAATGCCTGCTGGCCCCACTTCAGGAAGCGGTAGCGCTCGCCGTTGCGCTGGTATTCCAGCTCGACGTTCTTGGCGAACGCCTGCGGCGTACCGAATTCGTCGACGATAACCGAGTGGTCGATGACGAGATCGACGGGAACCAGCGGGTTGATCTTTTCCGGATCGCCGCCGAGCGACACCATCGCGTCGCGCATTGCAGCGAGGTCGACGACGGCGGGAACGCCGGTGAAGTCCTGCATCAGCACGCGCGCCGGGCGATAAGCGATTTCGTTTTCGACAGCGCCCTTGTTGTTCAGCCATTCGGCAACAGCAAGGATGTGGTCCTTCGTCACGGACTGACCGTCTTCGAAGCGCAGCAGGTTCTCAAGCAGAACCTTCATCGAGTAAGGGAGCTTCGAAACACCCGGCAGGCCATTCGCCTCAGCCTTGGGCAGGCTGTAATAGACGTAGTCCTTACCATTCACGGAAAGCGTGGAACGACAATTGAAGCTGTCAAGAGATTTAGACACGAGAGACCCCGTTTCTGATAGCGAACACAATCGTGCGGACGCCTATGCACGTAATGCACATCAGGATGCGGGTACGGCCATTTCCGCTGTCCGCACGTGGAGCGAAGCCCATGTTCGGCGCAAGGATGATATTCACGCCGACCGCTGGCGTGGTTGCGGGTCTTATAGATAATTTCTATGAAAGGTGCCAGAGAGTGCGTGACCCATTTCGGATTTTTTTGCGTTGCGATGACTGAAAAATTAAACCACGGAAAAGTCATGTCTCTCGAGGCCGCCAATCTGGCTGCGCGCCGGGGCGAAGACCTGATTTTCGAAGGCCTCTCCTTTCGCCTGGAATCGGGCGAAGCACTGGTTTTGACAGGCAAAAATGGATCAGGAAAGTCGACTTTGCTGCGCGTCGTCGCCGGTCTGCTGCATCAGGAAAAGGGCTCGGTCAGCTTCACCGATTCGCTCGGCAACACTCACCGGCGCGTCGGGGAAGTCAGCCACTATCTCGGTCACCGCAATGCAATGAAGAGCGAGTTGACGGTCGCCGAAAACCTCGATTTCTGGCGGTGCTTTCTTGGCGATAGCCATGGCGCTTCCACCGTCTCGATCGACGAGGCAGCCGAGGCGGTCGGTCTCGAGGGCATCACGCACCTTCCGTTCGGCTACCTCTCTGCCGGGCAGCAGCGCCGCTTCGCGTTCGCCAAGCTGCTTATCGCCCACCGGCCGGTCTGGATCCTTGATGAGCCGACTGCTGCGCTGGATAAAAGCGGCGACCGTCTGTTTGCCGAGCTTGTTGAAGCGCATCGCTGCAACGGCGGCATCGTGCTCGCGGCAACCCACCAGCCGCTAGGACTGGAAGGCGCGCAGGAATTGCGGATGGCGGGATTTGCCCACGCCGGACCGGGAGTGTGGGAATGACTGCCCTGCTTCTGCGAGACCTCAAGCTTTCGATACGCGCCGGCGGCGGCGCGCTGATCGGCGTTCTCTTTTTCTTGACCATTGTCGCGGTCATCCCCTTCGGTGTCGGGCCCGATCTCGCACTGTTGTCCCGCATCGGCCCGGCAATCGTCTGGATCGGTGCGCTGCTTGCGGCGCTGCTCGGTCTTGACCGCCTGTTTCAAGCCGAGCGCGATGATGGCTCACTCGATCTGATGCTGATGCAGGAAACGCCGCTGGTGCTGACGGTGCTCGTCAAATGCCTTGCGCACTGGGTCGCCACCAGCCTGCCGCTGGTTATCGCCTCGCCGTTGCTTGGCCTCTTCATGAATATGAGCGAGACCGCCATCGGCGCGACCATGCTGACGCTGCTCGTCGGTTCTCCCGCGATTACCTTCATCGGTGCCGTCGGCGCGGCCGTTGCTGTCGCCTTGCCGCGTGGCGGTCTGCTGGTGTCGATTCTGGTGCTGCCGATGACGATCCCCGTGCTGATCTTCGGCGTCAGTGCCACTTACGCGGCGGTCGAGGGGCCATCGCCCTTTCTGCCGCCCTTCCTCATCCTGATGGCGCTGACCCTCTTCTTCGCGGTGATCGGACCGGTGGCTGCCGCGCTTGCGCTGCGTCACACGTCGGATTGATCGGGCACTCGATTGCGGCGTCAGGCATATCGCGGTAAGGAAAACAGCATGAGCGAAACGAGCCTTGCCATCACGAAATTCAGCGATCTCGCCAACCCGACGCGGTTTCTGGCGCTGGCCGCGCGCATCCTCCCGTGGATGGCCGGTTTCACGGCCCTCTGTTTTATCGTGGGGCTGTATCTCAGCTTCACGACAGAAGGCGACTACCAGCAGGGCGAAACGGTTCGCATCATGTATGTCCATGTTCCGGCCGCCTGGCTGGCGATGATGGGCTACACGATCATGAGCCTCTCGGCGATCGGCACGCTGGTCTGGCGCCATCCGCTGGCGGATGTGTCGGCGAAGGCCGCAGCCCCGCTCGGCGCCGCCTTCACGCTGATTGCCCTGGTGACTGGGTCCCTCTGGGGCAAGCCGATGTGGGGCACCTGGTGGGTCTGGGACGCCCGGCTCACCTCCGTCTTCGTTCTGTTCCTGATGTATCTCGGGCTCATCGCCCTCAATCGCGCGATCGACGACCCTTCAAAGGCCGCCCGCGTCAGCGCCGTCCTCATTCTCGTTGGCTTCGTCAACATCCCGATCATCAAGTTTTCGGTCGAATGGTGGAATACGCTGCATCAATCCGCGAGTGTGCTGCGCCTCGATGGTCCGGCCATCGATCCCGAGTTCCTGCGGCCGCTGCTGGCGATGGCCGTTGCATTCACCGCGCTCTTCCTCACGCTGCATATCATGGCGATCCGCAACGAGATCTGGCGTCGCCGCGTCGCCGCTCAGCGCCGACTGGCCGCCCGCCTGGCAAGCCGCGAGGGATAGTCATGACACACGCTTTCTATGTCTATGGCGCCTACGGCTTTGCCGCCCTTGTCGCGGCCGCGGTTACCCTTTGGACCTGGGCCGATGGCCGCGCTCGCCGGAAGGAACTGGCAGCCCTTGAAGCCTCCGGCATCCGCCGCCGCTCGGCGCGAACAACGGATGGCAAATGAGCACCACCCCTGAAACGAACTCCGCCAAGCGCGGATTTGGACGCTATGCCGTCGCCTTGATCCCCTTGGTTGTCTTCGCCGGCATCGCAGCCACCGCAGCAAAGATGCTCTATGATCAGGACGTCCACGGCAAGAATATCTCGGAAATCCCCTCCGCACTGATCGGCACGAAGGCGCCGGCGCTGAACCTTGCGCCGCTCGAAGGCGCCAACCTGCCGGCGCTGACCGACAGTGCCATCAAGGGAAAACTGACGCTCGTCAACGTCTTTGCCTCCTGGTGCATTCCCTGTCGCGACGAGCATCCGATCCTGATGCAACTGGCAAAGGACAGCCGGCTCAATGTGGTTGCCATCAACTACAAGGACAAGAACGACAACGCGCTTCGCTTCCTCGGCGAACTCGGCAATCCCTTCGCCGCCATCGGCGTCGATCCCAAAGGGCAGGCGGCCATCGATTGGGGTGTCTATGGCATCCCCGAAAGCTATCTCGTCGCCCCTGATGGCACGATCCTCTACAAGCGGGTCGGCCCGTTCGACGATGTCAGTCTCAGGGAAGGCCTCTTCCACGCCGTGGAGACGGCGCTCGGCAAGCCGGCCTCCTGATCAGAGCGCACTCTGCCAGGTCTTGATCGCCTCGACCGGCCAGATCAGCATCAGCACGTTGAGCGTCAGGTTGTCGCGGATCAGGTAGCCGGTCAGAAGCTCGAAGAAGATCGCGATTGCGATCGTCAGTGCGACCGGCGCCCGCGAGGCGAAGAAGAACCCGATCACCATGAAGACCGTGTCCATTGCCGAGTTCACGATGCTGTCGCCGTAATAGTCGAGCGAGATCGTCGCCGTTCGATAGCGGTCGATGATGACAGGCGAATTTTCCAGCAGTTCCCAGCCGGATTCGATGACGAGCGCCAGAAGCAGCCGCATCGCAATCGGCTTGCCGCGCAAAAGAAGGTGCGTAACGCCGTAGAATATGAAGCCGTGAATGATGTGAGACGGCGTGTACCAGTCGGAAATATGCTGAGAGTTACCGCTGGAATTGACGGTGCCTTCCCAAAGCTTGATGTATCCGCAGGTGCAGATGGGGGTGCGGCCCATCATATATTCGGCGATGATCTGGATCAGCAGGACCGCACCGCATGCCGCGAACCAGAAGGTCTGGTGCTTGGCTCTCTCTGCCGTATCCAGTGTCGTCACTTCTCGGTCTCTCCCGCCGAGGTCACAGTGTGCTTCATGATGAGCGGCATCTGCGCCATGGTGAAGATGATGGTGATCGGCATCGTGCCCCAGACCTTGAAGGCGATCCAGAAGTCATCGGAGAAGTTGCGCCAGACGACCTCGTTCAGCACCGCCAGGAAGAGGAAGAAGATCCCCCAGCGGATCGTCAGCTTGCGCCATCCCTCGGCATCGAGCTGAAAGGCCGCATTGAAGACGTAGCCGAGCAGCGACTTGCCGAAAGCCAGGCCGCCCAGCAGCGCAACGCCGAAGAGCGCGTTGACGATGGTCGGCTTCATCTTGATGAAGGTCTCGTTCTGCAAGTAGATCGACAGCGATCCGAAGATGACGACCACGATGCCCGACACGAAAGGCATGATCGGCAGATGCCCGAGAATGATCTTCGAGACCACCAGCGAGGTCACCGTCGCCGCCATGAAGAGGGCCGTCGCCACGAACAGTGGTCCGCCAAGCTCCGACAGAGCCGGAAACCTTTCGACCAGCCAGGCGCCGCGCAGGTTGGCGAAGAAGAAGATCAGCAGCGGGCCAAGCTCCAGCGCCAGCTTCAGCATCGGGTGATGCCGGTCGGCCGCGCTTGGGGTGATATCGCTCTCTGTCGTCATTCTATCTCAAATCCGTTTGTGCCACACGAGACGCTTGCCCGTGTTTGTCGGCATATCTGTGGCATTATTGGCCGAGCCCGGCAATGGCATGCGCGAAATCCTCGGCCTCGAAAGGCTCGAGATCATCGACGCCTTCGCCGACGCCGATGAAATAGACCGGCAGCTTGTGCTTGGCAGAGATCGCCACGAGAATGCCGCCACGCGCCGTGCCGTCGAGCTTCGTCATGATCAGTCCGTTCACGCCGGCAACGTTCCTGAAGATTTCCACCTGCGACAGGGCGTTCTGCCCCGTCGTCGCATCGAGCGTCTGCAGCACCGTATGCGGCGCATCCGGATCGAGCTTGCCGAGAACCCGAACGATCTTCTCGAGCTCTGCCATCAGCTCCGCCTTGTTCTGCAGGCGGCCGGCGGTATCGATGATCAACACATCGCACTTCTTCGCCTTGGCCTGCTCGAAGGCATCGTAGGCGAGACCCGCCGCATCGGCACCGAGCTTGGTGCCGATGAATTCAGACTTGGTGCGGTCGGCCCAGATCTTCAGCTGCTCGATGGCAGCGGCGCGGAAGGTATCGCCGGCGGCAACCATCACCTTGAGGCCAGCGCCCGAGAGCTTGGCCGCCAGCTTGCCGATCGTCGTGGTCTTGCCTGTTCCGTTGACGCCGACGACGAGGATGACGTGCGGCTTGTGGGTGAGATCGAGCTGCAATGGTTTGGCGACCGGCTTCAGCACCTTGGCGATCTCGCTTGCCATGATGCGGCTCACGTCCTCGCCGGTGACGTCCTTGCCGTAGCGCTCGGAGGCCAGCGTATCGGTGACGCGCATGGCCGTCTCGACGCCAAGATCGGCCTGGATCAGCAGATCCTCGAGATCCTGCAGCGTGTCGTCATCGAGCTTGCGTTTGGTAAAAAGGGCCGCGATCTGGCCGGTAAGTTGCGACGAGGTGCGGGCAAGGCCGGCGCGCAGGCGCTGGAACCAGGAAAGTCTTGAGGCCGGCACCAGAGGCGCGGACTCGGAAGCCGCGGGACCGGTGGCAAATCCCTTTGGAAGAACGGGAGTCACGGAGATATCTCCGGAAACGCTATCATCCTCCGCCGGCGTAGATACCTCATGCTCGGCGGGAGAGGCCCGATCGGCGATAGGCTGCTGTTCCACATCGGCTTCAGCTGTAAGCTCTGCAGCCGACGTCTCTTCGGTTTCGCCGAGAGATGCTAGTTCCGCGACACTATCATCCTCTGCCTCATCGCCGATTTCCGGCTGCAGGGAAGGCGCAACAGGAACCGTCTCTCCCAGCGTGCTTCCAGCAGGAGTATCGAGCTCCGCTTCGTCTTCAAGCAACGAGAGCGGCACAAGACCCACATCGCCTACCTGCATCTCAGGCGGCAAGACCTCGGAAACGTCGTCCTCAACGGGTGTGAACGCTTCGGCCTGCTCGGCAAGCTCCTCGATCGAGGCGTCCTCAGCTACGTCATCGGCAGGCCCGCCGGCCGTATCCACCTCTTCCGCCAGAACCAGGTCTGCGGCAACCGGAAGGTTCTCCTCGCGCGAATGCGGCTCCAGCTCGGTTTCGAGCGCTTTCGTCTCGACCGCCCCCGGCGCCTGCTCTTCCTCCGGCTTGGGGCCGAAGGTGAAGACCTTTTTGATGAAATTGAACGCCATGAGGATTCCGTAAACTCAGGCCGCGTCGGCGGCCGTCAATTGCATGTCGAGGTGTTTGCCGTTGTGTCCGGTGATGACAGCCTGCACGAAGCTTCGGGGCGCAAGTCCCGCCGCTGCGACAAGCGTGAAGTTCTCGGTATGCGCCAAACCGTTGTTTTCCACCAGCAGCCATTGCTGCGTTCCGACCATTCCGTCGAGATGGGACTGATGCAGGCGATGTCCAGTGGCGCGCAGTCGCGCTGCCCGCTCCTTGACCAGCGCGCGATCGAGCTGCGGCATGCGCGCGGCAGGTGTCCCCGGCCGCGGGCTGTAAGGGAACACGTGGAGATGAGCGATATTGGCCTCTTCCGCCAGCCGCACCGCATTGGCGAACATTTCTTCGCTCTCGGTTGGAAAGCCGGCGATCATGTCCGCGCCGAAGCTCATCTGCGGCCGCAGACGGCGCACGTCGTTGACGAAAGCTAGGGCATCCGCGCTCGAATGGCGACGCTTCATCCGCTTCAGGATCATGTCGTCGCCATGCTGCAGCGAAAGGTGGAGATGCGGCATGAACCGCACTTCGTCGGCAATGAGGTCCAACAGATGCTTGTCCGCTTCGATGCTGTCGATCGACGAAAGCCGCAGGCGGCGAATATCCGGCACCTGCTTCAACAGCGTCTTGGCAAGCAGCCCGAGCGTCGGCTCACCGGGCAGGTCAGCGCCATAGCTGGTCGCATCGACCCCGGTCAGCACGATCTCCCGGTAGCCGGTTTCGACGAGCTTTCGCGCCTGGTCGACGACCGCCCCCATCGGCACGGAGCGCGAATTGCCGCGGCCATAGGGAATGATGCAGAAGGTGCAGCGGTGGTCGCAGCCGTTCTGGACCTGGATGAAAGCCCGCACATGACCATCGATATGCTTGACCATCTGCGGCGCCGTCTGGCGCACGCTCATAATGTCGTTGACGCGCAGCTTCTCTTCCGCCGAAACGCCGAAATCCGGCAGGGAGCGATAGGAAGCGCTCTTCAGTTTCTCCTCGTTGCCGAGGACAGCATCGACCTCGGCCATATCGGCGAAGGTTTCTTTTTCCGTCTGGGCCGCGCAGCCAGTGACGATGATGCGGGCGTGAGGATTGTCGCGCCGCGCACGTCGGATCGCCTGGCGTGCCTGACGCACAGCTTCGCCGGTAACCGCACAGGTATTGACGAGGATGGCATTATTGAGCCCGGCCTTCTCGGCCTCCGCCCGCATCACTTCGGATTCGTAGGTATTGAGACGACAGCCGAAGGTGATGACCTCGACGCCGCTCACCGCGCTTCGGCTCCCGGCGCCGCATCGCGCGACCACGCACCCGTCGACGGATCGAGCGTGCCCGACCATTCCCATTCAGCCGGGCCCGTCATGATGACGTGAGCATCGCGTTCGCGCCATTCGATCGTCAGAACGCCCTGATTGGGGCTGCTTGCAACCTTCACCGCGACTTCGCGCCCTGTCCGACCGGTGCGGGCGGCGGAAACGGCCGTCGCACAAGCGGCCGAACCGCAGGCGAGCGTCAGTCCTGCGCCCCGTTCCCAGGTGCGCGTCGTGATCGAGTTCGGAGAAGTCACCTGCGCCAGCGTGATATTGGCGCGCTCCGGAAACATCGGATGGTTTTCGAGAAGCGGCCCGAAGCGGCCGAGATCGAACGACATCGGATCACGGTCAACCCAGAAGATCGCATGCGGATTGCCCATGGAAGCGACCGAGGGCGAATGCAGCACGGGATTGTCGATCGGCCCGATTTGCAGCTCGATGCGGCTGGTATCGTGGAATTCTTCCGCAAGCGGGATCTTGTCCCAGTCGAAGACCGGCTTGCCCATATCGACGGAGATCGTCCCGTCTTCATGCTCGGTGGCATTGAGGATGCCGGCCACCGTCTGGAATGTGAAAACCTTCTTGCCGGTTTCCGAAGCAAGCGCCTGCACAACGCAGCGCGTGCCGTTGCCACAGGCCTGCGCCTTCGAGCCGTCGGAGTTCAGAATATCGATCCAGGCATCTGTGCCAGCTGCCTTTGGATCATGGATCGCCATGATCTGGTCGAACTGTGTGTCGTCAGCGGCATTCAGCGCGATTGCCGCCGCAGGCGCTACCTTGTCTGTGCGGCCGCGCATGTCGACGACCAGGATCTTGTTGCCAAGCCCGTTCATCTTCGCGAATTCGACCGTTGCGCTCATAGTGTCATGTCCGCCTCTGTTTGGGCTGTATATGGCGGAAATGCGGGGGAATTACCAGTGGCTTGACTGGCGGTGGATGAGCCACACATTGCCAGAGAGCAAATGCCGTGACCTCATATTTAAGAATGAGTGCAGATATCTAGCGCTTTTCGCCGCTTCGGGGCATTCTTGCTCTGGGATGGTGCTTTTGGCAGGGAGGATCGCCGATGCGCTGCGTCACCGTACTTGGGCCCTCGCAGACGGGAAAAACGACACTCGTCGCAAAGCTGGCCTCGCTCGAGGGAACGCCCAGAAAGTCAGCCTCTCCATATGGATCAAGCCTGACGGAATTTGACTTCAAGGACGAAGCGTGGTGTGCGATCGACACTCCCGGGGCAAATGAGGCACTGGCCCTGGCGCAGGATGCCCTGCTCGTCAGCGACGCCTGTATCCTCTGCATATCGCCGACGCCTGATGAAGCCGTGCTGGCAGCACCCTATCTGCGCGCCATCGAGGCCTCCGGCACGCCCTGCCTGATTTTCATCAACAGGATGGACGAGCCGCGCGGCCGGTTGCGCGATGTCATTGCCGCACTTCAGACCTATTCCAACCATCCGCTTGTCCTGCGGCAAGTACCCATCCGCGAAGGCGACCGGATCGTCGGCAGCTGCGACCTGATTTCCGAACGCGCCTGGCGCTATCGGGAAGGTCAGCCGTCCGCGCTGATCGAGCTGCCGCAGGATGCCGTCGAGCGGGAGCACGAGGCGCGGGCCGAAATGCTGGAACAGCTCTCGGAGTTCGATGACTGGCTTCTCGAGGAGCTCATCGAAGACCGGGAGCCGGCAAGCGATACGCTGTTTACGATCTCTTCGCGAATTCTCAAGGAGAACCGGGTTATCCCCGTGCTGTTCGGCTCAGCCTCGCACAGCAACGGCATCATGCGCCTGATGAAGGCCCTTCGCCACGAAGCGCCGCCGGCAACGGCACTGCGGTCGAGGCTCGCAGGAAGTGTGGAAGAAGCGGCCCTTTCTGCCGTGAGTTTCCACGCCTACCACAAGGCTAATGTCGGCAAGACGGTGCTGGTGCGGGCGCTCGCCGACGGCTTGAAGCAGGGCGCTCCCTTGGGCGGCGCCACGCTGGGTCCGCTGCAGGAGGCCGGCAACGGAAAGCCAATCAGTGGCAGCGTGGAGGCTGGCAGCGTCTTTGCCGCACTCAAATCCGACCATCTGCCAGCGACTGCCCTGCTGACGCAGACAGCCAGCGTCGAGCCGCCCGATTGGACGACACCGCCGACACCGATGCTGGAAAGAATTCTCGTTCCCGGCAGCGAACGGGACGAAACCAAGCTTTCCGCGACGCTGGCGAAACTGGCGGAAACCGATCGCGGCTTGAAGGTGATGCAGGAGGAAGGCACAGGCGCGGCGCTGATCTGCGCCCAGGGGCCGGTCCATCTGCGTGATCTCCGCAAAACACTGTCGGAGGTCTTCCGCGTCGAAGTTTCCGAACGCGCACCAAACCCCGTATACCGAGAAACCATTTCCAAACCTTCGGATGTGCGCTACCGGCACCGCAAGCAAACGGGCGGCGCCGGACAGTTCGCAGACGTGCAACTCAGCGTCAGGCCGAACGAGCGCGGCCAGGGCTTCACCTTCGGCGAAAGCGTCAAGGGCGGGACCGTGCCCCGAAACTACATCCCAGCTGTTGAAGCCGGCGCCCGCGAAGCCATGGAGAAAGGTCCGCTCGGCTTCCAGGTCGTCGATGTCGACGTCGTGCTGACCGACGGTCAGTATCACTCGGTCGACAGCTCCGATTTCGCCTTCCGGACCGCTGGGAAAATGGGCGTCAAGCAAGCGCTTTCACAAGCTTCCGCCGTTCTCATGCAGCCTGTGGTGCGGGTGGAGATCCATATCCCCTCGGTCTATTCCGGCGGAATGGTGACGCTCGTCTCCTCGCTCAAGGGACAGGTGCTCGGCTTCGACCGGGACGAGAACGCGAAGGGCTGGGATATATTTCGAGCGCTCGTGCCTGGCGGCGTGCTTGATGAATTGGCCCGGTCGCTCAGATCGGCAACGCAGGGCATCGGCCACTTCTCCAAGACCTTCGATCATTTCGAAGAACTCTACGGCAAGGAGGCCGACACCATCATCAATGCGCATGGTGCCGGAGCCCACGCGCATTGATCATGCCGCTGGCACGTCGAATACCTCGCCGGCTCTAAGCGGCCTGAACCGCTCCTGCGGTATTTCGCGCTCGGCCAAGGCTGCCTTTAGCGCCTTGACCGGCGTCTCGATTGCCTCGTCGGTCAGCTGGAACGTCGCAAAGTGATGGCCGGCCACATAGGCAGCATTGGCAAGCTCCATTCCCATCACCGCTTCATCAGGATTCTGATGTTGGCCCTTCATGAACCAGCGCGGTTCATAGGCTCCGAAAGGCAGGACGGCGAGGCGAAAGGCACCATGCTTCTGCTGGGCAGCCCTGTAGTTGACGCCCCCATGAAAGCCCGTATCCCCGACATGGTAGATCTTCCCGGCTGGCGTTGACAGGACGAAGGCGGCCCAGAGCGCCATGCGACGATCCCCGGTGCCGCGTGCCGACCAATGATGCACCGGCTCGGCATCGATGCGGATGCCGGCAAGCGGGATGCGCTCGCCCCAATCCATCGCCGTCACCTGCATGGTGGGAACGGCGCGACGAATGATCGTATCGTTGCCAAGCGGCGTTACGACATGCGGCCGATGCCTCGCCTGCAGCCGCCTGAGCGTCGCGACATCGAGATGATCGTAGTGGTTATGCGAAACGAGAACGAGGTCGATCGGCGGCAGGTCGTCGAACGCGATACCGGGTGCCACGACGCGCTTCGGTCCGGCGAAGGCGAAGGGGCTGGCCCGATCGGACCATACGGGATCTGTCAGGATATTGAGCCCCGCGACCTGCACCAGCATCGTCGCGTGGCCGACCATGGTTACCCGCAGATCGTCGCCATCAACGCGCGCATCCGGCTTGGCCGGTACGAAGGGGCTCGGAACCGACTTCGGCCAGCGATCGCGGTTGCCGCCAAACTGCCATCGCATCAGATCTCGAAAACCGAGAGGCTCGATACCATCCGGATTGAAGAAATGCGTGCCGTCGAAGTGATCGGAGACAGGCCCTTGATAGTAGGGATTGCGTCTTTTGGCCGTAGGCATACAAAGCGATTCCGTTGCAGGGAAAGCAGATCTGGGATCGGGCGCGCGCTTTTGAAAGGTCGAAACGCCGTCTTTTCTCGGCGTTCCCTTGACTCGCGGTCCGTTTTCCTGTTTACCGCCGCTCAATCTGCGACGAGCTTCAAGACTCGAGCCACCGACCGGGACCCGTAGAGGTATAAAGAGATCCCGGAGGTCCACACCCGACAGCGCGATGCGCCCTCGGGTGCTTTTTGGCTATGCGTCTTGTTTTCGTCAAGGAAAAGCACAAGGTTTCCGTCTTCAGGAAATCACAAGGAAGAGCCGATGTTTGAGAACCTCCAGGACCGTCTTGGATCCATTCTGAATGGACTGACAGGCCGTGGCGCGCTTTCGGAAAGCGATGTTTCCGCAGCGCTGCGCGAGGTTCGCCGCGCGCTTCTGGAGGCTGACGTGGCGCTCGATGTCGTGCGCTCCTTTACCGATCGCGTCCGCGAAAAGGCCGTCGGCGCCGAGATCCTGAAGTCGATCAAGCCCGGCCAGATGGTCGTCAAGATCGTCCATGACGAGCTGATCGAGATGCTCGGCGGCGAAGGCGTCGGCGTCGACCTGCATGCGGCCGCCCCCGTCGTCATCATGATGGTCGGTCTGCAGGGCTCCGGTAAGACGACGACGACCGCGAAGATCGCCAAACGGCTCACCGACCGCGAGAAGAAGAAGGTGCTGATAGCGTCGCTTGATACGCGACGTCCGGCCGCCCAGGAGCAGCTGCGCCAGCTTGGTGTCCAGACTGGTGTCGACACGCTGCCCGTTATTGCCGGCCAGTCGCCGACCGATATCGCCGCGCGCGCCGTGCAAGCAGCCCGGCTCGGTGGCCATGACGTCGTCATCCTCGACACCGCCGGCCGCACGCATATCGACGAGCCCTTGATGGTCGAAATGGCCGACATCAAGAAGAAGTCGAATCCGCATGAAATCCTGCTGGTCGCGGACTCGCTGACCGGTCAGGACGCCGTCAACCTGGCGCGCAACTTCGACGAGCGCGTCGGCATCACCGGCCTCGTGCTCACCCGCATGGACGGCGATGGCCGTGGCGGTGCAGCACTTTCGATGCGCGCGGTGACAGGCAAGCCGATCAAGCTCATCGGTGTCGGCGAGCGTATGGGCGAACTCGAAGAGTTCCATCCCCGCCGTATTGCTGACCGCATCCTCGGCATGGGCGATATCGTTTCGCTCGTCGAGCGCGCCGCTGAAAACATCGACGCCGAGAAGGCGGCTGCCATGGCCGCCAAGATGGCCAAGGGCAAGTTCGATCTCAACGACCTCGCCGACCAGCTGCGCCAGATGCAGAAGATGGGTGGCATGGGCGGCATCATGAGCATGATGCCCGGCATGGCTGGGATGAAGGACAAGATGGCCTCGGCCGGTCTGAACGACAGCCTGTTCGGCCGTCAGCTCGCCATCATCGGCTCGATGACCAAGGCCGAGCGCGCCAACCCCGATATTCTCAAGCACTCTCGCAAGAAGCGCATCGCCGCCGGCTCTGGCACCGATGCCGCCGACATCAACAAGCTTCTGAAGATGCATCGCCAGATGGCGGACATGATGAAGATGATGGGCGGCAAGGGTAAGGGCGGCCTGATGAAGCAGATGATGGGTGGCCTTGCCGGCAAGATGGGCCTTGGTGGCCTTGGCGGTGGCATGCCCGATCTTTCGAATATCGACCCCAAGCAGCTCGAAGCGCTCCAGAAGCAAGCTGAAGCTGCCGGTCTAGGAAAGCCGGGCGGCGGGCTGCCCGGCCTCGGCGGTGGCGGTTTGCCGGGTCTGGGCGGCGCCAAGCTGCCGGGTCTCGGCGGTGGTTTCCCAGGCCTTCCCGGCCTGCCCAAGAAGAAGTGAAGGGGTCGCGTAGACAATGATTGATCCTGAAATCAAAGCCCAACTTTCGAACTATCGCCAGTCGATCGACAACATCGACGCCGCGCTGGTCCATATCCTGGCCGAACGCTTCCGCTGCACCAAAGAGGTCGGCGTTCTCAAGGCCAAGTACAAGTTGCCGCCGGCCGATCCGGCGCGCGAAGAATACCAGATCGAACGTCTCCGCCATCTGGCGAAGGATGCCAATCTGGATCCGGATTTCGCCGAGAAGTTCCTGAACTTCATCATCAAGGAAGTCATCCGGCATCATGAGCAGATCGCTGCAGACCACGCCGAAAACGGCGCCGCAGCAAAATGAACCATACCGCCGGATCAGGCGGTCCAGAAAAGTCCAAGGAGTAAAGAAAATGGCACTGAAAATTCGTCTCGCACGCGGTGGTTCCAAGAAGCGCCCGTACTACCACATCGTTCTCGCCGACGCCCGTTCGCCGCGCGATGGCCGCTTCCTCGAGAACCTCGGTTCCTGGAACCCGATGCTCGCCAAGGACAACGGCGCTCGCATCACGCTGAACAACGACCGCATCAAGCACTGGCTCGATCAGGGCGCACAGCCGACCGATCGCGTTCTGCGCTTCCTCAACGAAGCCGGCCTCGCAAAGCGCGATGCCAAGAACAACCCGGAAAAGGCAAAGCCGGGCAAGAAGGCTCAGGAGCGCGCTGCTGAAAAGGCTCAGAAGGCCGCCGACGCTGCTGAAGCTGCTGCTTCCGCAGAATAATCGGGAACCTTCCCTTATCGAACGGGCGGCATGGCGACATGCCGCCCGTTTTCGTTTCCATTCCGCTGCACTTCGTTTAAGAGAAGCCCAGATTTGCGGCTTCATGTGAAGGACGTCATGCCAAAGCTTGAAAATCCGGTTCTGATGGCAACGATCGGTGGCGCCCAAGGCCTGCGCGGCGAAGTACGCGCTAAGGCCTATACCGCCGATCCGACCGCGCTCGGCGACTACGGCAACCTGCACAGCCTTGATGGCCGCACCTTCGAGATTCTCGATATCCGGGAAATGAAGAACGTCGTCGTCGTCCGATTCCGCGGCATCAACGACCGCAATGCCGCCGAGGCGCTGAACGGACTGGAGCTCTACATCGAGCGCGACAACCTGCCGGACGAGGAGCTGGAAGAAGACGAATTCTTCTACGCCGATCTCGAGGGTCTGGAAGCGCTCGACGACCAGGGCGTCAGCTATGGCACCGTGACCGGCGTTTTCGACTTCGGCGCCGGCGATCTGCTGGAGCTCAAGGGTCCCGGCAAGCGCCCGGTATTGATCCCCTTCTCTGAAGCCTCGGTTCTCGACATCGACCTTGAAAGCGGCAGGATCACCATCGATCCGCTCGCCGCTGGCCTCGTCGATAGTGAGGATGACGCACCGAACTTCACGCCCGACAAGCCGAAAAAGAAGAAGTGAGGCCGTCGATGGCGTTTCGCGCGACCGTGCTGACCCTCTATCCGGAAATGTTTCCGGGCCATCTCGGCTACTCCCTCGCCGGGAAGGCGATGGAGCGTGGCCAATGGTCGCTCGATACCCTGCAGATCCGCGACTTTGCCACCGACAAACACCGCACCGTCGATGATACGCCCGCTGGCGGCGGCGCCGGCATGGTGCTCAAGCCCGACGTTCTCGCCCGCGCCATCGACAGCGCCTCCGAGAACGACAGCCGCCCCCGGCTGCTGATGAGCCCGCGCGGAAAACCGCTGACGCAGGAACGCGTACGCGAGCTTGCTTCCGGCGATGGCGTCATCATCGTTTGCGGTCGCTTTGAGGGTGTCGATCAGCGCGTCATCGATGCGCGCGAGCTGGAAGAGGTCTCGATCGGCGACTACGTGCTGTCGGGCGGCGAACCGGCTGCACTCACCATACTGGATGCGATCGTCCGCATCCTGCCTGGCGTCATGGGCAATGATCTTTCCGGACTGCATGAGAGCTTCGAAGGCGGCCTGCTGGAGCATCCGCACTACACCCGTCCCCAGGAATGGGAGGGCCGCGAGATTCCGCCGATCCTCACATCGGGCAATCACGGCGCGATCGAGAAATGGCGCCGCGAGCAGGCGTTGCAGCTGACCCGGGAACGACGCCCGGATCTGCTGGAAGAATAAAAAATGCCCGGCCGATGCCGGGCATTCGAGTTTTGGGTGTCAGTTGGTAGCGCCCACCGCAGAGCCGCGTGCGCTCGCGCGCAATGCGTAGTAGACATCACCGCCGATGCCGACGCCGAAGAACCAGCCATAGGTCCCCCACCATTCCGGCAAGATCGACGTGAACGTCGGCAGGATCGATGAGAATAGCGAGCCGACCACGAAGGCGATGAAGGCATTCGTGTGCCAGCCATTCTGGAAGCGGAACTCGCCATACTCCTGATAAAGATCCGCGACGTTCAGCTCACCCTTCCGGATCAGATAGTAGTCGACCATCATGATCCCGAAGATCGGGCCCATCGTCGAACCGATGAAGTTGACGAAGTGCGCGGCACCCGTTTCCCACGGCGCGAACGGATAGAGCACCAACGCAATCAGGGCGGCAATCCAACCGCCCCGCTTAAAGCTGATCTGGCGGGGGAAGACATTCGAGAAATCGAAGGCCGGCGAGACGAAGTTGGCGACCACGTTGATGCCGAGCGTTGCAACGGCGAAGGTCAGCGCCGCAAGCAATGCCAAGAACCAGTTGTCGAACTTCGCGGAGATCGCCTCCGGATGCAGCAGTACTTCGCCGTAGACGGTGAATGCCGCCGTCGTTGTGACACCCGCGACGAGGCAGAAGGCGAGCAGGTTGATCGGCAGGCCCCAGAGATTGCCCTTGCGCAAGGTCTTGGTGTCCTTCGTATAGCGCGAGAAATCGCAGAAATTCAGGTAGAGAGCCGCAAAGTAGGGGATCCATGTCGCGGCAACCGCGGCAAGAGCCGCAAACGAGCCTGGCTCGCCGGCGATGCTGCTCCCCTGTTGTGCATTTGACAAATATTTAATCAAATGAGTCACAGGCTTGATATCGTGCAGCACTGGCAAAAGCCCAGTTTGGCGGTCGGCGCTGCGAAATTTCCGGGCCAAAGGGGTGACAAAGCCTGCGCAATACGGTATGCGCACGCCCGGAATGGGAAAACTCCCATCAACCACGTAAAGAAAAACAGACGAATTCGCTCCTGCCCTCACCGGCAAATATCTGCGGCTCGACCAAGGATAGATCGTTCAGAGCGCTCTGGCTGTTGAACCAACAAAGAGGTTGAGTCATGAATATCATTCAGCAGCTTGAGGCCGAACAGGTCGCCAAGATCGAAGCCCAGCGCACGCTTCCGGAATTCTCCCCGGGCGACACCGTTCGCGTCAACGTCCGCGTCAAGGAAGGCAACCGTACCCGCGTACAGGCCTACGAAGGCGTTTGCATCGCTCGCTCCGGCGGCGGCCTGCAGGAGAACTTCACGGTTCGCAAAATCTCCTACGGCGAAGGCGTCGAGCGCGTATTCCCGGTCTGCTCCCCTGCTATCGAAAGCGTAGAAGTCGTTCGCCGTGGTAAGGTCCGTCGCGCGAAGCTCTACTACCTGCGCGATCGTCGCGGCAAGTCGGCTCGTATCGTCGAGAACACCGGCACCCGCGCTCGCAAGCTCAACGACGCCGAGCGTCAGGCAGTTGCCGAGGAAAAGGCGCGCCTGGAAGCCGAAAAGGTTGCAGCAGCTCAGGCGCTCGCAGCCGAAAAGGCAGCACAGGAAGCTGCAGAAGCCAAGGCAGCAGCAGAAGCTGCCGCAGCGGCTGAACCGGCAGCAGAATAAGTTTCAATCCTTCGAGATTGTGGGAAGGCGACCTTCGGGTCGCCTTTTTTGTTGCTCGCTAGCGCGCCACTGGCGGGTCGGATCGCGTCAGCCGCGCCCACCGCCATTGTCCGAAATTCCAAACAGCCCGTGCGGAATGCATGCCGTTATCGCAAGAGCCGGTCTGACCTATTTCTGCCCTGTCTTTAAACGGAGCAGATCATGTCCAATCTCGAAAAATCGGGCACATTCACACTCGGCGACAGCACGGTGGCGCGGCTTGGCTACGGGGCCATGCAACTTGCTGGCAAGGGCGTCTTCGGACCCCCGAAGGATCGCGCCGAGGCAATCGCTGTGTTGCGCGAAGCAGTCGAAAGCGGCGTCAACCACATCGACACCAGCGACTTCTACGGCCCGCACATCACCAACCAGATCATCAGGGAGGCGCTGCATCCTTATCGGGATAATCTTGTGATCGTCACGAAGATCGGAGCAACGCGTGGGCCAGACGCGTCGTGGAACCCGGCCTTCTCGAAAGAAGCGCTGACGCGGGCAATTCACGACAACCTCAAGAATCTGGGCCTCGAGGTGATCGATGTGGTCAATCTGCGAGCCATATTTGATGTCCATGGCCCGGCGGAGGGATCTCTGGAAGAACCCCTCACCGTCCTCGCCGATCTTCAGCGCCAGGGCCTTGTCAGACACGTTGGCCTCTCCAACGTCACCACCAAGCAAGTCGCGGATGGCAGAAAGATCACCGAAATCGTTTGCGTTCAAAACCAGTACAATCTTGTGCATCGCGGGGATGATCCGCTGATCGACCAGCTCGCGACGGAAGGAACAGCCTATGTGCCTTTCTTTCCGCTCGGGGGCTTCTCGCCATTGCAATCGTCCACGCTGTCGGATGTCGCTGCGGAGCTTGACGCAACACCGATGCAGGTTGCTCTTGCGTGGCTTCTGCAGCGCGCGCCGAATATCTTGCTCATACCCGGCACCTCGTCACGTCTCCACCTCAGGGAGAACCTCGCGGTCGCCGATATCACCTTGCCCACCGGAGCCATTGAGAAACTGGATGGTATCGCGTCTCGCTGACGACATTTGCGATCTGTCCCGCAAAAATCTTCGCATGGAAGGGCGGTCTTTGGACCGCCTTTTCTGATTTTGAACGGCGACATACGGCAATTCTCTTGCCATCCGCTTCGCAACTATGACAGGTTTCGCGAGCTATATTTCGGGGAGATATTTAATGCCGTTCCGTCGCACTGTCCTTGCAGGACTGACCGCCCTCGTCCTGTCGCCGCTGGCCGCCTTCGCCGCCGACCTTCCCGACCTCAAGGGCAAGTCGGTCGTCGTCGTCACCGAGAACGCCTATCCGCCGTTACAGTTCGTCGATCCGAAGTCGGGCAAGGCGATCGGCTGGGAATATGATGCGATGAACGAGATCGCCAAGCGGCTGAATTTCAAGGTCGAGTACCAGAACACCAGCTGGGACGCGATGATCCAGGCGGTCTCCGACAACCAGTACAACATCGGCATGACCGGTATCACCATCAAGGATGATCGCAAGGCCAAGGTCGATTTTTCCGATCCCTACATGCGTTCGCAGCAGTTCATGCTGGTGCGCGGCGATGAAAGCCGCTTCACCGACGCAAAGACCTTCGGCGCCTTCAATGAAGGCCTCGTCGGCGCGCAGCCGGGCACGTCGCCTTTCTACACCGCCGTCTACGAAATCCTTGACGGCAACGAGCAAAACCCGCGCGTCAAGCTCTTCGAAACCTTCGGCGCCACCGTCCAGGCGCTCAAGGCCGGCGACGTCGACGTGGTGCTGACCGACAGCGTCGCTGCCAAGGGCTATGTCGACGCCTCGAACGGCGGCCTGAAGGTCATTGGCGGCCCGCTCGGCACGGAGGATTTCGGTTTCATCTTCCCGAAGGGCTCCGATCTCGTCGCCGCGGTCAATGCCGCAATCGCAAGCCTGAAGGCCGACGGCACCTTCGACGCGCTGAACAAGAAGTGGTTCCTCGACTACAAGATGGGCGAATGATCCCGTCTTCGGTTAACGCGTGATGGCTCCGCAGCCAGCCCCTGGCGGGCATGTGAAGGGCGACTACCCCTGGTGGCTGGTCGCCCTTGTCGCGATCGGAATCGTCCTTGCCGTCGTCATCATCGCCAACGACATCTATGCGCAGGTCTTCCGCACTGTCTTCAATGGCGTCGGCGTTACCATCTTCGTGACGCTGGTGGGCTTTGCGCTGGCGACCCTTCTCGGCCTCGGCGTCGCGTTGCTCGGATTGTCCGACAGTGTCGCGCTCCGCCAGATCTCGCGTTTTTACATCGAGGTGATCCGCGGCGTGCCGATGCTGGTGCTGCTCTTCTATGTCGCCTTCGTCGGCGCCCCCGGCATCGTCGCCGCCTACAACTTCCTGACCAGTCCGCTGATCCAGGCAGGCTTTAGCGAACCAGTGATGGTGCGCGACTTCTCGCTGATGTGGCGAGCGATCATCGCCCTTATGATCGGCTACTCCTCTTTCATCGCCGAAGTCTTCCGCGCCGGCATTCAGTCCGTCGACCACGGCCAGATCGAGGCGGCCAAGGCGCTCGGCCTGTCGCGCTATCACCGCTTCCGCTTCGTCGTCTTTCCGCAGGCGATCAAGGTGATCTTCCCGCCCCTGTCGAACGATTTCGTAGCGATGGTCAAGGACTCGTCGCTGGTGTCGGTGCTCGGTGTCTCCGACATCACGCAGATGGGCAAGATCTATGCCTCCGGCTCCTTTCGCTTCTTTGAAACCTATTCGATCGTCACCTATATCTACCTCATCCTGACGATCGGTTTGTCGCTTGCCCTGAGGCAGGTGGAGAAACGGATGCGCGGGAAAGACCGGCGCTAGCGGCCGAATGATTCGAATTGCCGCCGTCGCGAAAAATTGGTATGTGACAGCGCATGGAATCCAAGTTCAGTTGCATTGGGGCGCATATTTTCGTGCTGCAGGATCACTACCGCCTGCCGGCACGTTTCTTTGCGGCCGTTTCCGGTGCACTCAACAGCCGACTTCGTTGATCGAATGACGGCCCGGCGGGCCTCACCGCCACCAACTCCATTTTTCCATACGCATCCAAGAACGGACCTACCGCCATGAGCGCACCGCGTACCCTTTACGACAAGATCTGGGACGACCACCTGGTCGATCAGCAGGACGACGGCACCTGTCTTCTCTACATCGACCGCCACCTGGTCCACGAAGTCACCTCGCCGCAGGCCTTCGAAGGCCTGCGCATGACTGGCCGCAAGGTTCGCGCGCCGGAAAAGACGCTGGCTGTGGTCGACCACAACGTCCCGACGTCACCTGATCGCCATCTCGGCATCAAGAACGAAGAGAGCCGTATCCAGGTCGAGCAACTCGCCATCAACGCCGCCGAATTCAATGTCGAGTACTACTCGGAAAACGACAAGCGCCAGGGCATCGTCCACATCATCGGACCGGAACAGGGCTTCACCCTGCCCGGCATGACGATTGTCTGCGGCGACAGCCACACCTCGACGCATGGCGCCTTCGGCTCGCTCGCCCATGGCATCGGCACGTCTGAGGTCGAGCACGTGCTCGCCACCCAGACGCTGATCCAGAAGAAGGCGAAGAACATGCTGGTGCAGGTCGACGGCGTACTGCCGGCTGGCGTCACCGCCAAGGATATCGTTCTCGCCATCATCGGTGAAATCGGCACCGCCGGCGGCACCGGCTACGTCATCGAATACGCCGGCGAAGCCATTCGCGCGCTGTCGATGGAAGGCCGCATGACGATCTGCAACATGTCGATCGAAGGCGGCGCCCGCGCCGGCCTGATCGCGCCCGATGAGACCACCTTCGAGTACATCAAGGGCAAGCCGCGCGCGCCGAAGGGCGAGGCGCTGGAACAGGCAATCGCTTACTGGAAGACCCTGAAGTCGGACGAAGGCGCGCATTTCGACCGCGTCGTGAAGCTCAACGCCGCCGAACTGCCGCCAATCGTATCCTGGGGCTCTTCGCCGGAGGACGTCATTTCCGTTCAGGGCGTCGTTCCGAACCCTGATGAAATCCCCGAAGAGACGAAGCGCGCTTCCAAGTGGCGTGCGCTTGATTACATGGGCCTGAAGCCCGGCACCCCGATCACCGAGATCAACATCGACCGCGTCTTCATCGGCTCCTGCACGAACGGCCGCATCGAAGACCTGCGCGCTGTTGCCAAGGTCGTCGAGGGCAAGACCGTTGCCTCGACCGTCAACGCCATGATCGTTCCGGGCTCCGGCCTCGTGAAGGAGCAAGCGGAGAAGGAAGGCCTCGACAAGATCTTCAAGGCGGCCGGCTTTGACTGGCGCGAGCCCGGCTGCTCCATGTGCCTCGCCATGAACGACGACCGCCTGAAGCCCGGCGAACGTTGCGCCTCGACCTCGAACCGCAACTTCGAAGGCCGCCAGGGCTTCAAGGGTCGTACGCACCTGGTGTCTCCAGCGATGGCCGCCGCAGCGGCGATCGCCGGCCACTTCGTCGATATCCGCGAGTGGAACTAAGCATAAGGGCCTCCCCTTCGGAAACGAGGGGGAGGCTATCTCAGCAGACACCGGACGTATTCGGTGCGACAATCGCCGCGTTCGACCCCCTGGCTCCTTTCAGGTGAGCATATGAGCGCCGCAAATCCCTCCACCAAACGACGCCTGCTTCTTCTTCGTCACGCCAAATCCGCATGGCCGGAGGACGTGGCCGACCACGACCGCCCGCTGGCCGGCCGTGGAGAAAAGACAGCGCCATTGATGGGCCGCTACCTCGCGCGTGAAAAGCTTATTCCCGATCTCGTGCTTGTATCGTCCGCGCGCCGCACGCAGCAGACCTGGAAACTCGTCGCCAAAAAGCTGCCGCCCTCGATCGCAAAGCAGGATTCGGAGGACTTGTACGAAGCCTCTGCGGCGAAGATCGCTGCCGTCGTGCAGTCGATCGATCCATCGGTCCGGACCCTCATGCTGATCGGACACAATCCCGGTTTTCAGGATCTTGCGGATGGCCTGATCGGTGCAGGCGACCCGGAGGCATGTGTTGGCATCAGGGAGAAATTCCCGACAGCCGCACTTGCCGTCATCGAGTTCGATGTGGATCGCTGGAAAGGGCTAAAGCCAAAGAGCGGCACGCTGGAGCGGTTCGTCACGCCGCGTTCGCTCGCCTGAGTGAAAACTGCGTCTCCCTCCTCCCCGCATAAAGAGGAGGGAGCGCAAAGTTCAGATCAGAAATTGGCCGTGTACGGATCCGGCCCCATGCGGGCGCTCTTGTCGTCAAGCTTGGCAATCGCCGCCATGTCGGCAGCATCCAGCTTGAAATCGAAGACCTTGAAATTCTCCTCAATGCGCGACGGCGTCACCGACTTCGGAATGACGACGAGACCGCTGTCGATGTGCCAACGGATGATGACCTGCGCGGGTGTCTTTCCGTGCTTCCTGGCGATCTCGCCAATCGTCGCATCGGCGATCAACTTGCCCTGACCGAGCGGGCTCCAGGATTCGGTGGCAATGTTCAGCTTCTTGTGCGCTTCCTGCGCCGCCCGCTGCTGGAAATCCGGATGCAGCTCGATCTGGTTGATGACAGGGACGACACCTGTATCGCCGATGATCTGTTCGAGATGGTCGGGATAGAAGTTGGAAACGCCGATCGAACGAGCGCGGCCCTCTTCCCGGATCTTCACGAAGGCCTTCCAGGTTTCGCGATAGAGCCCACGCTGCGGCGACGGCCAGTGGATGAGGTAGAGATCGACATAATCAGTACCGAGCTTCCTCAGGCTGCCTTCGAAGGCGCGCATGGTCGCGTCGTAGCCCTGGTCGGTGTTGCGGAGCTTGGTGGTGACGAAAATGTCCTTGCGATCGAGGCCGGACGAGCGGATGCCCTCGCCGACGCCTTCCTCGTTGTCGTAGCCGGACGCCGTGTCGATGTGGCGATAGCCGGCGGCAATGGCCGTGCGCACCGTCGGTGCCGCAATCTCCTGGGGCGTCTGCCACACGCCGAGACCGACCTGGGGAATGGAATGTCCGTCATGGAAAGTGATGATGGGTTGCTGTGCCACAATATGTCTCCGTAATTTTGAAGAATTGGACGGGGCATGATTGAATCCGCTTCTTGCGGATTTCCCTGCGCGCATTTCAGCCGTGCGCCGGTCGAAAGGGCATATAGGTAAGCGGGACTGGTTTATCACCCCCGAGCGTCAAAGAACACGAACGACATTGCCTCTGCGCATGAAGGGCAGAAGACGCTGCATATCGCGCGGATGAACGGCGACGCAGCCGGCGGTCGGCTCGTAACCCGGCCTGATCAGATGGAAGAAAATCGCGGAGCCCCGATTGCGCGCCCGAGCCGTGACGTTCCAGTCGAGCACGAGGCAGATGTCGTAGAGGCCGTCCTTGCGCTTCATCTCCTCATGGCTGCGGCCGAAGGGCGCCCGGACCAGGCGATTGTAATTGGCGTCGTCCGGCTGGTCGCACCAGAGCATATCCTCACGGATGCGGCGAATTGCAAGCGGCGTCTCCAGATGTGTGGGCCGGTCGCCACGGCGGAAGCCGGAAAGCAGCTTCATCGAGGCGATTGGGGTGGCGCCATCTCCCTCGCGCTTGAGAACCGTTCGGCCTGAACGACCGATCGCTGCAGGCACCCTGAGGGCGCCGAACTGGATCAAAGCCCTGCTTTTTTTGCCGGGCGCAGGACGAACGAGGAGGGTCGTCGACTTTATCCGCGTCGGACGCCTTGTTTTCTCCATTTTTCTCACATGTGTTTGCGATTGCTAGGATTGTGATTGAAATCACATAGCATCGTATACGACAACAGCTCGGTCGCCCGATCTTTGCCAATGCCGGAAAATTGGCGTAGGAGTGAGGGACCGTAGGCGAGGGAAAGAGCCGCATGACCGCACGCACCATTCTCTTGGTGGATGATGATGACGACCTCCGCGAGACACTCACGGAGCAGCTTTCGCTCTATGACGAATTCACGGTCCTCCAGGAAACGACAGCGGCCAAGGGTGTCGAGCGCGCGCGATCAACGCCGATCGACCTGTTGATCATGGATGTGGGCCTGCCTGACATGGACGGCCGCGAAGCCGTGAAGCTGCTGCGCAAGGGCGGCTTGAAAGCCCCGATCATCATGCTGACCGGCCATGACACGGACTCGGATACGATCCTGGGCTTGGAGGCTGGCGCTAACGACTACATCGCGAAGCCCTTCCGCTTTGCCGTCCTGCTTGCCCGCATCCGCGTGCAGCTCCGGCAGCACGAGCAGAGCGAGGACGCCACCTTCAATGTCGGCCCCTATGTCTTCAAGCCGAGCCAGAAGCTCCTGACGATGGACAGCGGGCAGAAGATCCGTCTGACCGAAAAGGAAGCCGCGATCATTCGCTACCTCTATCGCGCGGAGCAAAAGGTCGTCACCCGTGACGTGCTGCTGGAAGAGGTGTGGGGTTACAATTCGGGGGTGACGACACACACCCTGGAAACCCACGTTTACCGTCTCCGCCAGAAGATCGAACGCGATCCCTCCAACGCCGAGATTCTGGTAACGGAAAACGGCGGCTACAAGATCATACCGTAGCATGGCCCTAAACGACGACATCAGGCTACTGTCGCAGCTGCCGCTGTTCCACGGCATGTCCGAGGATCAGCTGCGTCTGATCGCCTTTGGTGCGGATCGCCGCGTCATGTCGGCCGGCCAGATGCTCTTCCGCGAGGGCTCGCCGGCAGAAAGCGCCTATGTGATCCTCAGCGGCAATGTCGAACTCAGCCGCACCGGTCGCGACGGTCAGCCCGAGATCCAGAACACCGTCGGACCCGGCACGCTTCTATCCGAACTTGCCCTGATCACCTTGGTCGAGCGCAAGTTTACGGCCGTTGCAACGGAAGACACGAGCATCATCCGCATCACGCGCTCACTCTTCCATCGGTTGATCGAGGAGTATCCGGATGCAGCCCGGTTGATCGAGAGCCGTATCCGCGACAATATTGCCGAGCTTGCGGCCAGAGCCGCGGCCCAGCTTCACCGCTTTATCTGACAGATCAGAGATTGAAGTGCGCCGTGACAGGCACGTGGTCGGACGGCCGCTCCCAGCCGCGCGCTTCCTTCAGGATGTCGATGCGCTGCAGGTGTGGCCCAAGATCCTTTGAGCTCCAGATGTGGTCAAGGCGGCGGCCGCGATCGGCCGCTTCCCAGTCCTTGGCGCGATAGCTCCACCAGGTATAGAGCTTTTCGTTCTCAGGCACGTGCTGCCGCATAAGGTCGAGCCAGGCGCCGCGCTGCATCACCTGGAGAAGGCCTTCCGTCTCCACGGGCGTGTGGCTGACGATCTTCAGCAACTGCTTGTGGGACCAGACGTCCTGCTCAAGCGGAGCGATGTTGAGGTCGCCGACAAGGATTGAGGATGTATTCGCCTCGCCATTTGCCTTGAGCTGCTTCATTTCCTCGATGAAATCGAGCTTGTGGCCGAACTTCGGATTGATCTCCCGATCCGGTTCGTCGCCTCCGGCCGGCACGTAGAAGTTATGCAGGCGAATGCGCCGGCTACCGCGCTCGAAGATGGCCGAGATGTGCCGCGCGTCACCGACGTTGCAATAGTCCTGCCGGTGGTCCTCGACCAATGGAACGCGCGATGCAATCGCAACGCCATGATAGCCCTTCTGGCCGTGGATGATGATGTGTTCGTAGCCCATCGCGCGCAACGGCGAGGCAGGAAACAAGTCGTTCGGAACCTTCGTTTCCTGGAAGCAAAGGATGTCCGGCTTATGTTTGAGGACGAATTGCTCGACGATCGGCATGCGCAGCCGCAGAGAGTTGATATTCCACGTCGTAACCGAGAAGCTCATTCCATCTTTGCCTTTCAAAACCGGACGAACTGGCTTTAGAGCAAAGGCTTTGCCGATGGAACGGATACGCGCAAAGAAAAACGCCCCGCGAGATCGCGAGGCGTTCTTCTCATAAAACAGCTGAAATCAATCTCGGTAAGCGGCCGTTCCCGGGATCACTTCATAGGGCACCCTGAACACCTTGTCGTCGAACTGGACGCCCGTCTTGACGTTGAACACCATCACCGAGGTGTCCTTGCCTTGGTTGTCGGTAATCGTCCACTGGCGGAGATCGTAGGTCTTCGGGTCGAACATCATCGTAATTGTCGAGTTACCGAAGATCGTGTTGTTGCCAAGGGCGATCGTCGTCAGGTCGGACTCCTGCTTCACGCTCTTCACCGAGCCGGCCGAGAGATCGATCCGTTGCGCCAGCAGCAGGCTGAGCGGCGTCTTCGACAATGGGTAGAGATCCCACGTCTTGAGCTTCATATTTCCAACAGCAACGTTCTTGCCGTCCGCGATGACACGGATCGGTGACGGATTGTCATAGTTGAAGCGCAGTTTGCCGGGGCGCTGAATGTAGAACTTTCCGCCGGTCTGCTCGCCACGCGGGCCGAATTGAACGAATTCGCCCTGCATCGTAGCGACGCTCGAAAAGTGATCCGCGATCGCCTGCGCGGTGCTGGCACCTGAAGCAGCGGATGCCGCTTGCGCATAGGCAGCAATCGGAATCGCAGATGCCGCAGCGGCGGCCAGCGAGCCGAGAAGATGGCGCCGGCTCAGCGAGATGCGATCCAAGATGGAATCGGAGTTGTTCATCTATGTCTCCTTTATGCAATTCGAATGCTGCGGAAACGCGGCGCCTTCATGGCGTAGTTCGCAGACCTGCATAAACTAACGGTTTCAGCGCGATCAGGTTTCCGTGATCCCGGCATCATTTTGATTGCTGTCGACCTCAACGGTCGAGAATATCGTCTTCGGTCGGAACCAGGATCTCGCGTTTTCCAGCATGGTTGGCGGGACCGATGATGCCTTCCTGCTCCATCCGCTCGATCAGTGATGCGGCGCGGTTGTATCCAATGCCAAGTCTACGCTGAATATACGACGTTGACGCCTTTCCGTCACGCAGAACGATGGCGACAGCCTGGTCGTACGGATCGTCGGAATCGGAGAGATTGGACGTCCCTGCCGGACCGCCGCCGTAGTCGCCGTCTTCGTCGTCATCGGCGGTGATGGCGTCGAGATATTGCGGCGAGCCTTGAGTCTTCAGATAGGAAACGATCTCCTCCACTTCCATATCGGCAACGAACGGACCATGGACGCGCTGAATGCGCCCGCCGCCGGCCATATAGAGCATGTCGCCCATGCCGAGGAGTTGCTCGGCGCCCTGCTCTCCGAGGATGGTGCGGCTGTCAATCTTCGACGTCACCTGGAAGGAAATGCGCGTCGGGAAGTTTGCCTTGATCGTGCCCGTGATGACATCGACGGACGGACGCTGGGTCGCCATGATGACGTGGATGCCGGCCGCGCGTGCCATCTGCGCCAGGCGCTGCACAGCACCTTCGATATCCTTGCCGGCGACCATCATCAGGTCGGCCATCTCGTCGATAATGACGACGATGTAAGGCATGGGCTGCAGGTCGAACTCTTCCGTCTCGTACATCGCTTCGCCGGTATGGCGGTCGAAACCGGTCTGGACGGTGCGCGAGATCACCTCGCCCTTGGCAAGCGCCTGCTCGACGCGGCTGTTGAAGCCGTCGATATTGCGGACGCCGATCTTCGACATCTTCTTGTAGCGCTCTTCCATCTCGCGGACGGTCCACTTGAGCGCAACGACTGCCTTCTTCGGATCCGTCACAACAGGCGAGAGAAGGTGCGGAATGCCGTCGTAGACGGACAATTCGAGCATCTTCGGATCGATCATGATCAGGCGGCACTGCTCCGGCGTCATGCGGTAGAGCAGTGACAGGATCATGGTGTTGATGGCGACCGACTTACCGGAACCGGTCGTACCGGCAACCAGCAAGTGCGGCATCTTCGCCAGATCAGCAATCACGGCCTCGCCGCCGATCGTCTTGCCGAGCGCCATGGCAAGCTTGGCCTTGGAGCCCTCGAAGTCACGGGAAGCGATGAGTTCACGCAGATAGACGGTTTCGCGCGTGGAGTTCGGCAGTTCGATGCCGATCGCGTTGCGACCCGGCACGACGGCGACGCGGGCAGCGATCGCGCTCATCGAACGGGCAATATCGTCGGCAAGGCCTATGACGCGAGACGACTTGATGCCAGGCGCAGGTTCCAGTTCGTAAAGCGTGACGACCGGACCGGGACGAACGTGGATGATCTCGCCCTTGACGCCGAAATCCTCGAGCACGCCCTCGAGCATGCGCGCATTCTGTTCCAGCGCGTCGGCAGATAGTGTTGAATCTCGCACGACATTCTTCGGTTCCGCGAGAAGGTGCATCGACGGAAGCTGGAAGCCCTCGGGACGAATGAACGATCCCTGCTGCTCCCGTTCGAGACGCGCACCAGGTTTCGGCCGCGCCGGAGGCTGCACGACGCGCGGTTCCGCGCGCCCGGTCGCCTTGGCCGGCGCGCGAATCATCCAGTCATCGTCATCAGGCAGGATATCGGCCGGCCGCGGCGGCATGTCGTCGAACGGCAGATCGTCGTCATCGTCATCATTGTTCAACGAAATGGACGGCGTAGAAACAATGCGGCGCTGCGAGGCAGCGCGCGGCTCCATTGATGGCTCCATGCGATCGCCGCGCCCGGCCGGCGCCTTTGCGCGAACCGGTTCGTTCAGCTTGCCAAACTCGTCGTCGTTGAAGTCGTACGGCGACTCGAAATCATCCTGCCGGCGCTTGCGCGGACCCATGCCGAGCAGCCGGCGCATTCGGGCCTGGCTCATGTACCAGGCGTGCGTCAGCGCACCGAAGGCAAGCCAGCCGCCTTCATCGTCATCTTCATCTTCGTCGCCGACCGAGCGCAGCTTGGAGCGAGTGCTTGCGTAGGCTTCCTCGGCCTCCTCTTCATCGTCCTCGCTGCGACCGACGATGCCGGCAGCAAACAGCATCATCCAGACGGTCGGGACAGCGAACACGCAACCGACGGCGGTCGCAAAAGCGCCCGTCGGATAGGCACCGACGAACAAGGCAGGAAACCGCAGGATCATATCGCCAATAACGCCGCCGATGCCATTCGGGATCGGCCAGGTGAGTGGTGGCGGGAAGCAGCCAATAACGGCGGAGGAGAGCACGGAACCCAAGCCCCAAGCTGCGGCGCGCGCGGGAATGCGGCTGAAACGCCTGCCTGAGATCAGAGCGAGAGCCCAAGCGACAACCGGCAGAAGCGCCACGACACTGGCCAGGCCAAAGAATTGCATGGCGATGTCGGCGAACGCGGCGCCGCCATAACCCAGGATGTTCGTCGGTTGGTTCCCGGTCGCATAGGAATAGCTCGGGTCCGCGACGTTCCAGGTCGCGAGCGCTGCGACCGCCAATGCGAGCAGCAGGAAGATGGCGAAGCCAAAAAGGGTCTGCGCCTGCCGGAACATGAAACCCGAGAGGGAAAAACGGTCCGGCCGGCCATCCATTGCTGGCGATGTGCTTCTTGCCATGTGTGTACCCGTCCAATGCGTGAGAGCGTTCGAATCGCCAAGCGTCTGCGCTCAGTACCTTCGCCCCACCTAATCAGAGGACAGTTAAAGCGGTATTAACCATGCCGCCCCCACATCTTGCAGCGGAAAATAAAAAAGCCCGAACCTATGGAGGTCCGGGCCAAGAGCGGTCTATTCGGATGAATAGGCCGCGACGGGCTGTTCAGCGGCGCCGGCTTGCGCCAGCGCCGCAATGCCTTGATTACGCGTGGTAAGCGGCTTCGCCGTGGGTCGAAAGGTCGAGACCTTCGCGCTCGGCTTCGACAGAGACGCGCAGACCGATAACGACATCAACGATCTTGTAGAGGATCAGGGAACCGATACCCGACCATGCGATCGTTGTCAGGACGCCCTTCAGCTGAGCGAAGACCTGCGTCGCCGTGCCCGGATAGCCGGCGGCGAAATCGGCCGTCGAGTAATCGACAATGCCTGCGCCGCCGAGTGCCGGGTTGACCAGGATACCGGTGCCGATGGCGCCGAGGATACCACCGATGCAGTGAACACCGAAGACATCGAGCGAGTCGTCGTAGTTGAACTTGTTCTTCACGACGTCAACGAAGAAGTAGCAGACCGGCGAGACGATGAGGCCGAGAACGATCGAACCCATTGGGCCGGCGAAGCCAGCTGCCGGGGTAACGGCAACGAGACCAGCGACAGCGCCCGAAGCTGCACCGAGCATTGAAGCCTTGCCGCGGGTGAAGTTTTCAACGAGGCACCAGGACACAGCGGCAGCAGCCGTTGCGACAAAGGTGTTGATCATCGCGAGCGAGGCGTAGGCATTTGCTTCGAGGTTCGATCCGGCATTGAAGCCGAACCAGCCGACCCACAGAAGCGAAGCACCGACCATCGTGAGGGTCATGGAGTGCGGTGCCATGATTTCCTTCTTATAGCCCGTGCGCTTGCCGAGCATGATGGCGCCGATCAGACCGGCAATACCGGCATTGATGTGGACGACCGTGCCGCCGGCGAAGTCGAGCGCTCCGTAGGAGAAGATCAGGCCAGACGGCGAAGTGTAGGAGCTTGGGCCACCCCAGAACCAGACCATGTGTGCCATCGGGAAGTAGACGAAAGTGACCCACAGAACCACGAACAGCATGACGGCCGAGAACTTGATGCGCTCGGCAAAGGCGCCGACGATCAGGGCTGGCGTGATGCAGGCGAAGGTCATCTGGAAGCAAACGAAGGTCAGCTCGGGAATTGCAACGCCCTTCGTAAAGGTCTCTGACAGGGTGGTCGTGTCGACGCCTGCAAGGAATGCCTTCGAGAAGCCGCCGACGAAGCTGTTGAGCGAACCGCCGTCCGTAAAGGCCAGCGAATAGCCGTAGGTAACCCAGATGATCATGACCACGGCCGTGATCATGAAGACCTGCATGAGAACGGAAAGCATGTTCTTGGCGCGGACGAGGCCACCGTAGAAAAGGGCGAGGCCCGGAATTGTCATCAGCAGGACAAGCACGGTGGAGATGAGCATCCACGTGTTGTCACCCTTGTCGACCGTCATCGCAGGAGCAGCAGCGGCGGCAGCAGGCGCAGCCGTCGTGGCGGCATCCTGCGCGAAGGCGGCGACCGGCGCGAGCAGCGCGGCAGACGCAGCAGCAAGCCGCGCATATGTGGAGGAAAATTTCGAGATTGACATTGAAAGAGGCTCCCTTGCTCTGCCGCTCTTACAGCGCTTCTGTGTCGGTTTCGCCGGTGCGGATGCGCACGGCATGGTCGATCGAATAAACGAAGATCTTGCCATCGCCGATCTGGCCGGTCTTGGCGGATGACACGATGGCCTCAACGGCCTTGTCGACGAGTTCGGAAGCAACCGCGATTTCGATCTTGAGCTTCGGCAGGAAGCTCACCGCATATTCCGTGCCGCGATAAATCTCAGTATGCCCCTTCTGGCGCCCGTAGCCCTTCACTTCGGTCACGGTCAGGCCCTGGATGCCGATCGCCGTGAGGGCTTCGCGCACCTCGTCCAGCTTGAACGGCTTGATAATGGCCATCACAATTTTCATCTGGTTTCCCATCCTTCGTTATCCTCGGCGCGGAGCCGACTCTCCTTGCCGCTGACGTTCACGAACAGCGACCGGGGATATACATTCAAGGAGCGTGCCAGATTCCCACGAGGAAGCTAACATATTGAAATATAATGGTTATATAAAGCGGCACTAATAAACAGGCAAATGACTGCCCAATAATCGCTCAAAAAATACCCAAATGAACAAATGTGCCTACATTTTATTCATTTGCCCTTTTACGAATCAGCCCCTCCTGCGCCACCGACGCAATCAGGGTACCGTCCCTCGTAAACAAGCTACCGCGAGTGAGGCCCCTCGCGCCGGAAGCCGAAGGACTGTCCTGCGTATAAAGAAGCCAATCGTCGAGTTTGGTTGGCCGATGGAACCACATCGAGTGATCGAGGCTCGCAACCTGGATCGTCTGATCGAAGATCGACGTTCCATGCGGATAAAGCGATGTGTCGAGCAGGGTCATGTCGGAAAGATAAGCCAGGATCGCCGCCTGATAATAGCGATCGTCGGGAACCGGCCCCGTCGCCCGCACCCAGACATGCTGAACCGGATCGAGCTTCTCATCCGAGAAATAATGCGTCAGCGAGATCGGCCGGATCTCGATCGGCCGTTCACGCTCCCAATATTTGCGAATCGGTGCCGGCGCGTTGGCAAGAAACTGTGCTGCGATCTGCCGTTCATCGAGCAGCTTCTCAGGAGCGGGAACATCCGGCATGAGGATCTGGTGGCCGAAGCCGGGCTCCTCGATCTGGAATGAGGCAGAGAGAGCGAATATCGCCTCTCCATGCTGGATGGCGACGGCGCGGCGTGTATTGAAACTCGACCCATCGCGAATCCGCTCGACCTGATAGACGATCGGCACCGAAGGATCGCCAGGGCGCATGAAATAGGCGTGCAGCGAATGTACAATGCGGTCGCGCGCCACCGTGCGCTGTGCTGCCATCAGCGCCTGCGCGATCACCTGACCGCCAAAAACACGCTGCCAACCAACCTGCGGGCTGCGTCCACGAAAGATGTCGACCTCGATCGGTTCAAGGTCCAGCGTGGAAAGCAGCGTCTCCATCGCAGTCGGTTTTTCGGTGTCACGCGTCATTTTGTATAGCTCCGGACGGTAGGAAGTGCGGCAGCGATGATCTATATAGATCAATACGATATTCACAAGAAACGGAACGGAACTCCATGCGGGACATGCTGGTTGTAGGCGCGGGTTATGTCGGTCTTTCCGCGGCCGTAGCGGTCAAGCAGGCAGCACCTCATCTCGATATCGTGGTCGTCGAGGCAGCACCTGCGGGCGTCTGGCAGAAGGACATGCGTGCCTCGGCGATTATCGCCGCCGCCACCCGGATGCTCGAGGTTTTCGGCATCTGGGATGAGATCGAGCCCGAGGCGCAGCCGATCACCAAGATGATCGTTACCGATTCGAAAACCGCAGATCCCGTACGGCCGGTTTTCCTGACCTTCGATGGCGAAGTGGAGGATGGACGGCCCTTCGCGCACATGATTTCGAATGTCACGCTCGTCCGGGCGCTGCGGGGCGCATGCGAGCGTCTTGGCATCGAAATTCGCCACGGCTTCAGCGCAACCGGCCTCTCCGTGGAAGATGCGCACGCAACCGTCACGGCCTCGGATGGCAGCGTGTTGGAAGCCCGACTTGTTGTCGCCTGCGACGGCGTCCGCTCACACTTGAGGGATCTGGCAGGCATCAAGACCGTGTCCTGGGACTATGGTCAGTCGGGAATTGTCACGACGGTCGAGCATGAGCGTCCGCATCACGGCTGCGCCGAAGAGCATTTCCTTCCGTCTGGCCCGTTTGCGATCCTGCCGCTGAAAGGAAACCGCTCTTCGCTCGTCTGGACGGAGCCAACGCCGGAAGCAAACCGTCTGGTCACGTCCGACGATCTCATCTTTGAAGAGGAACTGGAGCGCCGCTTCGGTCACAAGCTTGGCACGTTGAGAACTGTCGGTGACAAGCGCGCCTTCCCGCTCGGATTGACGCTGGCGCGGGCGTTCGTCGCTCCGCGTGTGGCGCTCGCCGGCGATGCGGCTCACGGCATCCATCCGATTTCCGGCCAGGGCCTGAACCTCGGCTTCAAGGATGTCGCAGCCCTTGCCGAAACCGTTGTCGAGGCCGACCGGCTTGGCCTTGATATCGGCTCGATCAACATTCTCGAGCGCTATCAGGCATGGCGCCGCTTTGACACCTTCCGTATGGGCGTCACGACCGATGTACTCAATCGGCTCTTTTCGAATGACCTGGCGCCGCTGCGCATCGCCCGCGATTTCGGCCTCGGCATCGTCGATCGGCTTCCCGGCCTGAAGTCGTTCTTCATCGGCCAGGCGGCCGGCACCACAGCCAAGGACAATCCTCGCCTGCTCGCAGGACAGACGATCTAGTCAGTCGTCCAGTCCACGGGCCTCCGAGACCAGCATGATCGGAATGCCATCACGGATCGGATAGGCGAGGCGCGCCTTCTCCGACACGAGTTCATTGTGCTCGCGGTCATATGTTAGCCGACCCTTTGTCAGGGGGCATACCAACAGTTCGAGAAGCTTCGGATCAACGCGGCTGAGTTTTTCGTCCATGAATCCGTTTTACTGCAGAACGGTGTCCGAGTCACCGAAGACACGCGCCAGCACGATCTCGGTGATCGCGATCAGCGTTTCCGCTCGTGTCTTTAGGTCGGGCGCCTCCAGGAGCGCCTGCTTCTCGGCAGGCCCGAAGGGTGACATCATTGCCAGCGAATTGACGAGCGTCAGGTTGCTGGCGCGCTCGACGCTTTCCCAATCGGCCTCGAGCTTGTTTGCATCGAGATAGGCCTTGAACGCAGCCAGAAGCGCGGCGCGATCGACAGCGTCCTCCTCATCGCGTGCCGAGAGATCGGCAATGAACGGTGCTATGCGGAAGGTCCGGAACGGATTGTGCGTCTCGCGCTCCTCTAGAAGGCGAAAACGGCAGATGCCGGTGAGGGAAACGATGTAGCGACCATCCCCTGTTTCGGCGAAGGATGTAATGCGTCCAAGGCAGCCAACCGGGGCCAGAACCTCGCCCTGCCCTTCCTGGTCCCCCAACGCGGGCTGGACCATGCCGATCAGTCGATTTCCCGACAAAGCGGCGTCGAACATCGCGAGATAACGCGGCTCGAAGATATTGAGGGGTAGCTGGCCTGTGGGCAACAGAAGCGCACCGCCAAGCGGAAAGACAGCGATCGTATCGGGCAGATCACCGGGCTTTAAGTATCGTGCATTCCCCACTTGCATAGAGACTGGTCCTGCGTCACCCGCGGGCGCGACAGGATGCGCCCGCACAATCGGGAATGTGGGGCCCGCCCCCGAAAACGCAAGGGCGGGCGATCAAAACTTGAAGCCCGAATTACGAAAATAGCATGGCCGAGAGCTTGCGCCGTGCCGAAACCGTCGCAGGATCCTTGAAGCCCCAGACGTCGAAGAACTGCAGCAGTTGCCGGCGAGCGCCATCGTCGTCGAAAGCGCGGTCCTTGCGCATGATATAAAGCAGATGCTCTGCCGATTCTTCGCGCCGACCCTCGACGTTGCGGATTTTGGCAAGCTTCAGGCGGGCCTCATGATCGTCGGGATTTCGCGCTAGGTCCTGCTCCAGAGCGACGGGATCACCAAGCTTGCGCGCCTCCTCGATCTGATCGAGCTTCTTCGATACAGCCTGGATCGCCGGGTCCTTCGCCATCTCCTCAGGCAGGTCAGTCAGCGCCTCGCGCGCACGCTCGTGCTGGTTTGCGGCAATCATGCATTCGGCCATTCCCGCCAAAGCCTTCGCATTCTCGGGATCGGCCTGCATGACGGCGCCGTAAAGCTGTGCGGCACCATTGATATCGCCCGATGCCAACAACTCGTTCGCCTCCTTGAGGACGCCTTCGATTTCGGCCGCCTGGTCGGCGCCGGCCGGACCGGCGATCCGATCGATGAACTGGTTGATCTGGCTCTCCGGCACAGCGCCCATGAAACCATCGGCGGGACGACCGCCGACGAAGGCGATTACGGCCGGAATCGACTGGATACCAAGCTGGCCTGCGATCGACGGATGATCATCGATGTTCATCTTGACCAGCTTGACGCGCCCTTGCGCTTCATTGACGACCTTTTCCAGCACTGGGGTCAGCTGTTTGCAGGGACCACACCACGGTGCCCAGAAATCGACCAGAACCGGCTGGTTGCGCGATTCCTCGATGACATCCTTCGCGAAATTCGCGGTCGTCGTATCCTTGATGTAACCGCCCGCGCCCGCAGCCGGGGCCGCCCCGTAATTCGCCGTTGCCGTCATCTGGCCAAAGGAATTGCTGTAAGGATTGTCGTTGCCGCTCATGGATATCTCCCGCCGTGCCGGTCAGCCGGCTTTTCTAGCGCTAAAATCGTATGTCAGGACGTCACTTTCAAGACAAGCGGCTTGTGTCCCGTCGCTTCCATAAAGCGAATAAGATCTCCGCTTGCAATCGAAGTCGTGGCATCATTGGACAGTGGGTGGCAATTGATGATCTCGTCCTTCATCAGATCGGTATCGAGAACGAACGTCACATTTCCACCGGTGTCATTGATGGCCCCAAAAGCCGTGACCGAACCGGGCGCGACCCCAAGATACTCCATCAGCCTTTCCGGCTTTCCGAAGGAGACCTTGCTGGCGGCGCCGATCAGCGTGTGCACCGTCTTCAGATCTACAGTCGCATTTTCTTCAACCGTCAGCAGGAAGAACTGATCCTTTTTGTCTTTGACGAAGAGGTTTTTCGTGTGGCCGCCGGGGATCTCGTCACGCAGTGCGACCGATTCGGCAACCGTAAAGACAGGCGCATGGTTTTTGGTGCTGTGCTTGATATCCAAGCCATCAAGAAAGGCAAAAAGGTCGTCTCTCGTCTTCGGCGTCTCGTCGGTCATCGGAAAATCCATGCGGTCGGGAAAGTGGATGCATGCCTGATTACGTCCCGCCATCATCTTTTGCAACGCTCCCGGTCGACGCTTTGCCCTGCATTTGCGGCACTTCCGATGTCTCCGAACGAGGCCGGCAAATTTTTCTTCGAATTTCCGTCATTTCCCTGTTGCATTTGAAAATCGTTTGGGCGATATAGCGCCCGTCGCCGCAAGGTGGCGCCCACGGTCCTCACAACTACCCCGGACCGATGCGGATTGAGCGGGTGTAGCTCAGGGGTAGAGCACAACCTTGCCAAGGTTGGGGTCGAGGGTTCAAATCCCTTCGCCCGCTCCAAATTTCCTTCTAACAAGTGATCTTTTTTCAGGCTTTGGCCTGACGATCGCTTGTGTTTTCAAGACATTAGAAATGCGTGCTGGGGCTTGGCGAGATCGCCGGGCAACAAAAAACCGACGTTCGGCCGCGCCAAAGTCGTCGGTTCTCGGATCTCGAAAAACGGCCAGCGGAATTTAGTTGCGAGGCGATGTCCAGGCATCCTCCGCGCCTTTCTTGGTCGGGGCGGTTTCGCGCTCGTCACCACGCTCGGCATTGCCGCGATCCGCTTCACCTTGCCGGTCGGCGATGTAGGGTGCGAGCATTTGCTCCAAATGAGCTGCGGTCAGACCTGCTGCAAAACTTCTCACCTCATCCCTCCGACTGTTTACGCTTTGTAAACACTTAGCGGCTGTGAGCGGTGATCGAAACGGCTCGATCGAACTCTCCACGTGCTTTTGTTCAGGATGAGCGTTGGCCCCGAAGCTAGGGCATTGCGACGCCGAGCCGCTCGGCATGGGACGCGAGCGATGCCATGATGTTGGAGTGCAGGGCGACCCCATCCGCCAGGGCAGAGCGTTTGCGCGCCAGGCCGTTTTCCCCGGGCAGCCGAACGCGGGCAACGCCGGGTCGCGGCGGATTGCTGCGACACGCATCGGCGAGCCAGCCGGTCTGCCGCAGAAAGGCATCGCGACCCCCAAATGCGTCAGGATCGAAAACCTGGACGGTGACAGCAGCATTGGTACCCTTCAGCCTGTCGACGCGGCCAAGCCCTGAAAGACCTTGGGTGAAGGCTTCGACATGAAGCGCCATGCCATAGCCCTTCTGGCCATGATCGAGCCCTCCGACCGGCATAAGCGTGCCACCGCGTTCGATCACTCGCGGATCACGGCTGGGCTCGCCGTTCTCGTCCATCAGCCACGCATGATCATATTGTCGGCCCTCGCGGACCAGACGTTGCGCCATGTTGACCGTCGTGATCGAGGCGCTGATATCGATCAGGATCGGATCGCCGGGCGTCGGAATGCCATGGGCGACGGGATTCGGCGTGTAGATGCCCTTTCGCCCGCCGAAGGGCGCGACCTGCGCCCCCGATGGACTGGAACTCGCGATGCTGACCATATAGCCGCGATCGGTCGCGATGGTGAGATATGCGGCAAGGCAACCGATGTGATGGCTGTCGGCGATTGCGATCGTCGCCGTGCCGTAGGTCGCCGCACGCTCGCAGGCAAGCTTCACCGCCTCCGATGTCAGCCAGGCACCGGGCAGGCGCTGCCCCTGCCACGCAATGGCCGGCCCGCGGTCGGAGACCACCTCCGGCAGACCTTCGCGCTTCATCACGCCATCGGCGATACTTTGGAGATACCAGCCGGCCAATGCCAAACCATGCGTCGTGTGTCCCATCAGATCGGCTTCGAGGAGATAGTGGGCGACGGCGGCCGCTTTCTCCTCCTCGAGCCCGGCAGCGGCAAACACCGCCCGTGCAAATTGGCGCAGCCTATCTGGCGCGTAGCGGATGTCGGATGTCTCGCCCATGGCTTACTCCATTATTTGCCGGCACCGGGCCGCCGGGTCAGCGCGCCAGAAAGCGCGGGTGAAGCGTCACACCGTCGAGCGCGGCAAGCACGTTCTCGGCCGACATGATGGAAACGGCGCGTTTCGCGTCGAGCGTCACGCCCGCGACATGTGGCGTGACGAGCGTGTTCGAAAGCTCTAACAGGGGATTGTCGATGCCCGGCGGCTCGACGGCGAAACTGTCGAGACCGGCTCCGGCGAGGTGCCCATCTTCGAGGGCAGCGACCAATGCCTTCTCATCGACGACTTCGCCCCGCGCCGTGTTGATCAGGAACGCACCTTGTTTCATCAGGCCGATGCGGCGGGCGTCGATCAGGTCTTGCGTCTCAGGTGTCAACGGACAGTGCAAACTGACGATATCGGAGTCCGCAAGAAGCGTATCGAGATCTGTTTCGCGGCTGACCTCATCGCCAAAGGCGCTGTCCGGCGCGTGCGGATCGAAGGCTGAGACGGTCATGCCGATCGCGCCGGCCATTTTCGCCAGCGTCTGGCCGATGAAGCCGAAACCGACGAGGCCAAGCCGCTGGCCGCGCAGCTCGCGTCCCTTGTACTGGTTCTTGTCCCAGATGCCGTCCCGGATCAGCGCGTCCTGGCGCGGCAGATCCTTGACCAGCGCCATGATCAGCGCGAGCGCATGCTCGGCAACGGAGTGCCCGTTGCTGCCCGTAGCCATCGACACCGGAATGCCGAGCGCAGTGGCTGCCTTCACATCGATGTCATTCGTCCCGACGCCGTGCTTGGCGATGTGCCGGAGCTTTCCGCCCGCCTGCATTTCCTCCGAACTAAGAAGATCGGCCAGCAATCGCACGATGACGGCATCCGGTCGGTGGGCCTTCATTGTTTCGATAACGGCTTGCCGGTCGATATAGGGCGGTGTGGCAATGACGCTTGCTCCGGCCTCTTCCAGAAGCGAGCGACCTTCCGGCGCCAGTTCGCCACCGAGAATGACAACAGTCTTTTCCATCGCTCATTTCCTCCAACGAGCAAAGCGGCAGGCGGCGCAACGCTGCGCCGCTGACAATGCAACAAGCACCCGAAGCGTTAAGCCGCCCGTCGGCGTGGAGACCGCGCCATCAGCCGCGCATAGGCAATGGCCGAGAGCATATTCACGTGGTTGGCCTTGCCCGTTCCGGCAATATCGAAGGCCGTCCCGTGGTCGACCGACACGCGATCGATCGGCAAGCCGAGCGAGACGTTGACCGCCGTGTCGAAGGCAATGAGCTTGATCGGGATATGGCCTTGATCGTGATACTGCGCGATGACGAGATCGAAGGCGCCGTTATAGGCACGGGCAAAGACCGTATCCGCCGAGATCGGACCAACGACATCGATCCCCTTCGCCTGCGCCAGCTCGACGGCCGGGGCTAGGAACTCGGTATCCTCGGTGCCAAACAGACCGTTTTCGCCGCAGTGCGGATTGAGGCCCGCGACCGCAATGCGCGCCTTCTTGCCAAGGCGCATGAAGTGGTTGTGGCCTGCCTCGATCGTCGCCAGCACGCGCTCGGTCCTCGCGCGCTCGATCGCGCCCTTCAGCGAAATATGGGTCGAGACATGGATGGTGTTCAGCCGCTCCGAGGCGAGCAGCATGAACGAGCTCTTGGAGCCCGTCAGGTGCGCCAGCAGGCCGGTGTGACCATCATAGTGGTGGCCAGCAAGGTTCATTGCTTCCTTATTGATCGGCGCGGTGACGATGACATCGGCGTCGCCCGACATCGCAAGATCGACCGCGCGGCTGATGTAGCGAACCGAGGCATCGCCCGCCACGGGGCTCACCTTGCCGATCTCCGGTAACGGTGCGCCGAGGTCCACCTCGTCGACGGCAATCTTGCCGGCGACCGCTGCATCCGCCGGCGCAAAGGAAAGTCCGGTTGCTGCCGTTCGATTGGCGCGCTCGAGCGCCTCCGTGTTACCGACGATGACGAAATCGCGCCGCTCCTGTTCCGGCATCGTGGCGAGCGCCTTGACGATCACCTCGGGGCCGACGCCCGCCGGATCGCCGAGCGTCACGGCGACTTTCGCATTTCTGTCCATCACTCACGGTCCTCTTTGAATGGAAGCGCGCCTTAGAAGGCGGCTTCGTAGATCGAGCGGATATCGGCGCGCGACAGGTCGCGCGGATTATTGTCGAGCAGGCGGCGGATGGCAAAGGCATCCTCGGCCATCGCATCCAGATCGCTTTCCGGAACGCCGAGGCAGGAGAGTTTCATCTCAATCCCGAGTTCGGCGCAGAAGGAGTAGGCGGCATCGAACACCGACGCGATCTCGTCGGAGGTCTCGCGACCAAGCGCGTCCATGACGGCACGGGTCTTTGCGGGCACGGCCGGGGTGTTGAATGCGAGAACATGCGGAAAGATCAGGGCGTTTGCCGCGCCATGCGCGACATGCCAGCGTGTACCGAGCGGATAGGCGAGTGCATGGCCGCCAGCCGTATTGACCGGGCCAAGACAGAAGCCGCCATAGAGCGAGGCAAGCGACAGGCCCGCACGCGCCTCGGCGTCGGATCCGTCCTTGACCGCCCGCGCGAGATACTTTCCGACCAACCGCGTACCCTCGATGGCGTAGAGATCAATCATCGGATGCGCCTTGCGATTGGTGAATGCCTCGACACAATGTGCCATGGCATCGACGCCCGTCGCTGCGGTCGTGCGCGCAGGCACGCTGAAGGTAAGCGCCGGGTCGACAACCGCGATATCGGCCAACATGTGCATGCTTTCGACGGCGAGCTTCGCCATCGTCTTCGGGTCTGTGACCAGAGCTCTGATGCCGGCCTCGCTTCCCGTGCCTGATGTGGTCGGCACCTGCGCCAGAGCAACGCGGCGCGGTCCGTGGACCTTGTTCGGTCCTACGACGTCATGAAGCGTTTGCGATGAGCCGGCGAGAACAGCTGCGAGCTTGGCAAGATCCATGGCGCTCCCGCCGCCGAAGCCGACCACAAGCTGCGCATCCGCCGCGTTCGCCGCCGCCAGCACCTTGTCGAGATTGGTAATGTCGGGCTCGGGCGTCACATCGGCAAACACCGTGACCTCACCCTTGAGGGCAAGCGCATCGACCCGCGTCGCATTGAAGGCGTCGGAAATGACGAGAGTCCGGCGATAACCCTTCTCGCCGGCCCACTTGCCGAGCCGCTCCGCCGTACCGACACCGAACTCGATCAGATGCGGCCGAACGATTGTGATAGGCGAATCCAAGCTAACCACCGGACCAGTCCTCCCCTGCAAGTGCTAGCGACACATCAGGTCGCAAAAGATGTAAATTTGTTATACAATGATCGTGTATTTGGCAAGCGACACATTCGATAGTGTCGAAATAAATCGCATTTCTCCTCGAAACCATCGCAGGAAAGAAGATCCATTGCATAAGCTAACATATTGAAATTGATTATAACACTCATGCGATCCGTTGTTTGGCGGCGCCGAGAGAGCCAGCACCGAATCGTCGGAAGTAGGGCGCAAAAGTTGTCAAAAACAAACACGCAATCCAACGCGTTTCATGCTCTGATGAAGCCGGGTCGGATCGATGAGGTTCACAACTGACAACCTGTGAAGGCGTCAGGCAATCATATCCGCCGAAAGCCGGACGTATTTGATGGCTCGGCGATAGTAGGTATAGGCGATGTGCACGGCGCCATCTGGTCCCTGGACAATCGAAGGGTAGGAAAACTCGCGATTCACCGAGTCCTTCGAGTTGTTGCTCAGGCAATATCCATCGCCGGTATCGAGGTCGATACGACGTGGGAAGCTTGCGCCGCCGTCGTTGGAGAAGGCGAGACTGAGCGGGGCGCGGGGAACGCCCCAGACGGCCTTGCGGCGCTCGATCGCCGGTGCTGACGCCGCCTTGATCTCATCGTCACCTTCGATCTCATCGTAGAGCGAAAGGCGCCGAGCGTCCGACATCGACGCATTGGAATGGTTATAAACCATTGCTATCACGCCGTTTTTGAGCTTTGTCGCCTGAATTGACGAGTTGTTGTTCGGCAGATCGATCGGCTGCGGCACACTCCAATGCTCGCCGCCATCACTCGAGCGACTGCACAAGACGGATTCGGCGAACCGATTTCGATAGAAGGCGACAAGGTTGCCATCGTCTGTCGGAACGATGTTCATATGGACCGCCCCAATGCTATCAGGGACCTCGGTCATAGCCCAACTCTCACCTTGGTCGCGGGAGATCAGCACGCCTGCCGTGTCCACGTCGCCAGTCCAGCGCTCGCCGGGCAATCCGATGCAGCGAAAGACCGGCAGGAGCCAAGCGCCGGCCTTGTTGACGATGATCGGCTGGCGAACAAAGGTGCCTGGGATGTCGCAGAGAAGGCGGACCTCTCCGAAGGTTTTGCCGCCATCCTCGGAGGTCCGACATTTGACAACAGAACCATCCTGATTCCCCGAGGTCTGCGAGGTGTAAAGCAGCCAGACTTTTCGATCTGGAGCCGTGAAAATCAGCGGATTCTGCTCGGATTTGGTCGGGTCGTCGGACATTTTCTCCGGCTGCGACCAAACATTGGCATCCGGGGCAAGCCGCGACATGTAAATGGAAATGTCGCCCATCCCCTCCATCGTGCCGCCAAACCAAACGCAGGTGAGCGTCCCGCCAGGCAGAAAGGCGAGGTTGGCGGCATGGTTCTGGATGCAAGGGGAGGGCAGATAGGCATCTGCGCGCCCCCTTTCGTTCGCGTTCGCGACGATCTCTCCGGTCATCAGCGCCGGAACGGCCTCGGCTGGCAAAGCTGTGGAACTCATGGTCGCGCTCCCTACGGCAGCTTGGCGTAGGCTTCGGAAAGCGCGACGTAGTCGGCATCGCTGATCGGCATCAGCGGCGCGCGCGTGCGCTTCCAGGCAGCGTTGCCGGTCTTCAGCCCGACCATGGCCTTGATGGTCGGGATCTGCACGTAGGAATTGGAAAGCGTTCTATAGGCGTTGATGCGAGCCTGGGCGGCCTCGACGGCGCCGGCCTGCGTCTCGTCATGCACCTTGTCGTATACGGTTCGCAGCGAATTCGCGACGAGATTGGAGGTTGCCGTGATGCAGCCCGCACCTCCGGCCTTCAGCAGCGGCAAGAGCAGCGGATCGGCGCCCGCCAACACGGAGAAGCCCGGATAAGCTCCGATGATCGCCTGCATGTTATTGAAATCGCCGGCCGATTCCTTGATCCCGACGACCGTGTCGGGGAAGGCTTCTATCAATCGGCCGATCAGCGGAATCGAAAGCGGAACGCCCGAAACCTGCGGGATATGGTAGAGAATGACCTGCAGCCGGGCGTCGGCGATCTTTTCCAGGACCTGCGAGTAGGCGGCGAATAATCCGTCGTCGGAGACTCCCTTGTAGTAGAAGGGCGGCAGCATCACGACCTTCGTCACGCCGAGCGAAAGGGCGTGCTTGGTCAATTCGACGGTTTCAGGAATGGCAACGACACCCGTCCCCGGGAGCAGCTTGTCGGCCGGCACGCCCGCCTTGAGCGCTGCCTCGAGAATTGCACGGCGCTCGCTGGAGGAGAAAGAGTTTGCTTCCCCCGTCGTGCCCAGCAGGGCGATGCCGTGGCACCCTTCCTGCAACAGTCGCTGGCAGTGCTCGGTGAAAAGGCTGAGATCCGGGCTGCCATCCGCATTGAGTGGCGTCGCGGCCGCGCTAAATACGCCTGTAATCTTGTGATTGCTCATATCGTCCTCCTCGGATGAACGCCGCGAAAAAAGCGGCAGCGACCGGAAATCCGGCCCGCAAGATGGCGTTTTCTTCATCCCCTGAAGCTTTGTTGTCAATATGACAATACAGAGAGCGTCAGTTGTGATTTTTTAACATGTTGAAAAAACTAAAGAAAATATTTCGTTCGTTTTGCCGAGAGCGCCATCGATTAATTTATGTTGACATATTTACATTATCGAGCGAGTGTCTGCGCCATGTCGTGACGCACTTTCGGGAACAGAGTGAAAGTGGTGCCGTCACTGATTTTGTCATGGGAGGACACGATGACTGATCGGAATGAAGGGAATATTGCGCAGAAAGCGCAGATGTCGCGTCGCGACGCGTTGAAGCTTGGCCTCGCCGCCGGCGTCGGCCTCACAATCTTCGGCATGAATGCTCGCATCGTGCTGGCCGATGACGGTCAGGTGTTGAAGGTTGCCAATCCGGCCTTCAACCAGGATTGGTCGCCGTTGCGCGGTGGCGGCGTTCCGTTCCGCTGGAACTCGATCTGGTGGGCCTCGCCGATGTATTTCGACAGCGAAGGCAAGATCAAGCCATACGTCTTCACCAGCTGGGAGTCGCCAGACAACAAGGTCTGGACCTTCAAGATCGATCCCAAGGCTGTCTTCTCGGATGGCAGCAAGATCACCTCGGCTGATGTCAAGGGATCCTGGGAAGTGGCCTCCATGCCCAACACCAAGAGCCAGCGTGCCGACCAGGTACTGAGCAAGGTTCAGGGTTACAAGGAAATCGGCGCCGGTTCCGGCAACGAACTGACGGGCGTCGCCACGCCTGACGAAGGCACCGTCGTTGTGACGCTGGCGGAAGCCGACCCGATCTTCTTCATGCGCCTTGCCAACCATATCGCACCGATCACCAAGGCCGCGCAGTCTCGTGGTAGTGACGGCGAGGAAGTGGCGGACTGGTACAAGCCCGACAGCAGCGCCGTCTATTCCGGCCCGTTCAAGCTGACGAGCATCGACATCGACGCCGGCAAGCTGGTGTTCGAGCCGAACGAGAACTTCTTCGGGCCTAAGCCGAAGCTCGCGCGCATCGAAATCACCTCGATCGAAGACAACGTCACCGCGACGTCGCTCATCAAGTCCGGCGAGTTCAACGCACATACGGAACTGGTCACCTCGACGATTATCCAGGACCTCGGCCCCGAATTCTCCGCCGGTCCGCTGATCCCGACCAGCCAGCACTTCTGGTTCAACGTCACCCGCGCACCGATGGACGATCCGAAGGTTCGCCAGGCATTGATCATGGCGATCGATCGCGACGGCCTCTTCAAGGCTTCCTATCCTGACGGTCCGCACAAGAAGGCCGACCAGATCCTGAATTCCGTTCCCGGCGCCGAAAATTCCGGCTTCGAGCCCTATCCGTACGATCCGGCCGCGGCAAAGAAGCTGCTTGCCGAATCGACCTACGGTGGTCCGGAGCGCCTGCCGAAGATCCTCTTCGTCGGCATTTCCGCCCCGGCTATCGAGGCTGCGGCCCAGTTCATTGCCGAGCAGTGGCGCCAGAACCTCGGCATCACGGCCGTCGACATGAAGCCGCAGCAGGACTCCTATGCCGGTCCGGACCAGAACGCCGTCCAGATCTTCCGCGACGACGTCGGCACTCGTGTTCCCGATGCCGTTTCCTATCTCGCCGGCTGCATCGCCTCGACCTCGTCGAACGCGCAGAACAAGCTTGGCGGCTACAAGAACGACAAGGTCGATGCGGCACTTGCCGAAGCGGCAACGAAAGCCGTCGATGATCCGCAGCGCGTCAAGCTCGCCCAGGATGCCCAGAAGGCATTCCGCGACGATTGGGCATTCATTCCGTGGTATTCTCAGGCGATGTCCCGCTGGGCCACCAAAGAGGTCAAGGGAATGGAGAAGAACCTCGACTGGCAGGTCGTGGCGCCCTGGGACATTTCGATCGGCTGAGCCGGCACGAAACTCTGAAACAGATAGCCCTCGGGCACATTAGCAACCGCGCGAAGACCGCAAGGCCTTCGCGCAAGTTTCAAGAAGACATCGCATGTCCGCCTTGACGCGGAAGGTGTCTGCCAACCGGTGGGAGATGACCTTGTTACGCTATGTGCTGACCCGGTTTGCCATCTGGATTCCGTCCGTGCTGATCGTAATGCTGGCCGTCTACGCGCTGGCTTTCTACGGCGCCGGCGATCCGATCAAGTTGATCTTTCTGCGCGCACCCGGCGACGTCGCCTACAATCCGCAGCGCATCGAAGCCATCCGCGAAAGTGCCGGCCTGAACAGGCCCTTCATCGAACAGTTCGCCCTTTACATCTGGAACCTGCTGCATGGCCAGTTCGGCAATTCGCTGACATCCGGCCGCTCGGTCTGGGCGATGGTGTCGGCCGCAGCCCCCGTTTCTTTCAAGCTTGCGCTCTGTTCCATCATCCTGACGACTGTTATCGCCATTCCGCTTGGCATGATCGCCGCGATGAACCAGAACAGCCGCCTCGATTATACGATCCTCGGCAGCGCGCTCTTTCTGTGGGCGATCCCGGCCTATGTCGCCGGCCCGCTGCTGATGGTCGGCCTTATCGTGCTGCTGCCGATGGTCAAGGTGCCGTATGGCTGGGGTGGTGTTTTCGATGTGCGCATCCTGTTGCCGCTCATCGTGCTCTCATTTCAACCAATCGCGCTGATCGTCCGCCAAACGCGCGCCGCCGTCATCGAGGTGCTGTCTGAAGATTTCGTCCGCACCGCCCGCGCCAAGGGCGTGCCAGAGATGGTCGTAGCGCTGCGCCATATCCTGCGCCCGGTGCTGACGCCCGTCGTGACACAGCTCGGCCTGATCATGATCACCATTGTCAACGGCGCGATCTTCGTTGAGCTCGTCTTCGGTCTTCCCGGCCTCGGTCGCCTGACCGTGCAGGCGCTGACCAATTCAGACTACCCCGTCATTCTGGCGATCACGCTCATCGGATCCTTCCTGGTGATGATCTCGAACCTTCTGGTCGACGTTCTCTATCCGCTGCTTGATCCGCGTGCCAACGATGCAAGAAGGAGCCGCTGACCATGTCCGCCATCCCTCTCTCTCCCGTCGCAGCTCAGGAAGAAGCACCCGTCAGCCTGTGGCGCGACGCCTGGTATCGCCTGAAGCGCAACAAGCTTGCCGTCTTCGGCCTGATCGTCGTGGCAATCCTCGCTTTCACAGCGATCTTTGGCCCGTATCTGACGCCCTATGACTACCTGAGCCAGAATCTGCAGGCCCGCAACGCCGTTCCATCGCTGCAACATCTCTTCGGTACCGACGACCTCGGCCGCGATGTGTTCAGCCGTGTCGTCTTCGGCACCCGCACGGCCTTCCTGGTCGCGGTCATCGTCACAGTCATCGCCGTATTTATCGGCACGATCCTTGGCGCGATCGCTGGCTTCTTCGGCAATCCGTTCGACCGCGTCATCATGTGGCTGACGGACATGACCATGTCGGTGCCGAACCTGCTCCTCGTCGTCGTCATCAATGCATCGCTGAAGTCCCCCATCACCAAATGGATGGAGGCGCAGTATCTGGCGACGCTCAATCCCTTCTATCGCCAGACGGTCTGGGTCGACTTCATTCTGGTCTTCGGCTCGATGGCGTTGATCTCCTGGCCGCCCTATGCGCGTCTCGTTCGCGCCCAGGTGCTGTCGATCCGCAGCCGGCCCTACATCACGGCCGCGCAGGCGCTCGGCCTTTCGAACTGGATCATCATGAAGCGCTACGTCGTTCCGAATGCGCTTGGCCCGTTGATCGTCTCCGTCAGCGCCGGCCTTGGCACCGCGATGGTTCTGGAAAGCGCCTTCAGCTTCCTCGGCATCGGCGTCAACCCGCCGACCCCAAGCTGGGGCAACATGATCTCGGACGGTCTGCGCGTCTGGCAGCACTATCCGCATCTGCTGGCCGCCCCGGCAGCCGTTCTCGGCCTTGCCTCGGTCGCCTTCAGCTTCCTCGGCGATGGCCTCAACGACGCACTCAATCCGCGGGGTTCGAAGTGATGAACACCACCCGATCCAACGAAAAACTCCTCGATGTCCGCGGCCTGACGGTCGAAATCGATGGCAGAAACGGCCCGGCGGTCGTGGTCGATGGCATCGATCTGCACGTCAACAAGGGCGAGACGCTTGGCGTCGTCGGCGAATCCGGCTGCGGCAAGAGTCTGACCATGCTGAGCCTGATGCGGCTTCTACCCAACAAGATCAAGGTCACCAAGGGATCCGCGAGCTTCGACGGCCACGACCTGCAAAAGATGTCGAACAAGGAACTGCGCAAGGTGCGCGGCGGCGACATCGGCTTCGTCTTCCAGGATCCGATGACCTCGCTCAACCCGGTGATGCGCATTGGCGACCAGATCTGCGAGCCCTTGATCTATCACCGTGGAATGAAGAAGGCCGATGCGCGAGTCCGCGCTGTCGAACTGCTGCGCCTCGTCGGCATTCCCGGGCCGGAAGAGCGCCTGCAAGCTTATCCGCATGAACTCTCCGGCGGCATGCGCCAACGTGTGATGATCGCGATCGGCCTTGCCTGCAACCCGAAACTGCTGATCGCTGACGAACCGACGACGGCGCTCGACGTCACCATTCAGGCGCAGATCGTCGATCTGGTGAAGGATCTGCGCGCCAAGCTCGGCATGTCGGTTGTCTGGATTACCCATGACCTGGCGCTGATTGCCGGTCTCGTCGATCGTGTCGCCGTGCTTTATGCCGGAACCGTCGTCGAGGATGCCCCGGTTGACGAGCTTTATGCCCGCCCAAGCCATCCCTATACGCGCGGTCTGCTCGCCTCGATTCCGAAGCTCTCGGATGCGCCCGCAAGCCGGCTCTCGTCCATCGGCGGTACGCCGCCGGAGCCGGGTCGCCGCCCCAAAGGCTGCCCCTTTGCCCCACGCTGTCCGCTGGCGGAAGCCATTTGCCACGAGCGCGTACCGAAACTCGAACCGCTGTCAGGCGCCGGAAACCACCGTACGGCCTGCTTCGTCGTCCAGAAAATGCAGGAGGCTGCGTGATGGGTGCACAACCGCTGCTCAAGGTCGAAAACCTCGTCAAGCATTTCCACGTCAAGCTCGGCGCCTTCGGCGAGCGTTCGGCGACCGTCTATGCGCTGGACAACGTCAATCTCGACATCATGGAAGGCGAAACCCTCTCGCTCGTCGGCGAATCCGGCTGCGGCAAGTCCACCACCGGCTTCACCATCCTCAACCTCTACAAGGCGACATCAGGCAAGGTCGTCTACAAGGGCCAGGACCTGGCGACCCTTGATGAAAAGCAGATGCGGCCCTTCCGCCGCGACCTGCAGATCGTCTTTCAGGATCCCTATTCGACGCTCAACCCTCGCATGACGATCGGTGAGGCAGTCGGCGAACCGATCCTCTTCCACAAGCTCTGCACCAAGGCGGAGCTCAAGGACAAGATCGCCAACCTGCTGACCGACGTCGGCCTGCCAACCCGCTTTGCGCAGCGCTATCCGCATGAACTCTCCGGCGGCCAGCGGCAGCGCGTCGTCATTGCCCGCGCGCTTGCTTGCCAGCCGAAATTCATCGTCTGCGACGAAGCGATCTCGGCGCTCGACGTCTCGATCCAGGCGCAGATCATCAATCTCCTGCTCGACCTGCAGGAGAAGTATGGCCTGACCTACCTGTTCATCGCCCACGATCTGGCCGTCGTGCGCCATATCAGCACCCGCGTCGGCGTCATGTATCTCGGTCGCCTCGCGGAACTTGCGACGCGCGAGGAGCTGTTCGAGAACCCGCTGCACCCCTACACCAAGGCACTGCTGTCAGCCGTTCCGGAAACCGATCCGGAGCTGGAGCGCACGCGCAAGCGCCAGATCCTGCAGGGCGACGTGCCGAGCCCGCTCAACCCACCGAGCGGCTGCCGCTTCCACTCGCGCTGCCCGATCGCCATGGACGTGTGCAGCAAGGTCGTGCCGGAATGGAAGGAAGCCAAGCCTGGCCATCTCGTCGCCTGCCACGCTGTCAACTCAGGACAGACTGCATGACGCTGAAGGTCGCGATCATCGCTGACGATTTGACCGGCGCGCTCGACACGGGAACCCCCTTTGTCGACGCCGGACTTTCCGTCGCTGTCGCGATCGACGTCAGTGCCATATCGGAAACGCTTGCGACCGGTTGCGAGGTCGTGGTGGTCAACACGGCTTCGAGAGCTCTCCCGGAGGAGGAAGCGGCAGGAAGGGTCAGCGCTGCGGCGAAGGCCCTTCTTGCCGCCTCGCCTCAAATCGTTCTGAAAAAGATCGACTCCCGGCTCAAGGGGAACGTTGCAGCGGAAAGCGTAGCTTTGGCTACCGTCTTCGGTCACGAGACAATCGTGGTGGCGCCGGCCATTCCCGATCAGGACCGTTTGACCCACAACGGTCACGTCGTCGGTCGTGGTGTCGACAAGCCGCTGCCGATTGCCGAGCTTTTCGATGCAAGTGGTGGAACCGAAGTGCTGGTCCGCGATGCCGAAACGGACAGCGATCTCGACCAAGTGGTTGAGGCACGCGATTGGAAGAGGGCCCTTGCTGTCGGCGCCCGCGGTATCGGAGCTGCACTTGCCCGCAAGATCGGACAGTCGAACAGGACAAGCAACGCTTTTGCCGCATCGAGCCGGACCGTCTTTGCCTTCGGCTCCCGCGACCCGATCACAACAGCACAAATGGCCAGGCTGGAGGGTACCGGCTGCCTCGCCGCTGCCATCGATGCATCCATGGGAGCAGTGCCTTCCGACGCACAAGTTGGCTTGCCGTTACTCGTCCGCTGTACTGGCGAAATCAGCGGCGAAGCCGTGGCAGTTGCCGACCGCTTCGCAAAAGGCGTAAAATCCATCATAGAGATGACGCGCCCGGACATGCTGATGGTCGGCGGTGGCGATACGGCACTGGCAGTTTTTCGCGAGCTCGGCATTCGGGTTCTGAGGCCGCAGGGCGAAATCGAGGCGGGTATTCCGTGGTTCGACGTCGTAACGGCAGACGGCCTGCGTCTGCGCTGCGCGGTGAAGTCCGGGGGCTTCGGTAATTCGGATAGTTTGGTAAGACTGATCGCGCAGAATCAGGCGGCATAGGACATGCCGACGGGGAGAGTGAAGGTGGACGAAGCAAACGGTGTACCGGCGAATGCGCAAGCGGCGCCTGCGGCAAAGCCGGAGCGCGGCAAGGCCGTCAAGCTGGTCGATCGCGTCTTCGACCAGTTGCAGGAGCGTATCCGCTCGGGAAACTATCCGCCGGATTCGCGGCTTCCCGGTGAGCATGAGCTTGCATCGATGCTCGGCGTGTCGCGTCCGATCGTGCGCGACGCCTTGGCACGGTTGCGCGATCAAGGCATCGTCTATGCCCGTCAGGGAGCCGGCACCTTCGTCAGCGCCCACGGTTCGCCGACGACGCAGCTTTCCTATTCGCCGGTCAAGACGATCGCCGATATCCAGCGCTGCTACGAGTTTCGACTGACGATCGAGCCTGCCGCCGCCTACTTTGCTGCCAAGCGCCGTGACGAAGCGGCGATCCAGAGGATTGCCGCAGCGCTCGCCGATCTGCGCGAGGCGACCAGCCACCAGCTCCATCGCACCGACGCCGACTTCACCTTCCATCGGGCCGTCACCGAAGCCGCCAACAACCACTATTACACAGCCTCGATCGATGCCCTGAAGGCCCACATCGCCGTCGGCATGCACCTTCACGGCCTATCGCTGCTTGGTCCGCGTCAGGGCCTCGAGCAGGTCTACGAGGAGCACAACAAGATCTACCTCGCCATCGTCGAAGGACGTGCGGAAGACGCGCGGGCTTTGATGAAGGCGCATCTTGAGGGTTCGCAGAGCCGCCTCTTCGAAGGCCGCGCTCTGGACCTTTCCATGTAGTTGCGGCAGTCGGCTTGACAGCTTTGCTGCTCTGGCTCTAACCTTTTGACATTCACCAGGGGGGTCCCGGCAAGGGGCTGAGATACTGCTATCGTGCGCAGTGACCCGTTGAACCTGATCCAGTTCATACTGGCGTAGGGACGGTGCAAGCGCTCGAAAGCATTGGATTCACGCGTGGAATCCGTGCCGGCGTCTTTTCATCATTCCGGCTGAGGACTGGGTCTCCAAACTTAAAACTTGGAGCCTCAAACCATGAATATTGCCGCAAAGACCATCACCCCGACCGTTACAACAGGCCCCCTACCGGCCTCTCGGAAAATCTACATCCCTGGGGACATTCACCCCGATGTCCGCGTGCCGATGCGCGAAATCAGCGTCCACCCGACATCGGGCGAGCCACCGGTCACGGTCTATGATTCCTCCGGCATCTATACGGTCGAAGGCGCTGACATCAGCATCGAGCAGGGGCTTCCGGAACTGCGCCGCAGCTGGGTGCTCGCGCGCGGCGACGTCGAAGCCTATCGGGGTCGCCAGGTGCGCCCCGAGGATAACGGCTTTGCCAGCGGCGAGCGGCTGACGCCGGAATTTCCCGCCAAGCGCCAACCGCTCCGCGCCAAGGACGGCAAGGCCGTGACCCAGCTCGCCTATGCGCGCGCCGGTATCATCACGCCCGAGATGGAGTTCATCGCCATCCGCGAAAATCTCGGCCGCAAGGCTAAGGCCGAGGCAATTGTGCGCGACGGTGAGAGCTTCGGCGCCCATATTCCCGATCACGTCACCCCGGAATTCGTCCGACAGGAAGTCGCCGTCGGCCGCGCCATCATCCCCGCCAACATCAACCACCCGGAAGCCGAGCCGATGATCATCGGCCGGAACTTCCTGGTGAAGATCAACGCCAATATCGGCAACTCCGCCGTCACCTCCTCGATGGCCGAAGAGGTCGAGAAGATGGTCTGGGCCGCGCGCTGGGGCGCCGACACCGTGATGGATCTCTCCACCGGCCGCAACATCCACAACATCCGCGAATGGATCATCCGCAACTCGCCGCTGCCGATCGGCACCGTGCCGCTCTATCAGGCGCTGGAGAAGGTCGAGGGTATCGCCGAGAACCTGACCTGGAAGGTCTATCGCGATACGCTCATCGAGCAGGCGGAGCAGGGCGTCGACTATTTCACGATCCATGCCGGCGTGCGGCTTCACTACATCCCACTTACGGTCAACCGCGTCACCGGCATCGTTTCACGCGGCGGCTCTATCATGGCCAAGTGGTGTCTTCATCACCATCGCGAAAGCTTCCTTTACGAGCATTTCGAGGAGATCTGCGACATCTGCCGCGCCTATGACGTCTCCTTCTCGCTCGGCGACGGCCTGCGTCCGGGTTCGATTGCCGACGCCAACGACGCCGCACAATTCGCCGAGCTGGAGACCCTCGGCGAACTGACGAAGATCGCCTGGGCCAAGGACTGCCAAGTCATGATCGAGGGCCCGGGCCATGTCCCGATGCACAAAATCAAGGAAAACATGGACAAGCAGCTCGCCGTCTGCGGCGAGGCGCCTTTCTACACGCTGGGACCACTGACGACAGATATCGCCCCGGGCTATGACCACATCACTTCGGGCATCGGTGCTGCGATGATTGGCTGGTTCGGTACGGCGATGCTTTGCTACGTCACCCCGAAGGAGCATCTGGGTCTCCCCGACCGCAACGACGTGAAGACCGGCGTCATCACCTACAAGATCGCCGCCCACGCTGCCGATCTCGCCAAGGGTCACCCGGCAGCTCAATCGCGCGATGATGCGCTGTCGCGCGCCCGCTTCGAATTCCGATGGGAGGATCAATTCAACCTGTCGCTCGATCCGGAGACGGCCCGCAGCTTCCACGACGAGACGCTGCCGAAGGAAGCGCACAAGGTGGCGCACTTCTGCTCCATGTGTGGCCCGAAGTTCTGCTCGATGCGGATTTCGCACGACATCCGCGCTGAAGCGCAGAAAGAAGGGCTCGACGCCATGGCGGCGAAATACCGCGAGGGTGGCGATCTCTATATGCCGATCGATACCATCCAAGAGTCGCGTGACTGAGATGCATGTCCTCGTCAAAGGGGCCGGCGTTGCCGGCCTCACGGTCGCGCACGAACTCACTCTTCGAAGTGCTGACGTCACCGTTATGGATCCGAATCCAGATTTCGGCCAGGCAGCATCATGGCTCGCGGGCGGCATGCTGGCACCGTGGTGTGAGCGTGAAGGCGCGGACGAAGCCGTCTTGCTGAGTGGCTGCGGTGCCATCGATCGGTGGGACATGATGCTGCCCGGCGAGGTACACCGAAACGGCACGCTGGTCGTTGCCCCCGCGCGCGATCAGGGTGAACTCGATCGCTTTGCCAGCCGCACCAGCGGCCATGAATGGCTGGGCGAGGAGCAGATCGGCCCATTGGAGCCGGCTCTCGCAGGCCGCTTCAGGCGTGCTCTGTTCTTCCCGCTGGAAGGACATCTCGATCCGAGACGAGTGCTGGGTCTGCTGCGAGAAAAGCTCGCCGCTCGACATGTTGCATTCATCGACCAAGTGGCCGAGACCACCGGCTACGACGACATCGTCGATTGCACGGGCGCAGCACGCATTGGGCAAACGAGTGGGCTTCGCGGCGTGCGCGGCGAAATGCTCTATCTACACACGCCCGAGGTCGACCTCGCCAGACCCGTTCGCCTGCTGCATCCGCGCTTCCCCGTCTATATCGTTCCGCGTGGAAATGGCCTGTTCATGGTGGGCGCCACCATGATCGAGACCGAGTTCGCCGGTCCCATCTCGGCGCGTTCGATGATGGAACTGCTGAACGCCGCCTACGCTGTGCATCCCGCCTTTGCGGACGCTACCGTTATCGAAACCGGCGCGGGCATCCGGCCGGCATTCGCCGACAATTTTCCACGCGTGACCCGCGAGGCCGAGGCGGTCGTGCTCAACGGCCTCTATCGCCACGGCTTCCTGCTGGCGCCTACCATGGCGCAGGAAGCTGTGGACCTTGTCTTCTCCAGAACCGAACCAGGAGGAAATTGCCGATGAAACTGATCGTCAACGGCGAGTATCACGACCTCGCTGCGCCAACCTTGTCCGAACTGCTGACGCTGATGGAATACGAAGGCGACTGGCTGGCGACCGCCGTCAACGGCGAAATCGTCCACCGTGAGGACCGCGCCGACCACGCGCTCAACGACAACGACCGGATCGAAATCCTGTCGCCGATGCAGGGAGGCTGACCATGCTGACGCTCTACGACACCGTAGTCTCCTCCCGCCTGCTTCTCGGCACCGCACGGTATCCTTCACCTGCGACCCTCGCGGAGGCCGTCAAGCGATCGGGAACGGAGATCGTCACCGTCTCGCTCCGCCGCGAGACCGCGGGCGGACGGAGCGGCAGTGCCTTCTTCGAGATGATACGGGCATTCGGCGTTCGAGTTCTGCCGAACACCGCGGGCTGCCATGGCGTCTCCGAGGCCGTGCTGACAGCCAAGATGGCGCGCGAGCTCTTCGGCACCAGTTGGATCAAGCTGGAGGTGATCGGCAATCACGATACGCTTCAGCCTGATGTTTTCGGCTTGGTGGAAGCCGCCCGCATCCTTTCCGCCGAGGGCTTTGAGGTCTTTCCCTACACGACCGACGACCTCGTGGTGGCCGAGAAGCTGCTCGAAGCGGGTTGTCGGGTATTGATGCCATGGTGCGCCCCGATCGGCAGTGCGGCGGGACCGCTCAACCTCTCGGCGTTGCGTTCGATGCGCGCACATTTCCCCGACATTCCGCTCATCGTTGATGCCGGGATCGGGCGGCCATCACATGCGGCGACCGTCATGGAGCTCGGCTTCGATGCCGTCCTCCTGAACACCGCCGTCGCCGGTGCCGGCAACCCGGCTACCATGGCGGGCGCGTTTGCCAAGGCGATCGAGTCCGGCCGCGAGGCTTTCGGTGCGGGCATGCTCGAACCGCGCGATGTCGCGGTTCCCTCGACACCCATCATCGGAAAGGCCGTATTTGCATGATGCTAGATCCCTTCTATCTCATCGTCGATAGCGCCGAATGGATCGCACGGCTGGTGCCGCTCGGCGTCAAGCTCGTGCAGCTCAGGATCAAGGATAAAGAGACGGCCGAGCTGCGCACCGAAATCCGAACCGCGAAGGCGATTTGCGCTAAGCATGGCTGTCAGCTCATCATCAACGACTACTGGCAGCTCGCCGTCGAAGAAGGATGCGATTTCGTCCACCTCGGTCAGGAGGATCTGGAAGCGGCCGATCTCGGCGCCATTCGTGTCGCCGGCCTGAAGCTTGGGCTGTCCACCCACGACGATGCGGAACTTGAGACGGCGCTAGCGGCAAAGCCGGACTACATCGCGCTCGGTCCGATCTATCCGACCATTCTCAAGCAGATGAAATGGTCGCCGCAAGGACCGGAACGCCTGCGCCTATGGAAGTCGCGCCTCGGCGACCTGCCGCTCGTCGCCATCGGCGGGTTGAACGTCGATCGAATCGAGGGCGTTTTTTCTCAGGGCGCCGACAGCGCTGCCGTCGTGACCGATATTACCCTGAACCCCGATCCGGAGACACGAACGCGGCAGTGGCTTGCTGTCACCGCACCTTGGCGAAGTGTGGAAATGCCATTGGGTCGGTAGCAGAATAGAACGGTCGATGGATCGTTCTGTCGCAACACCTTCAAAAATGATTGATTTGCGGATCGTGCTTCACCATGTTGAACCGGGGACTGGACAACAAGTTGGGCTTGGCACGTATGTTACAACGGACCGAGGAAACGGATGCCGCGCTGATCGACAGGCTTCAGCAAGGCGCATTCAATTATTTCCCGAAGCACTACAATCCCGAAAACGGGCTGGTCGCGGACACCTCCATCGCGGGCGTTCCCTGCAGCATCGCCGCGGTCGGCTTTTCCCTGTCGTCCTATCCCGTCGCAGTCGAGCGCGGCTGGATGCAGCGTTCCGACGCGATCGAATACACGCTGAAGACGCTATGCTTCTTTGCCAACGGCCACCAAGGTCGTGAGCGGCACGCGATCGGCTATCGCGGTTTCTTCTATCATTTCCTGCACATGGACACCGGCCACCGCGCCTGGAACAGCGAGTTGTCGACGATCGACACCACGCTTCTCGTCGCAGGCATGTTGACCGCGGCGGCCTATTTCGACCGCAACACCGAAGACGAGACGGAGATTCGCAGGCTCGCGAGTTTGGTCTACGAGAGAATCGACTGGCACTGGGCGCTGAACAAGGGCCAGACCGTCTGCATGGGCTGGAAGCCGGGCAGCGGCTTCCTGCGTTGGCGCTGGCAGGGCTACGACGAAGCGATCCTGCTTTATACGCTGGCCCTCGCTTCCCCGACGCATCCGATTCCGGCGTCGAGCTACGATGCCTTTACCGCGAGCTATTCGTGGATGCTGTTCGGCGACCAACCTTACGTCTATGCCGGCCCGCTCTTCATTCACTTCTTCTCGCATGCCTGGATCGATTTCCGTGGAATCCAGGACAAGGCGATGGCCGAACGAAACTGGGATTATTTCCGCAACACGCAGATATCGATCGCCGTGCAGCGGGACTACGCCGAGCGCAATCCCGGCCACTTCGTCGGCTACAACAAGGACATCTGGGGACTGTCCGCTTCGGATGGTCCGCCTCCGACCCGCAACATGCGCGGCGGTCGCCATCCGCGCGTGCTCGGCTATGCCGCGCGTGGCGCACCGCTCGGGCCCGATGATGGCACAATCGCACCGTGGGCAGCGCTTGCATCGCTCCCATATGACCGCCAGGCCTCGCTCGATGGCCTTCGCGCCCTGATGTCCACCTATCCGAACCTGCTCTACGAGGATCGCTTCCCCGGTGGATTCAACCCGACTGTCAAGACCAAGCGACTTGAAGGCTGGGTCGACGATCGCTGCGTCGGCATCGACCAAGGCCTACTGGTCATGACGATCGAGAATGACCGCTCGGACTTCATTTGGGGTCTGATGCGACGCTCACCGGTCATCAGGCGCGGTCTCGAGCTAGCGGGATTTAGCGGCGGCTGGTTGTCGGAAGACGAGAACTCTGAACGTAAGATCGCCTGATTAGCGGCTTCCGAGAACATGCGCCTTGCCGGCGATGTCGAGGCGGACATGATCTCCGCGCTCGGGAAGCGCCACGCTTGACGTCTTGATCATGATCGGCGGAAGGGCAACGCCTTCAAGCGACACGGCGACGGTGCAGGTCGCCCCGCCGAATTCCACTTCGACGACCCGTCCGCGATAGGTCTGCGCGCTTTCATCGGGAACGACCCTGATCTGTTCGGGCCGCAGCATGATCTCGACCTTGCCTTTGTGGCCGCCGTCGACGGCGACCCGGCCGAGCGCACAATCGGCAAAGCCGTCGCGAACGATGGCTGGAAGCATCACCGCGTCTCCGAGAAACAGAGCTGTCTCCCGATCGAGGGGCTGCAGGTAAACCGATTGCGGCGACCCTGCCTGGATCAACTTCCCTTCCCGCAGGACGGCAACCTGATCCGCAAAGGAGAGAGCCTCCGCCTGATCATGCGTGACGAGGATCGCGGTGATGCCTGCGGACTGAAGAACGCGGGCCACGGCCTTGCGCATATTCTCACGCAGACCGGTATCGAGCGCCGAAAACGGTTCATCGAGCAACATCAGACGCGGCTTGCGGCCGAGCGCGCGGGCAAGTGCCACACGCTGCTGTTGGCCGCCGGAAAGCTGGTGTGGCCGGCGGGTGAGCATGTTGCGGTCAAGCTCGACCATATCGAGCAGGTCGATGATGCGTCGTTCGCGATCGGGCGCGCCACGCTCGAAGCCAAAACCGATATTGTCGGCAACGCTCAGATGCGGAAACAGCGCGCCGTCCTGCGACACGATACCGATGCCTCGCTTGTGCGCGGGCACCGCTACCGGACCATCCGCCAGCAGCTCGCCGTCAAGCGTCACACGCCCTTCGTCGGGGTGCTCGAAGCCGGCGATGATGCGCAGCAGCGTCGTCTTGCCCGACCCTGACGGCCCGACAACGGCCGTGCGGCTTCCGGCGGCGACATCGAGTGAGATGTCCTGCAATGCCTGGACATGCCCATAGCGCTTGCTGATGCGATCGATCGTAAGCAGCGTCATTGTCCGGCAGTCCGTTTCGATTGGGCATAGAGAAGAAGGGTGAGGGGCAGCGATAGCACGACCATCATGAATGCGTAAGGCGCCGCCGCCACGTAGTCGATCTCGCTGGTCAGCGACCAGAACTTCGTCGCAAGTGTCTCCACCCCATTTGGCGCCAGCATCAATGTCGCGGTGAGCTCATTGGTAATGCCGAGACCGACGAGCGCAACGCTGGCGGCCGCGCCTGGCGCGGCCAGCCGCATGGTGATCTGTCGCACGGCCTGGGCAGGTGTCCGGCCAAGACCCATTGCAGCACGCTCAAGCTCCACGGGCGCTTGGGCGATGCTGGCGCGCAGGCCCACCATGGCGCGCGGCAGGAACAGCAGGATGTAGGCAGCAACGAGGGTCGCGAAGGTCTGGTACAGGGGCAGAACAAGCCGGACGGTAATCGTCACCAGCGCGAGCGCGACGACCACGCCCGGCAGCGAACCGACATAGTAGTGGCAGGCCTCGAGCAGGCGCTGCAGACGCCCTGGCGCTCGGACCGAAAGCCAGGCCATCGGCGCGGCGGCAATCGTGGCAAGCACGCCGCCGGCGATGGCAAGAATAATGGTTTGCACAAACGCATTGCCGACCGTGTCGACGCGCCAGACCTCGAGGCCGCCGAGATAGAGCCACCGCACCAGCGTCACCAAGGGAACACCGAGCGTCAAAGCCGCCAGACCCACCTGCAGTATGATCGCAGGCACTATGAACCCGCCGAGCCGACGGCGATCCGCGGGCCGCGCAGAACCGGATCCAACGCGGGCATACCGCTCATTGCCGCGCAACAGGATTTCGAGACACAGCAGAAGCAGGCAGCAAGCGACGAGAACGCCACCCAGCATGTTGGCGGCCGGGCTATTATAGGCGGATTGGAACTGGTCGACGATCGCGGTTGCGAAAGTGTCGAAACGGATCATCACGAAGAGGCCGTACTCCGAGAGCAGGTGCAGCCCGATCAGCAGCGAACCGCCACAGATGGCGAAACGCAACTGCGGCAAGATGGTGCGGAAGAACAAACGCCAGGGGCCGAGGCCAAGGGAAGAGGCCGCATCCTCAATGGCTGGATCCAGCCGGCGCAAGGCAGCGGCGACCGGAAGATAAAGAAACGGAAAGTATGCCAGTACGGAGACGAAGACACCGCTCTGCAGCCCACGCATGCCGGGAACGACGCTGATCCAGGCGTAGCTATGGACAAAGGCCGGCACCGCCAGCGGCGCAACCGCCAACCACGACCAAAGCCGGGCGAAGGGGATGTCCGTCCGTTCGACCAACCAGGCCAGCGTTACGGCAAGGGCGATCGACAGCGGAATGGTAAAAGCTTCCAGCAGCACCGTGTTGACAAGCAGTTCGCCAACGCGCGCACGAAACACCAATTCCTTGACGGTCTGCCAACCGACATCAAAGGTTATCCAGCCGATGAAACCAAGCGGAACCAAACTGAACAGCGCCACGACGGAAGCAAAGAGGATGACGGAAGCGTGGGGCAAACGCGCCCGCAGCCGATCTATTCCCGCCACCGGCCGCACCATCGGCCTTTCATGACCGGGAACAAGCAATCTGTTGTCCTGCAGCAAGGCCTGCCGCCTTTATACGCTGAAAAAGGAAGGCAACCGCCTATGAAAGGCGGTTGCCGATTTCGTCATGCCCTACGTTTTTCTTGAGCCAAAAGCAACAGTTTTAACCCCCGGGCCCGTGACAGAAAGACTTAGATGATGCCGGCGGCAGTCATCAGTTCCGTCACCTTCTTGCTGTTCAAGTTGGCTGCATCGACCGTCGGTGCATCGAGATCAACCAGCGGAACGAGCTTCTCATTCGATGCTGCATTTTTGCCGACCGCATATTCGTAGGACGTGCCGTTCTTGAGGATGTCCTGGCCCGGCTTGCCGGTGACGAACTTGAGGAAGGTCTGAGCCTCCTTGGCATGCTGGCTCGACTTCAGAACGCCGCCGCCGGAAATGCTGACGAAGGCGCCGGGATCCCGGTTCTTGAAGTAGTGGAGGGCAACGTTCTTGCTGTTCTCACCGGTCTTCGCCTGATCGCCGAACCAGTAGTAGTGATAGATCACCGCACCCTCGACTTCGCCGGCATTGACCGCCTTCATGGCGACGCTGTTGCCCTTATATGGCGTGGAGTTTTCCTTGAGCGCCTTGAGCCAGGCCGCGGTCGCTTCCTCGCCCTTGAGCTCGAGCAAAGCGCTGACGATCGCCTGGAAGTCAGCACCAGCAGGTGCAGCGCCCCAACGACCCTTCCAGACCGGATCCGCGAGGTCGAGCAGCGATTTCGGCAACTTGTCTTCGGTCAGCTTCGTCTTGTCGTATGCAAAAACCGTCGAACGGGCGGCAATGCCGGTCCACATGCCATCAGACGGACGATATTGCTCTGGAACCTGCTCGAGCGTTTCCTTGTCGACCGGTGCAAACAGGCCGGCGGCATCGACCAGCGTCATGGCCGGAGAGTTCTCGGTCAGGAATACGTCGGCCGGCGACGCGTCCCCTTCCTGCACGATCTGGTTGGCGAGCTGCATGTCGCTGCCCTGGCGCACCGTTACCTTGATGCCGGTTGCCTTGGTGAACGCATCGATCCACTCGCGCCCGAGGCTCTCGTGTTGCGCATTGTAGACGACGATACCTTCGGATTCCTGCGCGACAGCGGCGCCGGTGGCCAGCGAAGTTGCGGCAACGAGCGAGGCGGCAAGCGCCAGCGCGCCGGAAAGGCGATTAAGGGAAGTTGTCATGAAGCCCTCCATTGTTTCACCGGGGATCCCGGGATGATGAGCCGTATATTTTTGTTGATTTGGAATTTCAAGTTTTAGTGATGGCACAAATATCACAAATACTTGAAACCATTGATCAACTTTAGAATCGTTCTAGAGCTCGCAGATCGTCGCAATCACTTCGTCCTCGACATCGATGCCATGCTCCAGCGCCTGGCGTCGGGCAGTCTGGCCGCGACGCCCCGGAAGCCGCACTCCGGGGTCGGATGAAATCTCGTCCACCAGCCTGGCCAGCCGTTCCGCCACGCCCTTTCCACCGCTGGCGACAGGGTTGATCACGACAAGCATCTGCCCGAGGCCGGGCGCCGAACCCTTGTCGTCAAAAAGCGAGGAGGACTCGAAAGAGAAATTGGCCCCGGTCAGTGCGCCGGCGAGGAATTCGACGATCATCGCCAGCGCTGCCCCCTTGGCTTCGCCGGATGGGGCCATCGTCCCCTCGAGTGCCGCAACCGCATCCGTCGTCGGCTGGCCATTGCGGTCAAAGGCCCAATCCGCAGGGATAGCGACGCCTTTCTGGCGCGCAGCCATCACCTTGCCGCGGGCGACGCGCGAAAGCGCCAGGTCAATAACGAGCGGGTCGGCTGCCGGGATCGGCGCAGCGAACGCGATCGGATTCGTTCCAAAGACGGGTTTGCGCCCGCCCCAGGCGGCCATGGACGCCGTGGCGTTGGCAACCATCAGAGCGACAAACCCCATGTCCGCAAAGCGCTCGACGGTCAAGGCAAGCACGCCGGCGTGGTGCGAACGATGAACCGCTGCCAAGGCGATACCCTGCTCCCTGACGATCTCCGGAAGCGCCGCAGCGGCAAGATCAAAGGCTGGATAGGCGTAGCCATGGCAGGCATCGATGCGCACGACGGCGGGAAACTGCCGTTCGAGCTGCGGCCTGGCAAATCCGTCGACCTTGCCTGCCTTCGCCTGCTTTGCGTAGGCCTCGACCCGGCGCAGGCCATGACCGCCTTGTCCGGCAGCTTCGGCGGCAACGAGTGCCCTGGCGACCGAGCGCGCATTGGCCTCGTCCACACGATTGCGCGTCAAGGCATCGACAACGAGCGTTTCCGCCACAGCTAGGGTGAAATGCATGGCAACCTGCAAAACGAAATAGGGTGATGACGTGTTATGTCATCACCCTTTCGGCTGCAATGCAGCAATGATCATTCGACGTCGAACTTGACGCCCTGGGCAAGCGGCAGCGTCTTGCCGTAGTTGACCGTGTTCGTCGCCCTGCGCATGTAGGCTTTCCAGGCATCCGAACCAGATTCGCGACCGCCGCCAGTTTCCTTTTCACCGCCGAAGGCACCACCAATTTCGGCCCCGGACGGACCGAGGTTGACGTTGGCAATACCGCAGTCCGAACCGCGAGCAGAAACGAAGGTCTCGGCCTCCCGCATATCGTTCGTGAAGATCGAAGAAGACAATCCCTGCGGCACCGCGTTATGGAGTTCCAGAGCCTCATCGAAATCCGTGTACTTCATCACGTAGAGGATCGGCGCAAATGTCTCATGCTCGACGGGGCCGGCCTGAACAGGCATTTCAACGAGCGCCGGCCGGACGTAGAAGGCGTCTCCCGCACCGTTCTCGACGCGCTCGCCACCGGTAACCTTGCCACCGGCAGCCTTCGCTTGCTCAAGAGCCGACTGCATGTTCGCAAAGGCCTGCCTGTCGATCAGAGGCCCGACAAGCGTCCCCGTTTCCAGTGGGTTGCCGATCGACACCGAGCCATAGGCCTTCTGCAGGCGTGGAACGAGCTTGTCATAGACGCTCTCGTGCACGAACAGGCGACGCAGCGTCGTGCAGCGTTGACCGGCCGTGCCCATGGCCGAAAAGGCAACGCCACGCAGCGTCAGGTCAAGATCGGCCGTTGGGCAGATGATCGCTGCATTGTTGCCGCCGAGTTCGAGGATCGATCGCGCAAAGCGCTGTGACAGGCGGGGACCGACAACGCGGCCCATGGCCGTCGAACCGGTCGCCGAGACGAGCGGCACCTTGGGATGGTCGACGAGCACTTCCCCGACATCGCGGCCACCAATGAGCAACGTCGACAGGTTCGAAGGTGCTACGCCCCCTTCGGCAACGAACCGCTTCAATGCCTTCTCAAACAATGCCTGAACGGCAAGCGCTGTCAGCGGCGTCTTCTCAGAAGGCTTCCAGACTGTCGAGTTACCGCAAACCAACGCCAGGGCAGCATTCCAGGACCAGACGGCGACCGGGAAATTGAAGGCCGAGATGATGCCGACCACGCCCAAGGGGTGCCAGCTTTCCATCATCCGATGCTCTGAGCGTTCGGTGGCAATGGTCAGACCGTAGAGCTGACGCGACAAGCCGACGGCAAAGTCGCAGATGTCGATCATTTCCTGGACTTCGCCGAGCCCCTCGGAGGCGATCTTGCCAACCTCGATCGAGACCAGGCGGCCGAGTGCGGCTTTTGCCGCGCGGAGTTCTTCGCCGAGCAGGCGGACGAGTTCGCCGCGCTTCGGAGCCGGGACAGCCCGCCATTCGAGGAATGCCTTGTGTGCCGCCTCTATGGCGTCCTTTGCTTCCGAGGCAGAATGCTCCTTCAGCGCACCGATCTCCTTGCCGGTTACCGGCGAGGTAACGCGAAGGGTGCCGCCGGTATAGCGGTCGGCGCGGACGCCCAGTTCCGTGAGCAGTTTTTTCGTCTCAGTGGCGAGATCAAGTGCAGAGATGGTCATGGGGTCAACCTTGGTTCTCAAAATCGGGCGTCTGCGAAATGGGCCACTTGGGCGCCGGCTTCGTACCACATTTCCTTCACCGCGCGGAAGCTAGGTTCGGACGGTGCTGTAAGGGGCAGTGGCAAGTCCGCTTCCGTCGTCTGCCCCAGGATGAGCTGGGCGAGCGTGCGGCCAAACACTGTGCCGGGCGCGATCCCGCGACCGTTGTAGCCGGAGAAGCCCACAACATTCGGCGCAAACCTGTGGAAGCGGGGCAGCGCATTGTCGGTCATCCCGATCTTGCCGTACCACTCGCATTCGAACTCGACATCGCCAAGCTGCGGAAAGAGCTTTTTCAAGGACCGTTTGGCCCAGGCCGTGTGGATTTGAAGCCCGGTGTTGCGCAGCGCACCGACGCTGCCGAAGACCAAGCGTCCCGCCTGGTCCATGCGGTAGGAGGAGAGGATTTCCTTCGTATCCCAAACGCCTTCGCGCCCGGCAAGGATCGAGCGGCGCAAATTGTCGCTGAGCGGCCGGGTTGCAAGATTGAAATAGGGCAGATGGACCTGCTCGTTGCGTACCGCTTCCCAAGGGCCGGTGCTGTAGGCGTCCGTCGCCACGATGATCCAGTCGGCCGTAACCTCTCCCTTTGCGGTCCTCACGGTCCAGCGATTGCCCTTCCGCTCAGTTCCGATGACCGGGCTCGACGTGTGGATTGAAACGCCAGCCTTGACGGCCGCATGCGCAAGCCCGCGGGCGTAGGCGAGCGGCTGCAGCGTGCCTGCGCGCATGTCGAGCAACGACCCGGTATAGGCGCTGCTGCCGACACGCTTGGCCGTCTCCGCCGCGTCCAGCAGCGTCACCGGAGCGCCGCGTGCCGCCCATTGCCGCGCGCGATCCTCGATTTCCTTCAAGCCACTTTCGCCAACGGCGACGTGAAGCGTGCCGTTTCGTTCAAGCTCGCATGCGATGCCGTGCTTGTCGATCAACTCCATCACGAGCCGCGGCGCGTTGCCCAACAGGTCTAACAACCGCTCGCCATAGACCGGGCCGAGAACACCGGGAAGGTCATCAGGCATGACCCACATGCCGGCATTGATGAGGCCGACATTGCGGCCCGCACCGCCGAAGCCGATTTCCTTGGCTTCCAGCAACACGACCTTCGAGCCCGCTTCCGCCAGATGGAGACTTGAGGAAAGGCCTGTATAGCCTCCGCCCACGACTACGACGTCGGCGTTCACAGCGCCTGCGAGCGCCGGTGTCACGGGCGGCTGAGGAGCGGTTTTTTCCCAGAGGCCGTGGGAGCGGGGATCGTTCAGCATCGATCAAAATCCATCCATTAAGCAGGCGGCATTCTAGCGCCGTGCGATTGCTTGTTAAACCGCTGATCAGGTTGCCGATCGTAGCCAGGAGTGCGTAACAGGCAGTTCGATCGTATTTTCAGTTCATTCCGATTCTGTCAGATGGATGACTTTACAAAGCCGAATAAGGCGTAAATATCGACATTTAGGAAATAGCTTATTCTGAAATGGAATGATTGATGCTGCCATCACGACGTTTTCTTCCGTCGACATCCCTGCTTATCGCCTTCGAGGCTGTATCCCGCACCGGCAGCGTGACGGCCGCCGCGCGCGAACTCGACCTTACTCAGAGCGCTGTCAGCCGCCAGATCAAGGCATTGGAAGAGCAGCTCGGGGTCGAACTCTTCGTGCGCGAGCGCCAAACCGTGCGGTTGACGCTGGCCGGCGACGGCTATGCCCGCGAGATACGCGAGGCGCTGCGGCGCATTTCGAGCGCATCACTCAATCTTCGTGCCAATCCGCATGGTGGTACGCTCAACCTGGCGATTCTTCCCACCTTCGGGACGCGCTGGCTGGCACCCCGGCTGGGAGGTTTCCTTGCCGCCAATCCGGGAGTGACGATCAATCTTGTCACCCGGCTGTCACCCTTCGACTTCCGGCTCGATTCGATCGACGCGGCCATTCACTTCGGCCACGCTCATTGGCCGGGCGCGGAGCTGACATTTCTAATGTCGGAGAAGACCATTCCGGCCTGCAGCCCCGAATTCCGCAGCCGACATGCGATCAACGCGGCACAGGATCTACTCGAAGCCCCGCTGCTGCACCTGACGACGCGCCCGGATGCATGGGAGCGCTGGTTTGCGGACAACGGCGTGAGCTTTCAAACCGTGCACGGCATGCTCTTCGATCAGTTCGCGACGGCAGCCCAAGCAGCGATGGCCGGTCTCGGCGTTGCGCTGCTGCCGACGTTCCTGATTCAAGATGAATTGAAACGCGGCGACCTTGTTGCAGCCGTTGATCGCGAAACGGAAAGCCGCGAGCACTACTATCTTGCCTATCCGCCAGAACGGGCCGACTACGCGCCGCTGGATGCATTTCGCGACTGGATCGTTCGAGAAGCCGCGATCTGAAGCCTTGCGCCGACATGGCGCTTTCGATCATTATGCGCCGAACCAGAATATGATGCAGGAAACTCCGATGAAGCCAATTTTCGTTCAGCTCCAGTGCGCGCCAGGCAAGACCTACGAAGTCGCCGATGCCATCTACCAGACCGAGCGCGCTTCGGAGCTCTATTCGACGAGCGGCGACTATGATCTCCTGCTCAAGGTCTACATCGAAGAGGGGCAGGACATTGGCAAGTTCATCAACGATAACATCGCCAACATCCCCGGCATCGTGCGTTCCCTGACGACACTGACCTTCAAGGCCTTCTGAACTGCCGTTCCAGCCCGCTCAACAAGGAGCAGGCTGGAGGTGTCAAAAGGAAAGCGCCCGCGTGCCGCCAAGGCTTGTGACCTCACCCGAGGGTGCCTCTCCGTCTGTCCTTCCAGCCGTCGGAAGCAGACTGACGCGTTTGCTAGCGCCAGGCGCAAGATGAAACCAATCATCCTCCGGCCGATAGCCATCGACGTTGAGGTGGACCGACTGGGCGAACCTGTCGGCTGCGAGATCGACGACCCACCCTTCGTCCTGTGGCGCCACCGACACTTGGATTTCGGCGTCGTGGAGGGCCTTGGAGCGCCCCAACGGAAAATGAAAGGCATCGGCGACCACAGGACCTCCGTCCGGCAGACGCAAGCGCGCGACGGTGACGTCGTGAGACGGCGGGCCGAAGCGGAAGGCGTAAGTCGTGTCAAAAAAGGCGCCAAAGAGATCAGTGGCGGCAAAGGTCTCACAGCTTCTCGGCGCCAAGGTCAGAATGCGGCCGCCGCTGACGGCGTGCTGCCTGCCATGCCGCAAGCAAACCAGCTCGAGATCAAGCTGGAGAGCATGCTCGGTCTCATTCAGGACGTGAACGTCGAGGCCATTTGTGCCCTCGTCGGTCACGACGACCTGCACAGGCCGGAAAGCGCGGCGCAGGGCATACCACACCGGCTTGGGCTCGCCGGTTGAATCGATCACACCCCAACCAGCTCCGGGCATTAGATCCTGCAGGGTCCAGACCAGCGCACCGTTGCAGCTCGACCCCTTCCGGCGCCATTCGGCAAACGTCGCTTCCGCAACTTCACCGGTGACGACGCGGGAGAGATCGAGGTATCGATCACGATCCTCACGACGGAGACGCGCCGGATCCTCGCCATAGAGTTCCGCCAGATAGAAATCCCTGACGTCCTCGAAATCCCACGATGCGCCGCGATCGCGGGGGACACGTGATTTCCATAGCGGACTATGGACCGGCGGTACATCCAGATGGCGTTGCAGCGTTCGCTGCTGTGGAACATGGGCGAAAGCCAGGCTCTCGGCCGCGAAGCGAACGTTGGCACGGCGCGCGTCGTCAAGCGGGCGCATATAAGCGCCGACCCCGTAATAGTGGGTGACTCCCGCATTCGGAGAAAACGGCATCGCGCCGCCCGAAGGCGAATTTGGCACATAGGGGACGTCGGGGCGCATACGCCCGGCGATCGCCGGAATAATCTCCTCCGTGATCGGACCCGACCAATAGTCCTGCGGCAATCCCAGCATCGCGGCCTGCTGATAGATCTCGCTGCCGCCGCAAACCACCGCCAACGACGGGCACCCCTGAACGGCATGCAACAATTCCTCGACTTCCGCGTGGACTTGCGCAGTGAGAGCCTTGTTGTTCTTCGGATAGTCGAAATTGGCAAACATGAAGTCCTGCCAGACGAGCAGACCAAGCTCGTCGCAGAGCTCAAAGAACTCCCGCGTTTCGTAGGCCATCGTGCCGCCAATGCGGAGCATGTTCATGCCTGCCTGCGCGGCAAGGCGCAGGAACGGCTCATAGTCGGCCTTGCCACCCGGCAGCCGGACGATATCCGCCGTGGTCCAGACCGCACCGCGGCAAAAGATGCGCTCGCCGTTGATCAACAACGCAAAACCCTCTCCGTCTTTTCCGCGGTCGACGTCGATGCGCCGAAAGCCGATTCGGCTGGCGTGATGCTCAACGCCGTCGACGAGGATCGAGAAATCATAGAGGCACTGTGCGCCGTGAGTATGGGGCCACCAGAGATCGACGTTCTCCAGCCTGACGATTGCCGAATAGTGATTCTCGCCGATCTTCTCGAATGTCTGCTGAACGCCTCCGCACCGGAGCACTAGATCCGGATTGTTGACATTTGCATGAAGCGAAACGCTCAGTCGCCCGGTGTTATCCGCCTCGAGCACGGCGCGGACAGAGACGTTGTCAATCGAAACGACATCGCGCCGGACAAGCGTGATGGGGCGCCACGGACCGACAGCATGAACTTCCGGACACCAACCCGGCATGCGCCCGAGCAGCGTTGTTCGAATATTCTTCAAGCCTTGCGGCGTGATCATCTGCGGCCGCCAACGAGCGCGCGGGCCGGGCTCGGCAAGCCGCGGTGCCAGCGCCCGGAAGCAAAGCGCCAGTTCGTCGCCACCGGAAAGCGTCACCGGTATCTCGTGCATGGTGAACATGCTTCCCGATGACAGGATCTCCTGCCCATTGAGGAAAACATGACACAGCGTCGCCAAGCCCTCGAAGCGAAGAAGCGCGTCGCCGGGTTGTACGTCAAAAAGTCGGCAAAGATACCACGCATCGCGCGTGTCGAGCGGCTCCGGGTTTTCACGATCGAAGTGCCCGGCCTTCTCCAATGCCGCGGCAACGGTCCCCGGCACCTCGGCGGCGATAAACTGCGCGGACAACGGAATGTCATGCGGCGTCGCACAAGCGCCCGGTTCCGTCAGAACCAGATTCCAACCTTCGGCGAGCAGAGTTTCCTCCGCACCGACACTCGCCAACCGTCCCCGCATGCTTAGACTCCCGGCTTCACAAGCGCTCCTTGAGAGAAGCCATCATGGAATCCCACGCATCGGCTGCCGGATCAAGCGCCGTGCGTAATGGCTCGTATTTCTTCCGGGTGACCGCCCGGGCGAGCTGAAACTGCACGGACTTCGCGACTTCGGAAATTCGGCACGCGTCTTCAATTGCGGACGCGAATTCGCTCGCAGAAAGCCAAGCCAGGTGATCTCCGGCAAGCTCGAAATTGGCACCGAACTGGCGCAGCGTATTGAATGCGTACTTGTGAAAGAAGCCAAACGGCCGCTCTGCGACTGCTTCCACCTGCTGCGGAAACACTTCGGCAAAGGCGCGAATCGGATTCGAGACTGGGCGGCGACCGAAGTGAGTTCCTAGAAGCCTGCGTGCCATAGTGCTGACATGCGCCGTATCCGGCATGCGAACCGGAAATTTCGCGAACTCGGTGTAGGGAAGGAACGACGGATCGTCCGCCGTCAGTTGCAGCTGGAACAGCCCCTCGAAGTCTTCACCCTCAAGCTGGAAATAGCCGCCATTGTGGAAATACTCCACGCGCTTGCCGGTGAGATCGAGCCTGTTGATCGCCACGGTGGTCTTGCCATGCTCGGTCCGATAGGCGGTACCCTGAGTATCGGGCATATAGAACGAGTCCATCTCGATCAGGCAAAGGCGCCCGCGTGCGATCTGCACCTCGATATGCCGTTCGACGCGGTCGAAAATGGCAAGCTCAGTGACGCGGATGTCATAGAGTGACTCTAGATCCTCGAGCGGCACCTTGAAGAAGGTGAACTGATCGCCCTCGAAGTCCTGCGTAAGCGTAAAGCCAAGCATCGCCTCCGGTACTGCACCGCAGCCGCTCAGCACTTCGATCCAGAGGTCGACATAGCAATTGGTTTCAGGCCACATGCGCTCGCCGGAATGGAGCGGATGCGGTTGATAGCCGTCCGGGCGGACCCGCGGAAAGACGGCTCTCATCGTTTCATTCAGCCCCACAGCGCTTGACGCACCTTGGAAGGCCAATGCTTGACCTCGAGCCCGTGGTGATGAAACAGCGCGAGCGCGATGCGCTCAAGCCCGAAGCCGACGCAAGCGGTGTGCGCAACGCTCTCGTCTTCGAGGTACAGGCCCCATTTCGCACCAAATGCGTCCTGGTGGTAGTTGAAGCTCATGCAGGCCGTCGGCTTGGCAACCGAGGTGATCGGGATAAGCAGCTCGAACTTCAGGTTCTGATCGCGCTGATTATTGGCCAGCATCTTGCCGGCACGGCCGAAGAACGGGTCGTTCGCGACATCAATGGTCACGCCCAGACCGACCGCCTGCATCATTTCGACGCCGCGATCCATCCAGCGTTGACGGAAATCCGTGACGTGCTGCTCGGTCCCCATGCAAATATATTCGCGCATGCGGAAAAGCTGCTGCCTCGCAGGATCCTGCGAAGGCTCGTGGCGGAAGCAATAGGATTGCAGATCGAAGAGGCCGCCGCTCATCGGCAATTTGCCGCGCCGAGCGACAGTTGGATAAAGCGGATAGCAGGCCGCAGGCGTCAACACGATGTCGGTTGCCTGTTGATCCTTGGTCCAATCATCGCCCACTTCCATGCATTGAAGGAGGCTGATGTGGTCGAGTTCGCTGCCGCAGAAACTGTGAACGGTGCCGGCAAGCTGCGGGAAGCTCTTCATGTAACCGCTCTTCTCGAAGAAGGCGCGGTTCATCCCGGGCGGAAAGCGCATCGCTTCCGCACCATCGGCGCCGCCGAACCTGTCGATCAGGCGCTCGAAGGCGGCGATCACGTCTTCGAATTGTCCGCTGCGCCCGTAAAGACCGTCAACGCCCGTATCGATCAAGAGACCCGATTCGAAGAGCCTGTCCAGAAACGTTGTCTGCACGTCCATATCGTCACCCCAGTAAGCTAGTGTCCTGCTTGTGAACAAGAAGCATGCTCGACGTATTGCCGAGGATGCGGTCGTTCGAGATCATGAGTTGCGCCGAGTGGGCATCGCGCAGATGGCGGCCGACGCTGAATGGCGTGCCGTTCTTGTAGCCCATGATCCCGCAAATCAGCATCACGTGATTGACGATCTCGAGGATCGTCTCAGATGAGGCAATCTTTACGTTGTTCATCGTGACGGCGAAGCCCATGGAAGAAAGCTTGTCGGCGTCGCTCCTGACGTCCTCGTAGGCCTTCAGACCGGCGACAACGTTCGATCGAACCATCTGCAGCAAGTTTGACACCTCGGCGAGCCTCAAGGCTCCGGGCGGTGGCGTACCCGGCGACTTGCGCGCTGCGGCGCGCACGAACGCCTGTGCACGGCCAACCGCGTCGACCGCGATGCCATACCACACGCTGCTCCAAAGAAGGTGCGACGATGCCAGCATCGATTGCGCCGCGATCTCTGCGAAAGGCTTCGGCAGGATCTGTTCGGCCGCAGCCTCGCCCTTGAAGAGGAAACCATCCGAGCAGGTACCGCGCATGCCGAGCGTGTCCCACGTATGCGTTTTTTCCAACGTGTACTGCTCCTTCAAAAAGACGGTCAGCACCTGATCGGAAGAGGCGGCAGTTGCGTGGGCACGCGAGGTAACCATGATCGCATCGGCGTGGGAGCCGTAGGATATGACGGTCGCATCTTTCTCCAGACGGCAAATGTCACGATCCACCTCGATCGCGCAGATGCTATTCCTGAGATTGCCGCCGATCCCGCCTTCCGTCGTTGCCGACGCGACCAGCAATTGCTCGGCAGCAACACGTAGCATGAAGGCCCGATGCCACTCGCTCTCGCCGCCGTGCTCAACAAGGCTGCAAAGCTTGATGTGATGCATGGCGAAGACCATGGCAGCCGCAGCACAAGCCTGACCAAGCATCGAGCATAACTCGGCGATCTGTGCGATCGTCGCGCCTTCGCCACCGAAATGGCGTGGGATCTGAACGCCTAGCAAGCGCTCGGCCCTCATTGCCTCCACGGCTTCGTGCGGGAACCTCCCTTCAAAATCGACGGAGTCTGCATGCTTTGCCGCAATCGCTGACACGCGCGCGGCTCTGGCGGCAAGATCCTCTTGCGCGATTTTGACCGGAAAGTTCATTCAGGCGACCTTCCGGCTATCTTTGATCTGGTCAACGGTCCTTGCGATCGCCGCGATGCTGGCGAAAGACTTGCGATTCAAGAGATTGTCGGGAAACTCGATATCAAAGGCTTCTTCGATGCCAAGCATAAGCTGCACGGAAGCGAAAGACGTTAGGCCGACCGCATAGAGGTCGGCATCATCGGCAACCTGGTCGACAGAGACAGGGAGCTTTCCAAATTTGACCAGGAGCTCACGGATCGTAGTATTCATTATGACTTCTCCAAGATGATCATATCTCGAGTGGCGAAACCGCCTTGTTCTCGGAGTACGCGTAGTCTGGAAAAGACAAAATTGTCCTAAATGACGTAGTTAAAGTCAGCTAAGCTTCTCAGCTAAATTCCTACGAAAGAAACGGGGAAGAGGGGGGCTTGTGTTAGATTTCAACATCTTGCTCGAGAGCTGTATTTTTGGGTGACCAACGGATCTTGTGTCACATTGTCCAATAACAACACTTCTTTCGCCCATTTTTGACTAGGCGACCGGCGGATACAGGTGCTCGCCGCCGCGATAATCCGAAACCGAATAGCAGCCTTCGCCCATCTCACTGATCGACTGAGGAGCGATCACTGCTTTGCCATGGCCACCGGGTATGTCGAGTATGTAGGTGGGCTGGCAAAGACCTGAAATCCGGCCACGCAATGCGGCGACGATCTTCTGCCCCTCTTCGATCGTCAGCCGAAAATGGCTCGTGCCGGGCGCCAGATCGGGATGATGCAAATAGTACGGCTTCACACGCGTCTCGACGAAGGCCTTCATCAACTCCGTCAGCACCGCCGGATCATCATTGACGCCCTTCAGAAGCACCGATTGGCTGACCAACACCATGCCGGCATCGATCAGGCGAGCGCATGCTGCGCGCGCCTCGGCGGTCAGTTCGCGAGGATGATTGGCGTGCAGCGCCACGTAGACGGTCTTGCCACTCGCTCTCAGGGCCGCAATCAGGGCCGCATCCACCCTCGATGGATCAACCACGGGAACCCGGGTATGGAACCGCACGATCTTGACGTGGTCGATCGATGCCAGTTCGCGAAGAATTTCTTCCAGCCGTCGCGGCGACAACACGAGCGGATCGCCGCCCGTCAGGATCACTTCCCAGATTTCCTTATGGTCACGGATATAGGCAAAGGCCGCAGACATTGCCTTGGGGTCAAGCGTGCCCAAGCCTTGCGGACCAACCATCTCGCGGCGAAAGCAGAAGCGACAGTAGACGGGGCAGACATGCACGGCCTTCAACAGCACCCGGTCGGGATAGCGATGAACGATCCCCTGCACGGGACTATGGGCTTCGTCGCCGATGGGGTCGGCGCGCTCTTCGGGCGCAACGATCAGCTCGGCTGCGTCAGGCACGAATTGCCGGGCAATCGGGTCCGAGCCATCGGCGCGGTCGATCAAACCTGCAACGGTCGGAGTCAATGCAACGGCGTAGCGTGCGGCGACATCAGCCAGCGCGTCCCGGTCTCTCTGACCCAGCAGCCCTGCGCGTTCCAGCCCTTCGACGGTCTTGATAGGCCCGATACTGTTCATCTGCCGTACTCCGCGACCGGCGCCCACATTACCTGATCGATCCGCGACGCACCGGTTGCCAGCATCACCAACCGATCGAAGCCGAGAGCGATGCCACTTGCCTCGGGCATGATGGCAAGCGCTTCCAGAAAATCCTCGTCCAGGGGATAGCTCTCGCCGTAGATGCGAGCTTTTTCAGACATCTCGATCTCGAAGCGACGGCGCTGTTCCGCCGGATTGGTGAGCTCGCCGAAGCCGTTTGCAAGCTCGACGCCGCAGGCATAGACCTCGAAACGTTCCGCAACACGGGGATCAAGCGCCGATGGGCGCGCCAGTGCCGCTTCCGACACCGGATATTCGTCAAGAATGGTCACACGGTCGAAACCCAGATGAGGCTCGACCTTTTCGACAAGCACGCGGCTGAACAAATCCGCCCAGCCATCGTCGTCTGCAACGCGCATGCCGATCCGCTTCACTTGGTCAGCGAGATGCGCCCGGTCCGTCGCACCATCGGCGGAAACGGATGCCAACAAATCAATGCCGGCATAGCGCTCGAAAGCCGCGGCGACACTGATCCGGTCCGGTCCGGCAAACGGATCGCAATCCCGGCCCTTATAGGTGAGCCGCGTCGTCTTCATGGTTTCCGCAGCAAGCGCCAGGATCCGAACGCAGTCCATCATCAGGCTCTCATAGCTTTCGCCCACGCGATACCACTCGAGCATGGTGAATTCCGGGTGGTGCAAGGGGCCGCGCTCGCGGTTGCGATAGACGTGGGCGAAACAGGTGATGCGCTTTTCGCCGGCCGAAAGCAGCTTCTTGCAGGCGAACTCAGGCGAGGTATGCAGGTAAAGCGGCGCCGCCGTCTGGCCGTCCGTCGTCAAGGCTTCGGTGGCAAATGCATGGAGATGCGCCTCGTTGCCGGGCGAAACCTGCAGCGTCGCGGTGTCGACCTCCAGAAAATCCTCGCGCAGGAAATAGCCGCGCAGCGCGGACTGGATCGCATTGCGCCCGATCAGGACCGGACGGCGGTCCAAATGCACGCTCGGCGTCCACCACGGCGATACTTTGGCGATCGAGGGATTCATTGGCATCGTCCTGACCGGCCTTCCAACGCTAGGGCTGGCTATTTGCCGGATTTTAGGTTAGTTGCGCCCCCAAAGAACAATCAATCGCGTCTTCGGGGCAGTATCGACAGTCCTCTACGACGCCAAAAGCCGAGTTACAAGGAAGTCTTAATGGTCAAGGTCATCGCCTCTTCCGTCCGCAAGGGCAACGTTCTCGACGTGGACGGCAAGCTCTACGTCGTTCTGACGGCCCAGAACTTTCATCCGGGCAAGGGCACGCCGGTTACGCAGGTCGACATGCGTCGTATCGTCGATGGCGTCAAGGTCTCCGAGCGCTGGCGTACGACCGAACAGGTCGAGCGCGCCTTCGTCGAAGACGTGAACTTCCAGTATCTCTACGAAGATGGCGAAGGCTTCCACTTCATGAACCCGGCGACCTACGACCAGGTGGTCGTGAACGATGAAACGATGGGCGATCAGAAGGCCTATCTGCAGGAAGGCATGACCTGCATCCTGTCGATCCATGAAGGCGTTCCGCTGGCTCTCGAGCTGCCGCGCCACGTGACCCTCGAAATCACGGAAACCGAACCGGTCGTTAAGGGCCAGACGGCTTCGTCCTCTTACAAGCCGGCAATGCTGTCGAACGGCGTGCGCACTATGGTGCCGCCGCACATCAACGCCGGCACGCGCGTCGTGATCGCCACGGAAGACAATTCCTACGTCGAGCGCGCGAAGGACTGATCGTCCACCGCATGCACTGAGAAAATTATGCCGCTTCGGAAACGAGGCGGCTTTTTTGTTGTCGGCAGTTACGCTGATCCGGCGGGTGTTCAAACAAAAAGCGCCGGTCGGGCCGGCGCTTTCGATCTCAAAAATAGTAATCCTATCGCCTTAGTAGCGCGGGCAACGTGCCTCGTAGCGGCGGCCGTAGCGGTCTCTGTAGACACAGTAGCCGCGACGTTCAACGGACTGGCCGATCAGTGCGCCAGCGAGACCGCCGGCAACAGCACCGATTGCAGCACCGCCCCAGCTATGGCTGACGGCACCGCCGATAATAGCGCCGGAACCCGCGCCGATTGCGGTTCCCTGTTCCGTCGCCGTGCAGGAAGCAAGTGCGCCGACGAGGGCGCCAATGAGCACAATCTTCTTCATCATGACATAACTCCCAGTTTTTTCGTCGCTTAGATGCGACCCATTAGCACAAGAATAACAATAATCAGGAGAACTAGCCCTAAACCGCCGGAAGGTCCATAGCCCCATCCGCGGCTATAGCCCCAATTTGGTAAGGCGCCGATCAAAAGCAGAATAAGGATAATGAGCAGTATGGTGCCAAGCATGGTTCAAGTCCTCGAGGTCATTACACCTGGAATGGACGAGAAACACACCTCACCGATTTTTGTTCCATCTGTATCAAATGTTTGGATTTAAGGGCAAAACGATCTCATCGTGCGCCGTTTTCCGTCCCGCCGCGTAATATTAACCCATGACAAAAGATACGGCAGATGTCGCTCGTCTTTTTCGGGCAAAACGACATTGACAGCCTGGACATAGATCGCGTTGCACGTATGCCGCGAATTTCGCGATTCAGCATCTTGTGGGAAAAAGTGATTCAAAATCAATACTTAGCCGTGAACAAACACTGAATCATGCGGAGTCTGCGATTCGTCTCCGATTCGTTCTCAAGCTGTTCCGAATCGCAAAACGAGCAATCTGCAAGCTATTCGCGCAACAGAAAACTGCAGAGTAAATTCAAATCGGCCCTTGCGTTTGAGACAACGGCTGTCCATGTGTGTGCTGCTCGGAGAGGAGCTGACTTGACCTGGGGCACCCTCGCCTCATCTGCAGGACCATGACACTGACATCGCAGCCGATGATACTGAGTGGGCGCGGAGTAACCGCGGTGCTCGGACCAACCAATACCGGCAAGACGCATTATGCCATTGAGCGCATGGTTGCCCATGGCACCGGCGTGATCGGGCTGCCGCTGCGGCTGCTGGCGCGCGAGGTCTATACACGCGTCGCCGAAAAGGTCGGAATTCAAAACGTTGCGCTGGTAACGGGCGAAGAGAAAATATCGCCTCCCAACGCCCGCTTTTCGGTCTGCACCGTCGAGGCAATGCCACGCGAGACGAAGGCGGCGTTCGTCGCCATTGACGAGGTTCAACTCGCCGGCGACCTCGAGCGAGGGCACATCTTTACGGACCGGATCCTTCATCTGCGCGGCCGCGACGAGACGCTGTTGCTCGGCGCCGGTACAATGCGTCCGATCCTGCAGCAACTGCTCCCTGGAATTACCATCGTCGAGCGTCCCCGGCTTTCCCACCTGTTCTATGCCGGACAGAAGAAGATTACCCGCCTCCCGCAGCGCTCGGCGATCGTCGCCTTCTCTGCCGACGAAGTCTATGCGATTGCCGAGTTGATCCGCAGGCAGCGCGGCGGGGCCGCCGTCGTTCTCGGAGCCCTCAGTCCGCGCACCCGCAATGCGCAGGTGGCACTCTACCAAGCCGGCGATGTGGAATATCTGGTCGCCACGGATGCGATCGGCATGGGCCTCAATCTCGACGTCGACCACGTCGCCTTCGCGCAGGATCGCAAATTCGACGGCTATCAGTTTCGTAACCTCAACCCCGCCGAACTTGGGCAGATTGCCGGCCGTGCCGGTCGACATGTTCGCGACGGGACGTTTGGCGTCACCGGTCAGGTCGATCCCTTTGATGAGGAATTGGTTGAACGCATCGAAGGCCACGAGTTCGACAATGTGAAGGTGCTGCAGTGGCGCACGAAGAACCTCGACTTCAGCTCCCTGCATGCGCTCCGCGTGAGCCTTGAGACCGGCCCTACGGTTTCTGGCCTGACACGCGCGCTCCCCGCCGTAGACCAGCAAGCGCTGGAACATCTGTCGCGCTACCCCGAGATCATCGACCTTGCGAACAATCCGGCGCGCGTCGAGAAACTGTGGGAAGCCTGCGCGCTTCCTGACTATCGCCGCATTACACCGGCCCAACACGCCGATCTGATCTCCACCCTCTTTTCCGATCTCGTCCGCTATGGCACGGTAAACGAGGACTTCCTTGCCGAGCAGGTATATCGCGCGGATCGAACAGACGGTGAGATTGACACGCTTTCGGCGCGAATCGCGCAGATAAGGACTTGGACCTATGTATCGAATCGGCCCAATTGGCTTGCCGATCCGACACACTGGCAGGAAAAGACGCGGGAAATCGAAGATCGATTGTCCGATGCGTTACATGAAAGGTTGACGAAACGCTTTGTTGATCGCAGGACATCTGTGCTCATGAAGCGCCTGAGAGAGAATGCGATGCTGGAAGCTGAAATCAGTGTAAATGGCGATGTCTTCGTAGAAGGACATCATGTGGGGCAACTGTCGGGATTCCGGTTCACGCCCATTTCGGGAGCGGAGGGACCGGACGCTAAGGCTGTCCAGTCTGCTTCGCAGAAGGCGCTCGCTCTGGAATTCGAGGCACGTGCGGCTCGCCTCCATGCGGCCGGCAATGGCGATCTCGCGATCAGCTCCGACGGTTCGATCCGTTGGTTGGGCGACCCGGTGGCGCGCCTGGCAGGCAGCGATCATGTCATGCGCCCGCGTGTCATCATTCTCGCCGACGAGCAGTTGACCGGCAATGCCCGCGACCACGTGGCCGCTCGGATCGAGCGCTTCGTAAATCATCACATCAGCACCGTTCTGAAGCCGCTTGACGATCTGTCCCGCGCAGAGGACCTGCAGGGCCTTGCAAAGGGCCTGGCATTCCAGCTTGTCGAGAACCTCGGCGTACTGTTCCGGCGCGACGTGACCGAAGAAGTGAAGTCGCTGGATCAGGATGCGCGGGCCTCAATGCGCCGCTACGGTGTCCGCTTCGGCGCCTACCACATCTTCGTTCCGGCACTTCTCAAGCCCGCCCCGGCAGAGCTCATCACGCTCCTCTGGGCGTTGAAGAATGATGGCCTCGACAAGCCAGGTTATGGCGATCTCATTCCCGTGCTGGCGGCAGGCCGTACCTCGGTCGTTACCGATCCGGGCTTCGAGCGCACCTTCTACAAGCTGGCCGGCTTCCGGTTCCTTGGCAAACGCGCGGTCCGTATCGACATTCTGGAGCGCCTGGCCGACATTATTCGCCCGCTCCTTCAGTGGAAGCCGGGCCAGGCCAATCGTCCCGAAGGCGCTTATGACGGTCGCCGTTTCACGACGACAACCGCCATGCTTTCGATCCTCGGCGCAACGCTGGAGGACATGGAAGAGATCCTGAAGGGGCTCGGCTATCGCGCCGATGCTGTCAAGGCGGAAGAGGCAGCTGCCCATCTGTCGGCTCAGGACGCTGCCGCAGCGCCGGCGACCGAGACGGCGGTTGAGGATAATGCAGAGAAGGCAGATCACGACGATGCCGACAGCGCATCGGAGGAAGCCCCATCCGAAGCCCCAGCTGCTGTTGAAGCAGTGGCAGTCGAACAGCCGGTCATCGCAAATTCCGAAGAAGCCGAGGAGCCGAAGCCGGTCCTTCTCTGGCGCCTTGGTGGCCGTACGGACAACCAGCGTCAGGCTCGCAGCCCGGGCGAACGCCGTGGCGGCAACAATCGCGGCCAGGACCGGGGGTCCGAACATCGCCGCCAGGGTGCTGCGAATGGCGAGGGCCGCGACGGCAACCGCCAGCATCGCGGCAAGGATGGCGGCAAGCCACAGCAGGGACGCGGTGACCGCAACGAACAGCGTGGCGACCGTCAGGACCGTGGCGACCGCAAGGATCGCAACAACAACCGTGGCGGACCACAGCCGTTGCGCTTCGAGGCAAAGCCACCGCGCAAGGAAAAGCCGATCGATCCGGATTCTCCTTTCGCCAAGCTCGCTGCCTTGAAGGAGCAGATGAAGAAGTAGGCGGATGAGCAGTGAGACACAGCCAGGAAGCGGTTCGCGGCAGCGCATCGACAAGTGGCTGTTCTTCACGCGCATGGTAAAATCGCGCTCGCTGGCACAAAGCCACATTCAATCCGGGCATGTGCGGATCAATGGCGAGCGCGCCCTTCAACCGAGCCAGATGGTCAAGACGGGCGACAGGGTCGAGCTGGCGCTGGAGCGCCGCGATGTTGTCCTCATCGTCAAATCGGGCGGCGAGCGACGTGGTCCCTACGAGGAAGCCCGACTGCTCTATGAGGACCTGACTCCGCCACCCGACGAGGCAAAGCGCCTGACACCTTACGAACAGGCGATGCGCGCTACGGGCACGGGCAGACCCACGAAAAAGGACCGCCGTGCAATCGACAAGCTGATGTCGGACGAGGATTAGAAAACTCTGTCCGAACAGCCGGGTTTTGCGACGTCTTTATTCTTGAAATCCGCAGACAAAGCCGATACGTCACAATCAACTTGCCGGATAGCGTAAATGCCTCCCCCGCATTTCACTGCTTCCTTTCCGGTTAGGGGAAAGGCGCGACGTTCCAGGTTGCCCGGCCCCATTGTGTGGAAGTCCTGGAGTTCTTCATGACCTATGTCGTGACCGACAATTGCATTCGTTGCAAATATACCGATTGCGTGGAAGTCTGCCCCGTCGACTGTTTCTATGAAGGCGAGAACTTCCTCGTCATTCATCCTGACGAATGCATCGACTGCGGCGTTTGCGAGCCGGAATGTCCTGCCGAAGCCATCAAGCCGGATACGGAGCCGGGCCTCGACAAGTGGCTCAAGGTCAACGCCGAATATGCGAGCATTTGGCCGAACATCACGATCAAGAAGGATGCCATGCCGGAAGCCAAGGAAATGGACGGCGAAACCGGCAAGTTCGAGAAGTACTTCTCGGAGAAGCCCGGAGCGGGCGACTGATCTTCCGGCCCCAAACCTCGGCCTGAAACCGGGTTCAGTGACGTAGAAAATGCCTGAAGCGTGCCTGCAGCATATGGGTGTCATGTGTTGCGCGCATGACTCAGGTGCAGCAAATTATTGATTTCGTCATATTTTTGTGATAGCTTGCCGACACTGATCCATTTGCGGCATGAAGTATGCCCAAACCACCACGAAAGCAAAACAAATCCAAAAACGCGGTTTCCGTGACATATCAACGCCTTGAGCTGTGAGGCTCTAAGCTTGTGCGCATGGAGATGTTTGTTTTTGTCCGGTGGGACCAGAAGTAAGTCACCCGACGGATCCGACCGTCTCATCCGGGCTTGACTGACCCGGCTCCGGCTGCAGCCGGGAGCGTAACAGGGAGTGTTTGAATAGAATGACGACCCAGCAGAAAAAACCTTCTTCCGCACGTCACGGCTTCAAGACCGGTGAATCGATCGTGTACCCCGCACATGGCGTCGGTACCATCAGCGCCATCGAAGAGCAAGAAGTAGCAGGCATGAAGCTTGAACTTTTCGTTATCGATTTCGAGAAGGACAAGATGCGCCTGAAAGTGCCGGTCGCCAAGGCCATGAGCATCGGCATGCGTAAGCTCTCCGAAACCGATTTCGTCGAGCGTGCATTGAAGGTTGTGCAGGGCAAGGCGCGCGTCAAGCGTACCATGTGGTCCCGTCGCGCCCAGGAATATGATGCGAAGATCAATTCCGGCGACCTCATTTCCATTGCTGAAGTTGTCCGCGATCTCTATCGCGCCGAGAACCAGCCGGAACAGTCCTATTCCGAACGCCAGCTGTATGAAGCTGCACTTGATCGCATGGCACGCGAAATCGCTGCCGTGAACAAGATGTCGGAAACCGAAGCCGTTCGCCTCGTCGAGACCAACCTCAACAAGGGTCCGAAGCGCGGCAAGGCAATCGAGGAAGACGAATCTCAGGATGAAGCTGCATAAGCTCTCCTTGTTTTTCCTGCAAAAAACCCGGCCTTGTGCCGGGTTTTTTATTGGAACTTTTTCCGACGTGGCGCGTTTTAAAGATGTAGCTGCGGACCGCGTCGGGAACTGACATTACCCTCCTCGAACGCTCGCATCCTGGAAACGATCGATGAGGAGCGGATCATGCCTTCCACGTTCTGCCTATCCGGCAACTTGAAGAAACTGGTCCTACCCGGCCGTATTACCGGCGCATAACCCTAAGCTAGGGCCCCATCTGGAAACGTCCAGAGTTCGGGGCCTTTATACGTTCAAGACATGAATTTGATCTGGGCAGCCAATGTCCGGAAGCAAGATTTCTTTGCCCTTTTTTGGCGTCACGCCTCAGGAGACCGATATGAAGAACATGTCAGCAGACCGGCGCATGATCAAAATCGCCATGGCGGCTCCCTACCTTGCTCGCGAAGAGGAACACGATCTCGCAATCCGCTGGAAGAACAATGATGATCGTGGTGCCCGCAACCAGATCGCCATGGCCCATATGCGTCTCGTTATCTCCATGGCCGGGAAATTTCGCAATTTCGGCCTGCCCATGAGCGACCTTGTCCAGGAAGGATACGTCGGTCTGCTGGAGGCCGCGGCCCGCTTCGAGCCCGAGCGCGATGTCCGCTTCTCCACCTATGCAAGCTGGTGGATCCGCGCCTCTATCCAGGACTACATCCTTCGCAATTGGTCGATTGTTCGCGGCGGTACGAGTTCTGCCCAGAAGGCCCTGTTCTTCAATCTTCGCCGTCTGCGCGCCAAGCTTGCCAGGGGCGACACGCAGCTCACGCTCCAGTCCATCCACCAGGAAATCGCGGCAGCCCTCGGCGTCAGCCTTTCAGACGTCCAGACAATGGACGCCAGGCTCTCGAGCAATGACGCCTCGCTCCAGGCGCCCTCAGTCTCGGGTGATGCCGACAGCGCCGAGAAGATGGATTTCCTCGTGAGCGACGATCCTCTGCCTGACGAGCAGGTATCGAACATGATCGACGGCGAGCGCCGTCGCAATTGGCTCGCTTCGGCCCTGAAGCACCTCAATGAGCGGGAAATGAAGATCATCAGCGCCCGCAGGCTCGCCGAAGATGGCGCTACGCTTGAGGAACTCGGTGCAGATCTCGGCATTTCCAAGGAGCGCGTCCGGCAGATCGAAAGCCGGGCGATGGAAAAACTCCGCAGCGCTCTCGTGAGTGCTGACCCGTATATGGCCGCATCGGCCTGAAAGAGCTTACTCCCCCAGTGATGCAATTGGCCCGGTGAAAACCGGGCCTCAGATTGCTGACAAACCCCTGGCACCGTCTGGGGGTTTGTGATTCATTGGGACATGTTGAAGAAACCTGCCCCCACCCAGACGGCTCTTGAGATGGTGACGCTCGACAGTCTGGTGCCGAAGGATCACCTGCTGCGCAAGATCGACGCGGTGATCGACTTTTCCTTCATCCATGATCGTGTTGCGGGGCTTTATTGCGCCGACAACGGCCGCCCGCCGCTCGATCCGACCTTGATGTTCAAGGCGCTGTTCATTGGCTACCTGTTCGGCATCCGCTCGGAG